>CAZUBT010000101.1:0-10602 GCA_964618815.1 uncultured Desulfobacterales bacterium | reverse complement strand
ATTGAGAGAGTTAATGTCCATGAAGATATTTATCAACCATTAGAGGGTCACTACCCATTTTCAACAACCTGCCATATATGTCAATGGCGGGTTGGCTATGGTATTTACAGGATAGAATCTTTGGCTTATATCCTATATAATTTATAGACAATAGTTGATGGGCGGCTGCCCGGGGCTGATAGCTGTTGATAGCGGGGCGCGATTTCCCCCGAGGTCCGACGAGAGGCGATGGACAAGTTATCATTGCAATAGCGGCGCGGGTATTTTACAATGCTTCAAGAATCTTAGCTCAAGGTTTGCCGGGCTCCCCGGGGAGCTTTCGCGATAACTTGCCATGGACCTTTCCTGGCAAACCTGGCTTTCTTGGTGGAGGTTTTGCTGCATGCAGGTAAACATGACGATGCGGCGGGTGGTGGTCACCGGCATGGGTATGGTGACCTCCATGGGACTCGATGTCCCCACCGTGTGGAATCGCTTGCTCAAAGGCGAATCCGGAATCAAGCAATTCACCCGTTTAGGCGGCAACCTGGAGGAGCTTCGGGAACGGTATCGGATGCCCGACGATTTTCCCCTCACCGTGGGGGAGATCCCCGAATTTGATTTGAAAAGCCTCCTTTATGCCCGGAAGAAAGAGGTTACCAAAGAGGACCTCAAGCAGATCAAATATTCCGACCGCTTTACCCAGCTGGCCCTGGCGGCCAGCCTGGAGGCCATCAATGATTCGGGCCTGGACCTGGAGAAGGAGAATCCCGAGCGGGCCGGGGTCATCATTGCCAGCGGCATGGGCGGGGTCAGCTCCTGGGAGGAAGGGGTTCAAAAGCTCATGTATGAAGGGGTGCGCCGGGTTTCCCCCTTTCTGGTCCCCAAAATGATTCCCAATCTGGCCGCGGGCAACGTGTCCATCAGCTTTAAGGCCAAGGGTCCCAATATCGCCCTGTCCACCGCGTGCGCCGCGGGGGCCCATGCCATCGGCATGGCTTACCGCTCCATCCAGATGGGGGAAGCGGACATGATGGCCGCCGGGGGGAGCGAAGCCGCAGTGACGCTGCTCACCATGACCGCGTTTTATCGCATGGGGGCCCTGGCCATCGGCTATAACGATAATCCCGAAGCCGCGTCCCGCCCCTTTGATGTCAAGCGCGCCGGCTTTGTCATGTCGGAAGGGTCCGGCATCCTGGGCCTGGAAGAGATGGAGCACGCCCTGGCCCGGGGCGCCCGGATTTATGCCGAAATCGTGGGCTTCGCGATGACCGGTGACGCCCACCACATTACCGACCCCCACATTGAGGGGGCTACCCGCTGCATCCAATTGGCCCTGCAAGACGCCCGCATCTCTCCCGACGACATCGACCATGTCAATCCCCACGCCACCGCCACTCCCGTGGGGGATAGAAATGAATCCCAGGCCCTGAAGCAGATCTTTCACAACTCCAAAGACCGCCTGTTGGTGAGCGGCACCAAGTCCATGACCGGTCACCTGTTGGGAGCCGCGGGCGCGGTGGAGGCGATTTTCAGTATCCTGGCCATCAATCACAGCGTCGCCCCGCCCACCATTAACCTGGATGAAGTGGACCCGGAATGCGAAGGCCTGGATTATGTGCGGGGCCAGGCCCGGAAGGCGGACATCCGCTACGCCCTGTCCAATTCCTTCGGCTTCGGCGGCACCAATGCGGCCCTGGTGTTTAAGCGCTGGGAGGGGTGAGAAGGATAGTGAGCAGTAAGCAGTAACCAGTGAGCAGTGGGCAGTGAGCAGTTCCGCACCCCCCTCACTCTTGTTCAACAGCTCCAGGAACGCCGTGAAGAGCACCTTCTCCGGGACCTGCCCGGGGTTAGATTTACCATAATTCTTCATCGCATTCATAGAAGGAGGACGGCGTCATGTATGCAATTTTCGTCATCCTGGGAGCTCTGGCGGTGGCCTACGGCGGTTACCGCTGGTATGCCGGCTATGTGGACCGGGAGGTGATTCAGGCCGACCCCAACAAGGTCACGCCCGCCAAGATGTACATGGACGGGGTGGATTTCATGCCCACCTCCAAATATGTGCTCTTCGGCTACCAGTTCAAGAGCATCGCCGGGGCCGGACCGGTGGTGGGGGCCATTATCGCCCTGCAATGGGGCTGGTTGCCCGCGCTGCTGTGGCTCTTACTGGGAGTGCTGTTCATCGGCTGGGTGCATGATTATGTGGCCGGCATGACCTCCATGCGCTGCGACGGCCTCAGCCTGGGAGGCTTGAGCTATAAATTGATCTCCCCCCGGGCCCGCCTCATCCTCCTTTCCTTTATCTATTTTTACCTGCTGCTCTTAGCCGGCGCCTTCGGGGGAGTCGTGGCCGGAGCCTTGGTCAAGCTGCAATCCGGCCCCCTGGCCATGCTCATCCTGGCTGGAGCCGGGGCCCTGGCGGGGCAGATGATCTACCGCTGGCGGCTCAACATCCTGCTCATCACCGTGGTCTGCGTCACCATTGCCCTGGTGGGCGTCTCCCTGGGGGAAATGTTCCCCGCCAACAAAATTCTGGGGACCGCGATAGCCTCCAATAAATTCACCTGGGGCCTGTTTGCCGTGGCCTATTGCTTTATCAGCGCCATTCTCCCCATCTGGCGCTTTGCCCTGCCCCTCAATTACGTGGCCTTCTATATCGTCATGTTCGGGTTGGTGGGCGGCATCGTGGGCATCGTGGTGAGCGGACTTTTCGGCACGATGTTGGGGATCGCCCCGGTGGTGGTCCAGGCCCCGGCCTATACCCAGTTTACCATCGGCATCGGCCCCCTGTGGCCCATCCTTTTCGTCACCATTGCCTGTGGGGCCTGCTCCGGCTGGCATGCCATGGTGTCCACTTCCGGCACCTGCCGCCAGTTGGAGTCCGAAACCGACGCCAAACCGGTGCTGGCCGGCTCCATGTTCACGGAGATGGTTCTGGGGGTGGTGGCCCTGATGACCGCGGGCGCGGCCATCCCCTTTGCCCAGTATAAAGACCTGATGAAGACCGGCGGCCCGGGTGCGGTGTTCGCCACCGGGATCTCCAACCTGCTGCACATCGTCGGCCTGCCGTTATCCTACGGCAAGACCCTGGGCACAGTGATGATCGTCGTCCTGGCCCTGACGGTCATGCAGTTGGTGCTGCGCTTCATGAAAGTGGCCACCGTGGAACTGGTGGGGGATTACTCTCCCATCCTGCGCCACGGCACCGTGGCCACCTTCATCGCCGCGGCCCTCACCCTGCTCCTGGTCCAGACCGGCTGGTGGCAGTTCCTGTGGATTCTCTTCGGCGGCGCCAACCAGCTCCTGGCCTCCCTGGCCCTGCTGGTGGCGTCCCTGTGGCTCTTGTCCCAGGGGAAGAAGGCCCTCTTCACACTCATACCCATGTGGTTCATGTTCATCACCACCATCGCGGCCTTGCTCTACACCTCCTTTAACCTGTTGAGCAAGGTGGTCACCGGCCAGGTCAAGGCGGCCACCGGCCAGAGCCACTTCGAGGCGGTGGTGGGCAACGGCCTCATGGGCATCGTGGCCCTGTTTTTGGTGGTGGCCGCGTTCATCCTCCTCTATGACGGCATCAAGGCCCTGCGCCGCTACCGGGAGCCCGGCGCGGGCGCGGCGCCGGCGGAAGCGAAGTGATGTTGCGTTTTCGGTTTTCTGTTTTCTGTTTTCTGTAAAAAATGTGTTGTCCATGGAAGCTTTTGCAAAAGTCTTTTGGGAAAGGGGGCCAGGGGCCGACGGCCCCTGGCCCCCTCTCCCAAACCCTCACCCCCAACCCCTTGAAGGGGGTTGGGAGGGGAGTTTGAGGGGAGGGCCGGGGGGATTTTCATAACCAGGGGTGGTCAACATTATGACCATGACGGGTTAGCCTGTGATCCATTAGCCCCCTCCCCCCATAACCTGACCCGTAGGGGCGGGGTTTCCCCGCCCTTTTCGGAAGAGAGGCATTTTATGACCGAAAAAGAAAAACGCGGCTTTCTTAAAGCCGTCAAAGAATTCATCTACGGCATGTCGACCCATGATTCGGCCCGGTTTGCCCTGAAGACCCGGGCCAACATGGAGCACCTGTTCATCCTGGTGACCATGGGGGACCTGGTGGGCGTGCCCTTGCTACCGCCCTATTATTCCCTCCGGCTGCTGCCCTATGTGGTGCCCCAGATTTCCACCTGGAAGCGCCGGATGCTCCGGGAGAAAGACCTCACCGACGCGTTGGCGTAAGGGGAGCCGCGGCAATGTTCAGTGTGGAATCATTTGAGGGCCCCGAACGCGACAAGGAACTCTTGCGTCTCTTAGCCATGGGGGAGTGGGAGATTGAAGCCGGGAAAGGCTATGATCTGGATGCCGTCCTGGCGGAAGCCGATGCCCTCCTGGCAGAATAATTGGTTTTTTAACAGAAAACCGAAAACTGTACTAAAGACGCACCCATGACCGTTCCCCGCAACGCCTCCGGCTGGTCCCAGGCCTGGGCCAATTCCGGCCCGCCCCAGGAATACCCAAATAAATATTTTTCTCCCTTTGCCATTGTCATCGCCCGGCAGGGGGAAGGAGGTGTCCCATCTCATTAGTACCTTTTTTCAAGGCGCATCCGGAACGGCGCTACTTGATGTTCGGCGGCAAGGGCGGTCTGGGCAAGACCACCTTCTCCGCCGCGGTGGGCTACTATCTGGCCCAACAGGGGCATAAAGTCCTGGTCTTTTCCGTGGACCCCCAGGCCTCCTTGAGCGATATCTTCAAGAAGAACATCTTCGGTAAGGGCCCGGTGCAGATCATGGACAACCTCTATGCCCAGGAGATCGACGCGGACCAACGCATCAAGGCCTATCAGGACGAGATTCGCCAGAAGATCCGGGACATGTACGGCTTCAAGGACCTCCCCGAAGAGGTGGAGACCTACATTGCCGCGGCGTCCGCGGAACCCGCCATGGAAGAATCCGCCATCTTCGACGCGGTGGTGGACATCGTGGTGGCCGGCGATTACGATTACTATATCTACGACTTGGTGCCCCTGGGCCATGCCCTGTATTACCTGTCCATGGCCACGGTGTACGACGCCTGGATCGAGAAAATCACCACGCTCCGGGAGCAGATGCGGGAGTACGACCAGGTGGCGGCCCACCTCCAGCGGGATGAGGCCATGGATGAAGACGCCATCTTAGGGGAGCTCCTGTATATCAAGGACCGCATCCAGGCCAGTTCCCGCATCCTCACGGACCGGGAGCGCACCGCGTTTTTCTTCGTGCTGGTGCCCGAGGAAATGATCATCCTGGACACCCTCAAGGCCGCGGAGTTGTTCAGCCGCTTCAAGGTGCCCCTGTCCGGATACCTGGTGAACCGGGTGCTGCCTGAGGAGTTGAAGACCCAGGAAATTCCCGAGTTCTTCCGGCATCGCCTGGAGAACCAGGACCACCATCTGGCCCGCATCCGGGAAACCTTCGGCAACCAGGTGTTGGCCCAGGTGCCGGAGTTTGAGCGGGATATCACCGGGCTGCCCATGATTTCCCGGGTGGCCGAGTATCTGTGCAAGTGAGAAGGTGTAGGGTGCGCACCGCGCACCATTCTGTTTATCTTTAATTCGAGAAGAATATGACCCAGCAAATCACTACCAATATGCGGCAGTATCTGGGAAGTCGGCCCGATTTGAAGTTCCTCTTCTTCGGGGGCAAGGGCGGCGTGGGCAAGACCGTGATGGCCGCGGCCACGGCCGTCTGGCTGGCCAAACAAGGCCATCGGACCCTGCTGGCCTCCACCAACCCGGTACATTCCCTCTCCGGGCTGCTGAACCTGGATGTCCTGGGCAAGGTTACTCCCCTGCCGGGAGTGGACGGGGCCTTCGCCTATGAGATTGAAACCAAGGACACCATTGAAAAAGCCAAGAAAGACATCCGGGACAAGATCAACTGGTTCCTGCGGTTCGCGGACCTGCACATCAAAGCCGACGAGTTCGTGGACGCGGCGACGCTCAACCCCGCGTTTGAAGAGTCCGCCATGTTCGAGAACATGCTGGATTTGATGTTCGACGGCAAATTCGACGTGTACGTCTTCGACACCGCGCCCACGGCCAATGCCCGGCGGCTCCTGGGCATGTCCAAGGTCTATTCCCTGTGGGTGGACAAGATGATGAAGAGCCGGGAGGACGCCAAGTCCCTGCGCCAGCTCCTGTCCTTCTCCAAGAAGAAGGAAGAAGCCGACCCCTTGATGGAATACCTGGTGAATTTCCGGGAGCGCATGGGCCGGGCCCGGGTCCTGCTCACCGACCCGGAGCGCACCGCGTTCTTTTTCGTCACCCTGCCCGAGGCCCTGCCCATCGCGGTGATCACCCGATTTTTGCACTGGTTCCAGGACTTCGGCATCCCCGTGGGCGGCATCGTGGTGAACGGCCTCATCCCGGAGACTAAATCGGCCCATATCTCGGAGTTTATCCTGAACCGCCGGGCCATGCAGGCGGAGCATTTGGAAACCATCTGGAAGGTCTTCGACGGCCAGGTGCGGGCCCTGGTGCCCCTGTTTGAAACAGAAATCCACGGCATTCCGGCCCTGGGCCGCCTGGCGGACGCGCTATTTCTTTAGTTTTCTGTTTTCTGTTTTCTGTAATAAAAGGGGGGTAGCCCTAAAATCTAAACCTGGGAACTGAAAACTGAGAACCCGTAATACCGGGTTGCTATCAAAAAGGTATTAACCTGTAGGGGCGAACTTTATGTTCGCCCACCATTCCAGGGCGAACACAAGGTTCGCCCCTACGAAAAATACACGTTTGAAGGCGAATTGGTATTATTCATGACCATCGGTGTCCGGCCTAAAGCCATGTGGAACAGCCGCCCTCGGCGGTTCGGTTAAAGGTGTGGGGGCTGTGCCCACCCTACATTTTGGTCGTCTCCGGCAATTTTGATCTTGGCTGATTGCTGAAAGCTATTTTTTATAATAAACCATCCAGAAAGTCATTCATGGGCCTTCAGCCCACCCGTAAATTATGAAAAGTCCTGATGGGCATACTCCCAACTTTGAACCTTGAACCTTGAACTTTGAACTTCTCTAAGCAGAAACCAACATGACCCCGAACCCCGACACCCTGCGCATCGCCATCCTGGTGGATCGAGAAGCGGCCAGTTGCCTGCCCCTGGCTTTGCCCTTTTCCTCCCTGGGCTATCCCCACGTGCACATCGAGTTTTTTAAAGCCGGTTCCGCCGCCAAGATGGAGCCTCCCCCGGGCCCGCTTCCGGAACTCCAACCCGAGGCGGTGACCCTGGGTATCGTTAAGTATCTGGTGAAGCAGCCCATCAGGCTCTTTGCCGAACTCCGCCCGGAGGACTTCCACCTCATCCTGGATTGGCAAAACTGGACCTCGGACCTGCAGGATTTATCCGCCGGAGACTTGACCAACCTGGTCACCGGCCCGGGGATTCCCATCCTGGAGAAGATTTTGTGTCAATTTCAGGAACTCCGGCAAAAACACGAAATCAACTCCGGCATCCTGTTAAGCGCCACGGACGCCATCATCACCATCGATGAGAACCAGACCATTATCGGCTATAACTACGGGGCTGAGAAGATTTTCGGGTATCCCCGCCGGGAGGCCCTGGGCCAGGATTTAAAAATTATCATTCCCCCGCCTCATAAAGAGGTCCACCTGGATTATGTCCGCCGCTACGTGGCCACCCGGCAGTCCCACGTCATCGGCAAACACCTGCAGCTCACCGCCCAGCGCCGGGACGGCACGGAATTCCCCATGAGCATCTCCTTTTCCGTGGCCGAGATCCAGGGCAACCTGTATTTCACCGGCATCGTGCGGGATATTTCCGAATACAAAGAGATGGAAGACCGGATGCTGGCCTCCGAGCGCCTGGCCGCCATCGGCAACACCGTGGCCCACATCACCCATGAAATCAAAAACCCCCTGCTCATCATCGGAGGCTTTGCCCGGCAGCTCCAGAAGATCCCCGGCCTGGACGACAAATCCCGCCGGAAGCTGACCATCATCGCGGAGGAGGTGGCCCGCTTAGAGGCCATGATGGCTGAGATGAAGGACTTCACCCGGCCGCCGGAAACCCGGAAAATCTGGGGGAACCTGGACCCGGTGCTGGACGAAGCCCTGGAGTTTTTTCAAGAAACCTTCAAGGAGCACCACATCCAGGTGCGCCAGATCAAAGAAGGCCCCCTGCCTCCCGCCAATTTCGACCCCAAGCAGCTGCGCCGGGTGCTCCTCAATCTCTTTAAAAACGCCCTGGAGGCCATGCCCCGGGGCGGCGAACTCACCATCACCAGCCGGGTTACGGACGGCAACCTGGAGGTCAGCGTGGCGGACACCGGGGAAGGCATGGCCCCCGACGTGGCGGCCAACATCTTCCAGCCGTACTACACCACCAAGGAAAAGGGCACCGGCCTGGGTCTGGCCATCTGCCAGTTCATCGTGGAGAAGCAGCACGGCGGCTGCATTAACGTGGACAGCGCCCCGGGAAAGGGTTCCACTTTCAGCATCCGGATTCCCCTGGAGGAGGGGGCTCAGGCGTAGATATTCGCCATTGCCGGCACAGTCATCAAACCTGTGCCGCACGGCCATTCGGGGAGCACGGGCGACTACTTTAAAATTCACCACCAAGACACCGAGAGCACAAAAGTTCACCAAGAAAAATTTTAAATGGATGCTCCAAAGGGAAGCCTTCGAGCATCAACAAACGGTTTCTTTGTGTACCCCTGTGACCCTTGTGTCTCGGTGTTTAACTCTTCTTACGGTTCCCAAGCTCATCTTGAGAACCGGAAGACCAGAGACCTTGAACTTCGAACCCTAAACCTTGAATTTACTGGAAATCCGCGACCTTAAAGTTCACTTCGCCACGCCGGCCGGGCGCGTCCGGGCCGTGGCCGGGGTGAGCTTTGACTTGCAGCCCGGGGAGACTCTGGGTCTGGTGGGAGAGTCGGGCTGCGGCAAGACCGTCACCGCGCTGTCCATTCTGCGCCTGCTGCCCCCGGCCACCTCGGAGATGACCGGGGAGATCCGTTTCCGCGGGGAAGATCTCGCGACTTGCCCCGACAGCCGCCTGCGCCAGATCCGGGGGGACCGCATCGCCATGGTCTTCCAGGAGCCCATGACCGCGCTCAACCCGGTGCTCACCATCGGGGATCAGATCATGGAAGCGCTTTGCCTCCACCGGGGCATGAGTCATGGGGAAGCCCGGCGGGAGGCCGCCCTGGCCCTGACCCGGGTGGGGCTGCCCGAGGCGGAAACGCGCCTGAAGCAATATCCCCACCAGCTTTCCGGGGGCCTGCGCCAGAGGGCCTTGATGGCCATGGCCCTGGCCTGCGAGCCGGAAATCCTCATTGCGGATGAGCCCACCACGGCCCTGGACGTCACCATCCAGGCCCAGATACTGGCCCTCCTGGCCTCGCTTCAGGCCCAAATGGGCCTGGCGGTGTTGTTCATTACCCACAACCTGGGCATCGTGGCCCAGAGCGCCGACCGGGTGGCGGTGATGTACGCCGGGCTCATGGTGGAGACGGCCCCCACCCCGGCGCTGTTCAAGCACCCCGGCCACCCCTATACCCGGGGCTTGTTGAGTTCCGTGCCCAAGCTGGATTTTCACCGCCCTCCCGGGGGGGGCCTGCCGGCGATTAAAGGCCATGTGCCCGCGGAGCCGCCTCCGGGGTGTCTCTTCCGGGATCGCTGCCCCGACGCCCGGACCCTGTGTGAAGGGGAGCCTCCCTGGGTGGAAGTGGGCCGGGAGCATTTGGTGCGCTGCTGGAATTTTGCGTAAGCTATGAAGGAGAAATAAGCATTTACCACAGAGACACAGAGGTCACAGAGAATAATAGTTAGTCTCTGTGTCCCTCGGTGTTCTCCGGGTCTCTGTGGTTAAAATATTTTTCGGGTATTTTCACAAAAAGCCATGGATTATTTGACTCATCTGGGTCCCATTGATCAAGCGCTGGCGGCCCGGCAAAAAGCCACGGTCCTGGAGATGCTCCAGGCCAACAAGACCGCCGGAACCGCCCTGGAGCTGGCCCGGCAGGCCATGGTCTGGGCCGATCACGCGATATCCCGGTTGGAATGGGAAAGCCCCTTGCCCAGACCCATAGTCTGTCAACCCGGCTGCCATTATTGCTGCATCAATCAGGTGGAGCTGACGGCCCCGGAGGCCCTGCTCCTGGGGCATTATGTGGACCTGAATTTCCCCGACGCGGAGAAAGCGCGGCTCCTGGGGAGAGTGATCAAATCCCTGCGGATCAGGGCCGGCAAGACTAAACCCCAGATCGCCCAAATCAGGCAGAAACTGCGCTGCCCCCTCTTGTCGCAGGAGGGCAGGTGCTCGGTTTATCCGTTGAGGCCCCTGGTCTGCCGGGCCATGCACTCCCTGGATCAAGAGCAATGCCAGCGGGATTTAAAGTCCAATCTTTTGACCGGGTTTGAATATTACGCCCATCGCTACGAGATCATTATCTCGGTGCTGGCGGGCCTGATGGAAGGCTGTAAGGCCATGGGCCTGCAGAGCGGCCCCCTGGATATCGCCCGGGCCCTGCGGGATTTTTTCAGCCGGGAACGGCCGGTGGAGAGATGGATACAGGGAGAAAAAGTTTTTGCTGTCGATAGCAAATGATATGACCGCAATTCATAGCACATGATTTGTCCGCTTT
>CAZUBT010000100.1:0-10610 GCA_964618815.1 uncultured Desulfobacterales bacterium | reverse complement strand
GTTAGTTGTTAGTTGTTAGTGGTTAGTTGACAGTTATTAGTTGTTAGTTGTTAGTGATTAGTGGTTAGTAACCAGTAATCAGTAACTTAACCTTCGGAAATTGTTTTTTTACAGAAAACAGAAAACAGAAAACAGAAAACCGGAAACTGTCAACTGTCAACTAACAACTGTCAACTAACAACTAACAACTAACAACTGTCAACTAACAACTAACAACTGTCAACTAACAACTAACCACTAACAACTCAAACTTACCGCCGGGGCGGAGTCGCCTCCAGCCCGAAGGCGTCATGGAGCACCCTGACCGCGAGTTCCCCGTATTTATCTTCAATGACCACGGAAATCTTGATTTCCGAGGTGCTGATCATCATGATGTTGATGTTCTGGGTTGCCAGGGCCTCGAACATCTTGGCTGCGATGCCGGGATGGTTCTTCATGCCCACTCCTATGATGGAGACCTTGGCGATATGTTCATCCGCGGAAACCTGCTGGGCCCCGATGTCTTTGGCGATGGGCCCCAGGCGGTCCAGGGTCTTTTTCAGGTCGCCTCTGGGCACGGTGAAGGTGAGGTCGGTATAGCCGTCCATGCCGGTATTCTGGATGATCATGTCCACCACGATATTGGCGTCGGCTATGGGTTTGAAAAGCTTCACCGCAATGCCCGGGCGGTCCGGGACCCGGCTGACGGTAACCCTGGCGTCGTTGCGGCTCAAAGCTACGCCGGATACCGGAATTTCTTCCATCTCTTTGTCCTCCTCCGTCATCAAAGTCCCCGGCGCGTCGGTGAAACTGGTGCGCACCGCCAGGGGCACGCCATAGCGTTTGGCGAAGCCCACGGAGCGGATTTCCAGGACTTTGGCCCCCAAAGAGGCCATCTCCAGCATTTCGTCATAGGAGATGCGTTCCAGCTTGCGGGCTTTGGCGTAAATGCGGGGGTCGGTGGTATAGACCCCGTCCACGTCGGTGTAGATTTCGCATAGATCGGCTTTCAAGGCCGCGGCCACGGCCACTGCGGTGGTATCGGAGCCGCCCCGCCCCAAGGTGGTGATATTGCCCACTTCATCCACTCCCTGGAATCCAGCCACCGTCACCACCCGGTTTTTTTTCAATTCCTCCCGGATGCGGGCGGTGTCGATGCCGATGATGCGGGCCCGGCCGTAAGCCTTGTCCGTGTAAATGCGGGCCTGGTGGCTGAGCAGCGAAGTGGCCGGAATCCCCTGATACCGGAGAAACATGCTGAACAGGGAGACCGTCACCTGTTCCCCGGTGGCCAAAAGCACGTCCAGCTCCCGGGGGTCCGGGTCCTCCGCCAGTTCTTTGGCCAGATTGATGAGGCGGTCCGTCTCCCCGGACATGGCCGAGAGCACCACCACCATCTTGTGCCCCTGCCGCCAACCTTGGACCACCCGGTTGGCCACATTGGCGATACGATCGGGGTTGCCCACCGAAGTGCCGCCGTATTTTTGCACAATCAACGCCACGTTGCTTCACTCCAGAACGTTTTTTAACATAATAATTTTATCTGATTTTGAAAAAAAATAAACACTTAAGTCGGAATCAGCCGCGGAAGGAATAATTATTGTTGATCCGAAAAAGGAAGGTCCCAGCAGGGCTGCAGGAAGGAGATTCCCAAAATAAAGTATCCCGGGTAAGCCATCCAGAAATCCAACCACACCACCTCTCCCAACAGGCGTCTCTCCTTTTCCTTAACCGGCAGGTCAACGATTAATTCCACCAAATCCGTGGCATTGAAGGGCAGGGCGGTTTTCAGCCTGGCCCCCAGGGGACCGATATCTATGAGATATGTGTCCATCACGGGGCTGCCGTTAATTTCCTTAACCTGCAACTGCAGTGGATAACGGGGTAACTGTCGGCGCTCTTTCACATTTTCCTTCACGGCGCTAACCTCCTGGTCTGAAAAGTTCAAAGTTCAAGGTTCAAAGTTCAAAGTTAGGAGTATGCTCATCAGGATTTTTCATAATTTACGGGTGGGCTAAAGGCCTGTGAATGACTACCTGTAGAGTTTTGGGCGCAGTCGGGTTCACTGCCCCGTAGTTCTCAAGTTAGGGGAAATTCGGGGATTGTCAAGCAGTTGCCCCGGTCCGGAGATAATGCCGCACCTCAATTTTTCCATTGACGGGTTGGGAAGATTGGTGTTAATAAATGAAAAATATCACAAGTCAAGGAGGCCGGTTAAATGGCTGCGACATTAATTAAAGGCGCCGAGGTGGCCGCCCAGATTCGCGCGGAATTGAAAGTCGAGGTAGATGAGCTCATAACCAAACATGGGGTAACCCCGGGTCTGGTCACCATCCTGGTGGGCGAAGACCCCGCGTCCATCAGCTACGTCACCGCCAAACAGAGAACCTCCCACGAGTTGGGGTTCTTCTCCATCCAGGACAACCAGGCCCCGGACATCCCCGAGGCCGCTCTGCTGGCCCTGATTGAGAAATACAACAAGGACCCCAAGATCCACGGCATCCTGATTCAGTTGCCGCTCCCTAAGCACATCGACTCCAACAAGGTGCTGTTGGCCATCAACCCCGATAAAGACGTGGATGCCTTCCATCCCGTGAACGTGGGCCGCATCCTGATCGGCAACTACGTGTTTTTGCCCTGCACCCCCGCGGGCTGCCAGGAACTCATCGCCCGGGCCTACGGCGACCCCAAGGGCAAGGAAGTGGTGGTGGTGGGCCGCTCCAATATCGTGGGCAAACCCATGGTGGCCATCATGCTCCAGAAGAAGGTCGGCGCCAACGCCACCGTTACCTGCGTGCACACCGGCACCCCCAAGGACAAGATTATTGAACATTGCCGCCGGGCCGACATCCTCATCGCCGCGGCCGGCGTGCCCAAATACATCCAGGCCGACTGGGTCAAAGACGGCGTGTGCGTCATCGACGTGGGCGTCAACCGCATCGGCATGTCCTCCACCGGCAAGGCCATCCTGGCCGGCGACGTGGACTTCGAGGCCATCAAGGAAAAAGCCTCCTTCATCACCCCGGTGCCCGGCGGGGTGGGCCCCATGACCATCACCATGCTCATGAAAAACACCGTCTTGGCCGCCAAAGCCGCCGCGGGGTTGATTAAGCTTTAAAGCGGGGCTAATCAATTATTTTCAGGGGTTAAGGGCCTGAGGTCCTTAACCCCTGAATTTTTTGCGGGAAATGCTCTTGAGGGAGGAGGCAGGGGCTTTTTCGTAAGCGGCCCATGTCCCCTCCCTCAAACTCCTGCCTCCCAACCCCATAATGCCAAGTTCTGTTTCCAATGCAACAAACTTAATTATAATTTATTGAAAACCCTGGTCTTTTTGACCGAAAACCGATAACCGAAAACCGAAAACGGTATAATATTCTGGCGGCACAGGCTTTCAGCCTGTGCCAGTCAGAGGAAATAGAAAGGGCGACGCATGTGCGTCGCCCTTATTATTTGTTACCGCAGATGTACGCAAGATGCACGCAGATGATGGCAGGTTAATTACCCGCAGCGGCGCGCCTCCACGTTAATTTCAAAGATGGCGGGCACGGAGGCCTCCCCTACCGAAAAATTTCAAAATTATTAATTACCGGTAAGGTATCCCCGCAGGAACACCGTGACACTCGTCGGGTTGCTGGCGATAACTTGGGCGCTGAAATTATTGTTGTTCATGGCAATGCCGATATTCAGGCGGTCCCGGTATATGCCGTGGAGCAGGGCATCGGGCCCTGGGGGCCCCTGGAGGTTCATGGCCGCGGCATACACCAAATTATTCTTGAAGAAAAGGGAGAACTGAACATTTTTCTCACTGCCGGCGCTCACCACCCATTCCACGTCGGTTACCACCATGACTTTTTTGGAGGGTACGGCAAAATGTGAGGTGGTTTTCCCGTCACGATGAATCCTGGTAAAGATGGTGGCCTCCCCAAAGTCACCAACACCAACAACAATATCCGCCCTTAGGGTAACTATGTCATTGGGGGGAGGGCCAGTGGCCGCCACCCCGGGAGTTACAAAGAGAGCCAAGGCGAATAGGGCCACAAGGCATAATAGGACACCCGACGCTTTATGTTTCATGCGGTACTCCTTCTAAAGGTTAGGGTTTGGCGCCTGCCGGAGTTTATTATAACCATTCTCGAGGGAAAAACCAACCCCCCTCGGTGGACCGGCGGAACAGGCGTCCTCGCCTATGCCCCATGGGGCACGGCAAGCCGGGCTTTTAAGCCTCTCCTCATCCGCCGCAATGCGGGGGTTGAGGGAAAGGGTTTGGGTTAATGGTTATGAGCCAGCAAATGAATCCCGGGACCCAACTCAACAGAAAACCGAAAACAGAAAACTTTTCTTCTCATCCGCCCCACGTCGCGGCAATGCGGGCCACCACCTCCGGAGCCCGGAGGGTGTCAAGATTATGGTATTGCCCTCCCAGAATCCGGCTCAGCTCCGGCAGGCAGCCCAGGTCCAGGCAGGGCGCGAATTTTTCCGTGTCCAGAATCAAAGAATTGACCCCCAAAGTTTTTATCTGCCCGGCCAGTTCTTTGGCCTCCGTAACCGGCACGCCGCCCCCCAGGCTGATGTTGGCCCGGCCGTCGGTGATGAGCACCATCAGAAAGGCGTCCTGGGGATGCTTGCTCTTCTCTTTTTGCAGCAATTCGTATGCCAAGTTCAGGGCCTGGGGGAGCGGGGTCTTGCCGCCGGTGGGAAGGCGGGTTAAGAGCTTCCGGGCTAGATCGACGCTGTGGGTGAAGGGCAGCGCCAGTTTGGCCTCAAGGCCCCGGAAGACGATGAGGCCGACTTTCTCCCGCTTCTGATAGGCGTCCAGGAGCAGGGAGAGGATGGCGGCCTTGGTCTCCGACATACGCCGGTTGGCGTCCATGGAGCCGGACGCGTCCACCACGAAGAGGATGCGGCGGCCGATGCGCTTTTCCCGCACCTTGTAGCGCAGGTCCGGGTCCTTGATGGCCAGGGCCAGGTTGCCTCTCTCCCGCACCGCCTGAAAAGGCGCGGCGGCCCTAAGGGTGGCGTCCAGGGCCACATCCGGCGGCCCCGCGCCTTTATGCAGGGTGGGGCGCACGTAACGGCCCGTCCGGTCGTCGGATCGGGCCCGGGTGCGGCTGCCCGGGGCCTTGCGGGTCTGACGGTCCGGGGGCAGCTCCAAGGGGCGCACCGGGAAGGTCTCCCCGGGCGCCGCGGTCCGTTCGGCGATTAAAGAGATCTCCCCGGCCTCCGACGCGGGGGCCCCCGGCGGCGGGCCGGGTTGGTGCATCCGGCGCTGCTCCTGTTCCTCGCGGTGTTTGCGGAAGCTCTCCTCCAGCTTTTGGTCGTCCATGCGGGAGTCGCTGAAGGGCTTGCGCCGCAGACGATGCGGCAGCACCAGTTCCGCGGCCTCCCGGACGTCGGAGTCGCTAACCGTCTCCCGGCCATGATAGGCCGCCAAAGTCCGGGCTACCTTGAGCATGTAAATGTCGGCCCGGTGGCCGTCCACCCCCTGGTCCAGGCAAATCAGGGTGATGAGGCGCAGGATGTCGTCCGCGAAGGTGACCCGGGGGAGAATCTCCCGGGCGGAGATGATGGCCCGGCGCAAGAGTTCCTGCTCCGCCTGCCACTGCCGGCAAAATCCTTCGGGATCGGCCTCAAAGGCCAGCCTGCGGCTCACCACGGCCATGCGGTATTCCAGGTTGGCCAGGCCCGTCACTTCCACGCACAGGCCGAAGCGGTCCAGGAGTTGGGGCCGGAGCTCCCCCTCCTCTGGATTCATAGTGCCCACCAGGATAAAGCGGGCCGGGTGGGCGTACGAAATACCTTCCCGCTCCACCACGTTGACTCCCATGGCCGCGGCGTCCAGTAGCACGTCCACCAGGTGGTCGTCCAGGAGATTCACTTCATCCACATACAGAATCCCCCGGTTGGCCGCGGCCAGCAGCCCCGGCTCGAAATGTTTCTCGCCGCTTTTGATGGCCTTTTCCAGGTCGATGGCGCCCAGGAGGCGGTCCTCGGTGGCGCCCAGGGGCAGGTCCACCACGGGCATGGGCCGCTCCCGGCGGGGCAGGGCCTCCCCTTGGCCCCGGCGCCGGCGGCAGGAATCGCACATCAGCTCCGTGGCCTCTGGGTCGCAGTGGAAGGGGCAGCCCGCCACCATCTGCATGGGGGGCAGCAGCTCCGCCAACCCCCGGGCCGCGGTGGACTTGGCCGTGCCCTTCTCGCCCCGGATGAGCACCCCGCCGATGAGGGGATTCACCGCGTTGAGGATCAGGGCCTGCTTGAGGCGCTCCTGGCCGACCAGCGCGGCAAAGGGGTAAGTGGGGCGTTTGGGGTTCATGGGGATATATTACATGGGTTTGAGGGGAGTTGGCAAGGGAGTTGGCAAGGGCAGGGTTCTTTGTTCACTGGTTGGGCAAGGGCTGCCGCCCTTGACAAGGCCAGGGCTCCGGGCTACGCCCGGTGGTTGGGGGAGGGGGGGAGAGTCGTAAATATTTGGGGGAGGGGGCTAAGGGCGCCTGCCCTTACACTTACGAAAAACTCCCCCAAGCCCCCACCCCCAATCCCTTAAGGATTGGAGGCGCTGGCATTCCGCCTTCCCTTAAGGAAGCTTGCTCAGGCGCCGGTCAATATCTTTGATGAGGTAAGCCGTGCGGCCGGCCTTTTTGCGTTGCGCCACCCGCTGGACTTCGGGAAAGCCGGGGAAACCATAGACGTGGTCGATCAACTCCAGGATACGGGGGATGAGGCGGCTTACGTCTTCCGAGGAATCGGTCGCGATGGAGCTATCCATCTGGAGCCTAACCCAGGCGGTGAACAGCGGCGCGCGCCGGGCCTGGTAATAGGCATCGCTTTGATTGGCCCCGGCGTCGGCTTCGATGATGGGCCGGGTGGTCTGCCACAACTGCTTGACTTTCTGGGCAAGGGGGCCGGACTCCGGGACTTGAATGTGGAACCCCGAGGTCGCATCTTTTTCCTGGCAAAACCCCCGGCTGCCGCAAAGCCCAGGAAACCGCAGAGAATCACCATCCCCCAGAGAGTTAGATGCCGATAAATCACGGGCATAGAATTTCTCCATCCTCATGGTCGGATTCACGTTACCTGCACCATTTTTCAACTCTATGAATTCATGATTGGCTGCCTAAAAAACGTTGATATCGGCAATGGTCACGGCTTTTTGGCATTGCGAAGGCGGGCGAACCCCAACAAGGTGCGACAGGCGCCCCCGCCTGCTCATGCACAGGCTGGAAAGCCTGTGCCACCAAAGAACAGCCGGGGGCGGCTGTTCCACATTCATATTTTGAGTTCGACGATTTCCACGTCCAGGGTGTTGCCCGTCACTTTCAGCCGGGCCACGGTGGTGGGCAGGGTGAAGCGCCGGGGTCCGGCGCTGCCGGGGTTCAGGTAGAGGACGCCGTGGCGGCGCTCCAGATGCGGGCTGTGGGTGTGGCCGAAGATCACCGCGTGGAAGCCCGCGGCCCCGGGGTCCAGGTCAAGGGTGAACAGTTCGTGGAGGACGTAGATCCGCACCTCGCCCATTTCCACCACCTGGGTCTCCGGCAGGTTCCGGGCCCAGTCGCTGCGGTCCACGTTGCCCTTGACCGCGGCCACCGGCGCCAGCCGATGCAGGGCTTCCAATACTTCGGAGGCGCCGATGTCCCCCGCGTGGATGATGATATCAGAGCCCTCCAGGGCCTTGATCGCTTCCGGCCGCAGAATACCGTGGGTGTCGGAGATCACCCCGATGAGCAGTTTATCCACGTAAATCAGTCTCCACGCCGTTGATGAATCTGCAGATTACGCAGATTAACACAGATGTATTAAATCATTATCTGTGTACATCTGCGTTAATCTGCGGATAAATAATATTCTTCCGGAACCGCGGCGAGAATCTCCCGGGCCCTGGCCTCATCTTCTTTAAACACCAGGAGGCGCACCCCCCGGACAAATTGCAGCATGGGGTAAGCGCCCCCCGCGTCGTCGGCCATGATCAGGGTGTCAATGCCTTCGGCCTCCAGGAGCCCCGCGGCCATCTCCGCCTCCATGCGGCTGGAAAAGGTTTCAAGGATTACCGCGTCGTCTCGGTTCATGCAGCCTCTTTGCAGTGAGCAGTGAGCAGTTGACAGTTGACAGTTGCCAGTGGTCAGTCAGTAAATCTCGATGAGATTATTCTCACATTGTCGAAAACAGAAAATAGAAAACAGAAAACTTGAAACTTGAAACTCGAAACTATTCCCTACTCAGTCCGGCTCGTTATGGTGCGTCCGGTCCATCTCCGGTAGGCCCACTCCAGGGCGAAGCATAGGGGCAGGAGCGCGGCCATAAGTTAGCCGTAGAGTTTGTTGCATTTGAACCTGAACTTGATATTATACCAAGTTCGCTTTCAAACGCGACAAATTATAACTATAACCGCTTGTAGATTTTATGGTTTTTGACCGAAAACCGAAAACCGAAAACGGTATTATAGGGCGGCCCATGGCCGCCATTAAGGGAGACGGCGCACACGGTGCGCCCTATAGTTCATGAACTATTAGGGCTAAGACCGAGGACCGAAGACCGGAAACCGGGTAACAATAACAGAAGACAGCAGGCAGAAGACAGCAGGCAGAAGACAGAAAATCGGAACTCCCCCTCATCTCCGTTCGCACACGGAGGAAACTATCTCCCCGGAGCCGGGGGCGCAGACGTCGTCTTCGAAGCAGGTTTTGGAGAAGCCGGATTCCAGGGCCACGGGGTACTCCCCGGAGAAGCAGGCCAGGCAGAAGGTTTGGTGATTCATCTGGGTGGCCCGGACCATGCCCTCCAGGCTGAGATACCCCAGGTAATCCAGGCCCAGAAAGTCCCGGATATGGTCGATTTCCTGTTGGGAAGCGATGAGTTCGCCCTTGCTGGAAAAATCGATGCCATAGTAGCAGGGGAAACGGTGGGGCGGGCAGCTCACTAAGAGGCTCACTTCCTTGGCCCCGGCCTCCCGGAGGGACTTGATGCGGGAGCGGGTGGTGGTGCCCCGGATGATGGAGTCTTCCACCACCACCACCCGTTGCCCTTTGAGAAGTTCCCGCACCGGGTTGAGTTTCACCCGCACGGAGAAATCCCGCATGGACTGCGACGGCTGGATGAAGGTGCGGCCCACGTAGTGGTTGCGGATCACCCCCATCTCAAAGGGGATGCCGGTGGCCGCGGCGTAGCCCAGGGCCGCGTAGGTGCCGGAGTCGGGAAAGGGCATCACCAGGTCGGCCCTTAAGGGATGTTCCCGGGCCAGGGCCGCGCCCAGGCGCTTGCGCACCAGATAGACGCTTTGGCCGTAAATCTGGCTGTCGGGCCGGGCGAAATAGATGTATTCGAAGATGCAGAATTTCGGCGGCGCCGGGGGGAAAGGCTTGTGGGAGTGGAGGCCATGCGCGTCCATGATGACGATTTCCCCCGGCTCCACGTCCCGGACGTAATCCGCCTGTACCAGGTCCAGGGCGCAGGTTTCCGAGGCCGTCACCCAGGAGCCGTTCAAGGTTCCCAGGCTCAGGGGCCGGAAGCCGTGAGGGTCCCGGGCGGCAATGACCTTGTCCGCGCTGAGCAGCACCAGACAATAGGAGCCCTGCACCTGGGAGAGGGCCGCGGTGAGGCACTCCAGCAAATCGTGGCTGCGGTGCCGGGCCATGAGGTGGACAATGATTTCGGTGTCCATGCTGGATTGGAAGATGGAACCCTGCTCCTCCAGCCGGGCGCGGATCTCCCGGGCGTTGGTCAGGGTGCCGTTGTGGCCGATGGCCAGGGTCTGGCCGCCGTGCTGCACCACAAAGGGCTGGGCGTTGATGAGCAGGGTGGAGCCGGTGGTGGAGTAGCGCACGTGGCCGATGGCCAGATGACCGGGGAGTTGATCCAGCAGGGACGGGTAAAAGACCTCGTTCACCAGCCCCATGCCCCGGTGGGGCAACACCCGGCAGCCGTCCGCGGCCACGATGCCGCAGGATTCCTGGCCCCGGTGCTGCAGGGCGTAGAGGCCGAAGTACGCGACCCGGGCCGCCTCGGCTTGGCCGTAAATCCCGAAGATGCCGCAGTGTTCCCGGGGCTTGTCTTCGTAATCCGGCCGGAAGGCGCGGTTTTCGGTTTTCGGTTTTCGGTTTCCCGTTTTCACTTTAAATCCTTGCCCAAGAGGATAGAGGTTCTGGTTGCCGCAGGCTTTAGCCTGCGCTGGAAATAAAAGTGGCACAGGCGTCTCGCCTGTGCTTTTTATCATTCTAAGCCTCTTTTAATAATAATAACAGTTTTTCCCGCAAACGGGTGGCAATATTAAAGGCTTGCGCGGCTTCCTCCCAGTCGGCGGATTCGCCGGGATAGCGGAAAGCCACCGAACATTGCTGGGCATGAAAACAAACGGCATCATAATTCGGCTGCTCAACCGCGGCGAGTTCCCTTCTGGCGGTGGCAAGGTCCCTTTCCGCCTTGTCGATCCACTCTTTAACGGTGTCGTTCATACATCACTTTGCCATGGTCCAGCGCTTCCCGAATCAAGGGGTCGCCTTCCCGGTAGCGGCGTTCGGTGTCATCCGGGCGCCGAGCCAGCAGATCAATGGGAAACCGGGGATTAGTCCGGTTCAAGATTTCCAGGTAGTGACCCTCTAATGGTTGATAAATATCTTCATGGACATTAACTCTCTCAA
>CAZUBT010000099.1:0-10689 GCA_964618815.1 uncultured Desulfobacterales bacterium | reverse complement strand
AGGGAGTTTGAGGGAGGGGGCAGGGGCTTTCTGCCCCTGGCCCCCTCCCTCAAAAACCACTTGCCAAAAACCACCATGCTCAAAAGCGCTATTACCGGCGGACCCGGAACCGGCAAAAGCACCGTGCTGCGGATGTTTCAGGAGCTGGGCGCGGCTGTGCTGGATGCCGATGCCGCGGCCCATGCAGTGGTGGAGGTGGGTAAACCCGCCTGGGAGGAACTGCGCGCCGCGTTCGGGCCGGAGTATTTCCGGGAGGACGGCTCCCTGGACCGGGCTAAGATGGCCCATCTGGTCTTTGCCGACCCCCAGGCCCGGGCCCGCCTCAACCACATCGTCCATCCCCGGGTGGCCCAAGAAATTCGGAATCGCATCCAGGACCTGGCTTCCCAGGGCGCGGACCTGGTGATGGTGGAAGTGCCGCTGCTCTTCGAGGCCGGGTTGGAAAAGCTTTATGACCTGATCATTGTAGTTTCAACGGAAGCCGCGGCCCAGGTGGATCGCCTCCGTGCCCGAGACCACCGGGGCGCGGAGGAAATCTCCGGGATTATCCAGGCCCAGTGGCCGCTTCAGGAAAAGCTGGCCCGGGCCGATTACGTGGTGGACAATGGCGGCGCCTTGGAGGACACCCGGCGCCGGGTCAAAAATATCTGGGAAAAATTGCAAAAAATAGTCTTGACAGCCAAGTCTAAAAAGGTTAGCGTCCCTTAACCTTCCAATGCAATTCCTGAATTTAACCCGATTGCACTAAAAGATTGGAAAAAACCCCTTAAATCCCCAGAATTTTGTGTCAACGTTGGCCGGTGTTACCTTTTCCGATTTGAGGTTAGCGCAAATCATTACCAAATACCAAACTTAACCGGCCGCATGACCTGCGGCCGGCCATCTCCTTTAGGATTATTTCGACTCAGCTACCCCCGCCGAAAGGAATTTGGCAGCATCCGCAATCAATGAGGACATCATGAATCTATCCGAACTGAAACACAAAAAAATTAACGACCTGGCCGCCCTGGCCCGGGAATTGAACGTGGAAGGCGCGGCGGGCCTGCGCAAGCAGGAGCTGATCTTCGCTATTCTCCAGGCCCAGGTGGAGAAAAACGGCATGATTTCCGGCGGCGGGGTCCTGGAAATCCTGCCGGACGGCTTCGGATTTTTGCGGGCCCCGGATTACAACTACCTGCCGGGGCCGGACGATATTTACGTGTCGCCCTCGCAGATCAGGCGCTTCAACCTGCGCACCGGGGACACCATCAACGGGCAGGTGCGGCCCCCCAAGGAGGGAGAGCGCTACTTCGCCCTCCTCAAGGTGGAAGCCGTCAATTTCGAGGACCCCGCGGTGGCCCGGGACAAAATCCTCTTCGACAACCTGACGCCGCTATACCCCGATCAGCGCATCAAGCTGGAAACCGACCCCGACAACTACTCCGCCCGGGTCATGGACCTCATGACCCCCATCGGCATGGGGCAGCGGGGCCTCATCGTGGCCGCGCCCAGGACCGGCAAGACCATGCTGCTGCAAAACATCGCCAACTCCATCGCCCGGAACCATCCGGAGATCGTGCTCATTGTGCTGCTCATCGACGAGCGCCCGGAAGAAGTGACGGACATGCAGCGCTCCGTAAAAGCCGAAGTAGTGAGCTCCACTTTCGACGAGCCGGCCCAGCGCCACATTCAAGTGTCGGAAATGGTCCTGGAGAAGGCCAAGCGCCTGGTGGAGCACAAGCGGGAAGTGGTGATTCTGCTGGATTCCATCACCCGCCTGGCCCGGGCTTACAACACGGTGGTGCCGGCCAGCGGCAAGATCCTCTCCGGCGGCCTGGACGCCAACGCCCTGCAGCGGCCCAAGCGCTTTTTCGGCGCGGCCCGGAACATCGAGGAAGGCGGCAGCCTCACCATCTGCGCCACCGCGCTCATCGACACCGGCAGCCGCATGGATGAAGTGATTTTTGAAGAATTCAAAGGCACCGGCAACATGGAGATTCACCTGGACCGGAAGCTCACGGAAAAGCGCATCTTCCCGTCCATCAACATCAACGCCTCGGGAACCCGCAAGGAAGAATTGCTGCAGCCCCCGGAGGACCTGAACCGCATCTGGATCTTGCGGAAGCTCCTGTCGCCGTTAAGCCCGGTGGACAGCATGGAATTTCTGCTGGAGAAACTGAGGGGCACCAAGAATAATCACGAATTCCTGGGGTCCATGAATCGGTAGGGAACCTGCAAGATTGTTGAAGTGAGGTCCTGAAACAAAGCGGCGCCGGCGCCCCGGCCGGTGCTCCCGAGGACAAGTAGGGTGCGTCCTACGCTCTGAGACCGTTTTCGGTTTTCGGTTAAAAAGACCAGGATTATCAACAAATTAAAACTTACTACTCAGAGCATTACTTGTATTGCATCGGTTATGGGCATCGTAGGGGCGGGTTTTAAACCCGCCCCTACATCAAGGCGCCATATTTTACGCTCCGAGTAGTAAGTTTGTTGCATTGGAAACTGAACCTGGTTTGATCTCCCGCAAAGACGCCAAGCCGCGCCGGCCACGTAGGGTGGGCACTGCCCACCTTTTTCAAACGGCGCGACGTTTCCGCCCCGCGCCCCAGGTATTTCATACCAATTCGAGACCTCTGCGAAAATCAGCCGGTACACAGGCAAACAAAACCCAGGAAGAAATTCTGGTGGCACAGGCTTCCAGCCTGTGCAAATAACCTTGATTTACCGAAGAGTTACGCACAGGCTGGAAGCCTGTGCCACTGGTTTCTTTTCCTTTGAAGCTGATTTGTCATCGTTTAAGCCATTTTCGGAGAGTTCTCAATCCGCCATCAAACGTGGATTTGTCGTAGGGGCGAACCTTGGGTTCGCCCTGAAACGGCGGGCGAACCTAAAGTTCGCCCCTACAGGTTAATACCTTTTTGATGGCAACCCATTTTCAGAGCTTCCAGGAATCGGCTGATTCGGCAAGAAAAGCAACGGTCGCCGGGGAAGGGTAAGGGAACTTATCGGCTTTCGGGTTTCGGCTTAAAATACAGCAAGATCGGCGCCCAACTACTTTTGTAACATTCTAAAATCAGATATGGAATTAATACCAAAATAATCCTGGTGTTTCAAAAATAGCTGATAGATAGCAGTAATGCACACATCCAGTAATGCGATTAGAAAAAAGAACCCTTTCCTGCATAACATATTGACATAATGGTTTATTTCAAATTATTACCCCGATAAGCCTGTTTGTGTATCTGGAGGAAATATCGAATATGGTTAGTAGCAACTATTAGTAGAACCGGCTTCCCTCTGGGCAACGTGGCTGTCTCTTGAGACCATTGATTTTTCGCCCTATATTTATAAAAGTTAGTTTAACCATTTAATTCATGTAGTCTGAAATCAATTTACTGAATCTGTTATAAAGCTCTAACTTGTTGCAATAGAAGTTACTCGGTTTTTAATTAAATGTGCGTACTTATTATCCCGATTCAGATTTAAGATTAATCAGTTGCCGGTGTAGCTTATAAAATCCAAAACAAAAAGCGACCCTCTGAAGGTAGTCAAAAATTGGGAAACTAAAACGTTGGTCTATTCGCATCCTTTTGTCACAATAAAGTAAAGGCCGGAAAGGCAACATAGCAGCTTCTCGTATCAATAATACCATTATTTGCAATAATCTTGGAGGATAACCGGGGTCATAGCGTCCCAACTTCGATAACTTATATCGTGAAATATAATAAAGAAAGGCTCCTCCAGCGCCATAATGGTAAAATTGCCTAATTCGACTGCGCAGATTTCTTCGGTGTTGATGATAAACGATAGCTGTTGGTACATAACCTAAACGGTAACCACAAACGGCTAATCTTCGGCTTAACTCTAAATCAGTATATCCGCGGACGACAATCCCTTTCTCAGCAAAATACTCATACTGTTTATTAAACCCACCTACTTTTTTCAGAGCCTCTGACCTCCAACAAGAATTAACCCCAATAATGTGATAAACTCTGTTGTTACGATATATCGGAGTGCGTAAGCTGCCAAAATAGTCGCAGTATTGCTCGACATAGGTTCTGACCGAGAAGGAAAGTGTCAAACCTCCGACACCACATAGCAAAGGATCTTTAAAGGCGTTGTCAAATGCCTGGAGCCAGTTGCTGTCCACTACGCAATCTGCATCGGTAAAGGCGACCAATTCACCCCTGGCAACGGCGATACCGTGATTTCGAGCGACCGCGGTACCTTTATTCGGATATCTATAATATAGTAACCGATTCTTCTCAGATAGAGAAAATGATTTGATTATTGTGTTAGTGACATCATTAGTCGATCCATCATCTATGATGATTATTTCGTAGGAATCTTTAGGGTAATCGATTTGTAACAGTGAATCGAGGCAAGGTGCCAAGTGGTTATGTGGAGCATTAAAGACTGGCAATACAACGCTAATAAATCTACTCATACTTGCCTTTGGCAACCCAGCCCATTAAATTTAACAGCTCCTGACACTCTTTAATTATGTTTAATCGACTATTAGTTGCAATTTCCATTGCCTCTTCTATATAATTGCGGGCTTTATGCCATTGGTTACTCTTGAAGTAATAATAACCTATCAAGTAAGCACTCTTCGCTTGTTCTGGCTTTAACATCATATCTTTAGACTGACGGTAACTTATACTTAATTGATCAAGTGCCTTCTCCGTTTCATTAGTAACTATATAACACGATCCTATCTCAATTTGGCAACGAACTAATTCGATAGCCATGTTGGACTTTATCTTCATGGCAATCTCAAGACTTTTCTGGTAAGCAGCCAAAGCTTCATCAAATTGTCCTATCATCTGATAAACGATCCCGAAACTGCGGTAAGTCTCAACTAACCCTTGGATATGTTTAATTTCCTGCCGAATTGCCAGACTCAATTTCAGATTATCAATGGCATTGTCGTATTCTCCGAGAAAGGCATAAGCTATACCTAGATTGTTGTAGGAATGACCCATCCCAAATTTGGAGTTCACATCCTTGCGTTCTTTAAGGGCTTTCTTAAACAGAACCATGGCCTCAGCATACTCACCTCTAGCCAAATGCACTTTTCCCATGATATCAAAACTATGTGCATACACGGAACCCACTTCCTGGCGAGGTAGCGCATCGGAGATTGTCAAGCTGCGGTGTCCATATAGCACGGCATCATCATAATTGCCAACTGTGACTGCTGCCAATGCTAAGATACTAATACACCTACTCTCTAAAACCTCATTCCCAAGTTCCTTAGATAAAATAAGGGCTTTCTCAGCCGTGTCAATTGCGGTTGGAAACTGTGCCAGGCGGGTGTAGATATAGCTCAGATTGATCATAGCAAGGCATAGGAAGTTACGTTCTTCACCCCCCGGGATTTCGGCGATTGTAGCAATTGTTTTGGTATTGTATTCTAATGCCCTTTGCCAGTCGTTTTGCAGACTATAAACCGCTATTTTACCAAGGAATGCCTTTGCTAACAATAACCCCTTGGTAGTTTGGATAGACTCTTCTAACATTCCATCTAAAATACTATAATAGCCCCAACGGTTGAGTAGCCTCCCCCAAACGCTAGCAATCTCGCCCGCCCTCTCATATTCGCCAATCAAAAAATAATGCTGACGCGCTCTTAATTGGTTTTCGATATCCAATATGTCGGTGGGGTTGCTTACAACTGGCATCAATTCATAGTAGGCCGCAGCTCTCCTATGACAGGCTGAGAGCGAACAGTGTCCTTCCTCGATCATGTTGGAGTAAATATAGTATTGGTCTAAGGAATGAAGCATATAAGTCTCTGTGTCGCGATGATAAGTTACGAATAAGTTGCGGACAAGAGATTTCAAGCACTCTTTAACGTCAATTTCCGGGAAGAACTGTCGGATGAGATACTGGACAGCCTCTCGGGATACTGGTTGGTTGAAGATCGCCAGAGCCTGTAGAACCAAACGCTGGTCCCTTGTGACACGGCTAAGATGTTCCGAGATTAAGTTCTCTACAATCTGATCGTTAAAAAGTGCTTTATTATCCAGCAATTTACTTAGAGTTAGGGTTGGATCACTACACAATATACCTGAAATTGCTTCAAGAGCTTTTGGGATACCAAAACACCGATGGACAGTTGTTGCAAGCAACTCGTCTGGCGCATCACGTATGCCTAAGTTGCCATCTGGGTCCAGATCGCGCAGCAAGGCAATGCCGTCGCTTTCCGGAAGCCCTTGATCTAACTTAACAACTCTCATTGCTTGAACGTGATCTATTACGATGGGCTCGCGGCTAGTTGCCAAAAGGCATAAACCATTAGGGGTAATCATACATTGATTAATAAATATCCATAAATCACGATCGGCCACTGTGTTGTTGCTATCCAATGCTTCTTCCAGGTTATCCAGAACAAGCAAGTATCGTCCTTCGTTTAATTTACTCAGCAAAAAGTTCATTTTCTCAACTATAGGGATGGTAGCGTCACATAAGCACGTAGTAAGGTGCGCTCTGCGTTCCGGGTCAAGCACATGGGAGAATGAACCTATTATGCGCTCAACAGTAGGGTGACTCATTCCTCGACAGCTAAAATAGAGAATGCCATCTGCGCCAAGATTAGATTGTGTGCCGGGCAACCGCACTCCTCCTTGTTCGACTTCAGCACAAATCTTGGAAACGAGCGCAGTCTTACCTATTCCACCCCGCCCGACAATACATACGAACTTTACTTTTTCATTGCTCAACAATTCCCGTAAACCAGAAAGCTCCTCCTGACGATCTTTAAAGAAATGGTCAGTGTTGATAAAGCGTAGCCCGACGATTGGGTATTGTGAAATTTTCTGAAGGACCTCGCGATGTTTAGGCCTAACTGTGGATCCGACTATCTGGTTAGTTTCTCCATACTGTTCTGAGCTCTTTATATTTTCTAACCGCTTGATTTCCCGCTTGATCTCTTTTATCCTTGTTCGAATCTCAAATTTTTTTCCCGGGTCTGACGTGATGATATTCTCTCTCTCAAAATGCATGATTTTCTCACGCCACAAGTCTATTATATCATCCAAATTAGAAAGATGACCGGAAGTCATGATTGGCCTCTAACAAACAACTTGATATGACGCCATACTTGTTGTAAAGCGGACCCAACATCTGCCTGTATTTCATAAGAGACAATAGCTGGAATGATAGGCAAAACTACTTTCAACTTACTACTTGCAGTCTTGCCAGGTTCTTCCAATTTTGCGAGAATATCTTGGAGCAACTTAGTAAAATCTTTTGATGTACCGTAGTCGCCGATATTATTGAATTGTTGGATAGATTGATGAAATTCTGTAAGCAGATTCTGAGCAACTTCTTCAGATATGCTCCCTGGCGTTATTTGTTCGGCAAGCATTTGCGCATATTCGGTTTCGTGACTACGAATACTAGGAAGGAGTTCTCGCTCGATCCGTTGCTGTAGTTCAAATTTTACTGCCAGGTTTGATGTGATTACTACCTCTTTGCGGAACTCATTCAATTTGCGATATTCGAGTTCTAAAAGTTCTTCTATCTCCGTGAACCTGCGGATAATAAGTTTGTACGATTTCATAAGCTATCACTCCTTCGAATATGTGGCACAAATCGCCCGGAAGCTTTTTCTTGAGTTTTAGTTATTAAAGCAAATCCTTCCTCAAGGGCAAGACTTATCTTGTAAAATAAAATAGCACATAATTTACTAAAAAATCAATATGTTTAGAGTTTGGGCATAATGCTCCATTGGTAAACAGGGTTTCAATGATTATCCGTTAATTATCACCAGCCCCGCATTGCCCTTTAGCATAAATTAGGAAAAAGCCGGTCGAAGGGGCATATAACTCGGGGCGGCACACCATGGCTGGCAAGTAGCTATGATGATGGAAGAGCGGATACCTTGCCATTACCAATCCATTGAAACACATCTCGATATGAGACCGATAACTATATTATTAGTTAACTATATCACCCGCATACCCCGCGCTTTATCTAAACTTAAACTCTCCCCGTCCCAGCAGATCATGCAGATGCACAATCCCTAAGACCTTGCCGGCTTCGTCCGTCACCGGGAGCACGGTGATGGCCCGGTGTTCCATGAGTTCCAGGGCCTGGGAGGCCAGGGCGCCGGGGCCGATGGCGCTGGGGTTGGGGGTCATGATCTCTTTGGCCTTCCTGTCCAGGATGCTGCCCCATTTTTTCAAGGCCCGGCGCAGGTCCCCGTCGGTGATGATGCCTTTTAAAGTGCGTTGCCGGTCCGCCACCAGGGCGGCCCCCAACTTCTTGTCGTCCATTTCGGCGATGGCCTGGGGTAGATCATGGTCCGGTCGGATCAAGGGCACACGTTCCCCGGTGAGCATGACCTCGGAGATGGCCAGGGACAGGCGTTCTCCCAGGCTGCCCCCGGGATGAATCCGGCGGAAATCTTGAGCTTTGAAGCCCCGCTTGGTGAGCAGCACCACGGCCAGGGCGTCCCCCATGGCCAGCATGGCGGTGGTGCTGGCGGTGGGGGCCAGCCCCAGGGGACAGGCCTCCCGGGGCACGCCGGTGTCAATGATGACCTGGCTGCTACGGCCCAGGGTGGACCGGGGCCGGCCGGTAAAGGCAATCACCGGCGCCTTAAGACGGATCAGGCTGGGCAGGAGAATGGTGAGTTCCTTGGTTTCGCCGCTGTTGGACAGGGCCAGGACCACGTCCTCCCGGGAGACCATGCCTAAGTCGCCGTGCATGGCTTCCACGGGATGGAGAAACAGGGAGGGGGTGCCGGTGGAATTGAAGGTGGCCACCAATTTTCGGGCCACGATACCGGATTTGCCCACGCCGGTGACGATGACCCGGCCCTTGGCCTTAAACATCAGGTCCACGGCCTTCATAAAACCCGGGCCCAGCTTCGGGATGAGGCCGGCGATGCCTTCGGCCTCGATGGTGAGGACTTCCCGGGCCAGGTCCAGGAGATTAGCGGCCATGAGGTTCCTTGGTCAGTTGACAGTTGACAGTTGACAGTTAACAGTGGTCAGTGATCAGTTGTTAGTTGTTAGTTGTAATGACAATAGTTTTTAGCATACATTATTGTGCTTGGGTGAAGGAAGATAATCCATGAGAATCCATATCCAAGCTGCTTTGACGCTGTGCATAATCGAATGCTAACGTTAGTTGTCATTACAGTTAGCTGTTAGTTGTCAGTTCCGAATTTTAAGTTTTGGTTTGTCAGTTTTAGCGACGAATAATACCAAGTTCTGTTTCCAATGCAACCAACTTAAGTTTCAATTTGCTGATAATCCTGGTCTATTTAACCGAAAACCGAAAACCGAAAACGGTATAAGCAGTGGCCATTTGCATGCAGGCATAACGCTCCCATTTCCCACCTGCCACCTGCCACCTGCCAACTAATAACTAATAACTAATAACTAATCACTGATCACTGGCCATTGACCGGCCGCAGGTCCTTACCCACCATGATGCAGTCCTTGCCCCGGCCTTTGCTGGAAAACAAGGCCCGGTCAGCGATGGACAGCAGGCCCTCCCGGTCCCCGGCGTCCTCAGGCAGGGTGGCCACCCCGTAACTGGCGGTGATGGACAGATTGCCGCCTTCGTCCTGGAGGAAAAGGGACGTGTTGATGGTCCGGCGCAGCCGGCGGGTCAGCTTCAGGGCGGCCTCCGGGCCGCAATGGGGCAGGAGAATGATGAACTCATCCCCGCCGTAGCGCACCAAGCTGTCGTCCGGCCCCAGGACGGTGTTGATCACCCAGGCCATTTCCGCCAGGACCTTACTGCCCAGCCGGTGGCCGTGGGTGTCCACGATGTCTTTGAAATTGTCCAGGTCCAGGAAAATCATGGACACCTGACTGTCACGCCGTTGAACTTCCACTACTATGCGGTCCAACTTGGCCAGTAAATACCGGGTGTTATAAAACCCGGTGATGTCGTCAATATAAGCCCGGGCCTGGAGCTTCTGAAAATTGCGGACGTTGTCCACCGCGATGGCCACATAATCCGCCAGGATGGTGAGCAGGGGCACGAACTTCTCCCGGAAGAAAATCTCGTCCTCCACATTGACCACTTCGAAGACGCCGATGACTTCGCCCCGCACGATCAGGGGCAGGGCCATTATGGAGCGGGTTTCAAAGCCGGTTAAGGAATCCACCCGGCTGGAGAAGCGGTGATCCTGCCGGACATCCTGGACAAATATAGGTTTGCCCTCCTGGGCCACCGTCCCCGCGATGCCTTCCCCCTGTTTCAGACGCACCCCTTTCACCGGCTCGGGGTCCACCCCCACCGCCACCGCGAAGTAGAGTTCACCGGTCGGGGGGTCCAGGAGCAAGAGAGACCAGTTGTCCGCGGGGATGAGGCCGTTGATGCGCTCCAGGATGGTGGTGAGCAGAGTTTCCATGTCATAGACGCTCACCAACGCCTTGGAAAATTCAATGCAGGCCAGGAGGCGCTCCATCTGGCCGGTTTCCGCCAAGACATCGCGAATTATTCCGTTGGGACCCATAACGCCGGCTCCTTGAAAAGATTCTATGGGCAACCGACTGACATTGCAAGGAGTTTTGTAGGGGGTAGACAGTGAGCGGTGAGCAGTGAGCAGTAAGATGTCAGCAGTAAGCAGTAAGCACCGGTAGGGGTCAGTTTTCGGTTTTTGGTTTTTATCCGCTAATTGCTAATTGCTAACTGTAATGACATCTCACGATAGCATACGGCTAAACGCGTGAGAACGGTACT
>CAZUBT010000098.1:0-10774 GCA_964618815.1 uncultured Desulfobacterales bacterium | reverse complement strand
GTTCCACGCACCATCAGTATTTGCCACTTTTCATGATTTACGGGTGAGCCAAAGGCTCATGAGCAACTGCCTTGAAAAGTTCAAGGTTATTGTGGTTTTTATAGGGCGGCCCGTGGCCGCCGGAATTCGGCGCACCAGGCTGGCAGCATGGCGTCTCGCCGGTGGCTCAAGTGCGGCGGGCACGGAGGCCCGCCCCACGAACTTTTCATGATTTACGGGTGGGTCAAAGGCCCGTGAGAGACTGTTCTGAAAGGTTTCGAGTTTCGAGTTTTTTCGGTGTAAAACTTCTCATCCCAATGGAAAAAATGTGGAACAGCCGCCCTCGGCTGTTCTTTTGCAACAGGTGCCCCGCATCTATCTGCGTCCATCGGCGTTCATCGGCGGTTAAACACCACGGCGAAAAAGCCGTCCAGATTATGGGCGGCGGGAGAGGTCTGGAAAAAGCCGGAGGAGTTTACCAGGACTCGCGCCGCAGACGGCAGCAGGCCGGGGTCCGTGGCCGGATGGAAATCCGGATGGTCCGCCAGGAATCCCGCCACCACCTCCTCATTCTCCCCCGGCTCCGTAGTACAGGTGATGTACAGCAGCCGGCCGCCAGGCTTGAGGATAGCGGTCGCGTTTTTCAGCATGGCCCGCTGTCGGGAGGGAAAGGTGGGTAAATCTTTTTCCTTCAGGCGGCCCTTGATTTCCGGATGCCGCCTGATAATCCCCAGCCCGGAGCAGGGCGCGTCCACCACCGCCGCGTCCATGAAGCCGGCTTTAACGGGTAAGGCCCCCGCGGCGTCGGCCAGGAGGGGCCGGCCTATGGTCACCCCCCAGCGCCCCAGGGTGCGTCCAAGTTCCGCCAGCCGGCCGCGATGGTTATCCACCGCCAGGAGCAAACCCTGGTTATCCAAGGCCTCCGCCAGATGGCTGGTCTTGCCGCCCCGCCCCGCGCCCATTTCCACCACCTTCTGACCCGGTTTTAAGGGCAGCAGCAGACTCACCAGTTGGGCCGCCTCATCCTGGAAGAGCCACAGACCTTCCCGGTAAGACGACAGATTGGCGGGAGATTCTTGGAGGGCCGTCAGTTGCAGGCCCACCGGGGAGAAGCGGCAGGGTCGAGCGTCCACGCCCTCCCGGGCGAGACGGGCTTGCAGGCTCTCCGGGTCGGTTTTCAAGGTGTTCACCCGGATGTAGAGGGGGGGAATCCGGTTATTGGCGGCCAAACGGGCTTGACTTTCTTCAAGACCGTAGCGGGCCAGCCAGCGCTTGACCAGCCAGGCGGGATGGGAGTACTCCACGCTCAGGGCGACCACGGCATCATCCGTTAGGGAGGGCCGGGGCGGCAATTCCCCGGCGGCCAGGCGCCTGAGCACTGCGTTGATGAACCCCACGTGGCTTTTAGGGAGGCCCCGGGCCTTGGCCAGCTGCCCTGCCTCATGGAGCGCGGCCCGGGCCGGCACCCGATCCAGCATCAGGATTTGAAAGGCCGTCAGTCGCAGGATCTGGACCACCAGGGGATGCAATTTCGGGAGGGGAATATGGGAAAGGTGGGCCAGGACAAAATCCAGGCGCAGTTCCCAGCGCTTCACCCCCTGGACCAATTCAAGGAGCAACGCCCGATCCCGCCGCTCCAGGCCGGGATAACGCTTCAAGGCCGCGGCCAGCAGGTCTTCCACCCGCCGGTTCCGGCGCTCCGCCCCGGCCAAAACGTCCAGGGCCAGGGCCCGGGCGCTGGGGGTTTTTAGAGAGTCAGGATTAATCAATTTTTAAAAGGATTTCTGGGGTCAGGTCTTGCAATCCCGTACAATTCACCACATATGCGATGGTCGAAGCCGGCCGGAAAAATTCCATGGCGGACATTGCCCTGGGCTGTAATACCGTTTTCGGTTTTCGGTTATCGGTTTTCGGTTAAAAAGACCAGGATTATCAGCAAATTGAAACTTAAGTTTGTTGCATTGGAAACAGTTGCTCGCGGGCCTTTGGCCCACCCGTGAATTATGAAAAGTCCTGATGGGCATACTCCTAACTTTGAACTTTGAACCTTGAACTTTGAACTTTTCAAGGCAGAACTTGGTATAACAGGTTAAAACGCTCCGGAAAATTCTCGCCTCCGCGGTTTATCCTTGTAGGGATGATGGCAGGAATTATATGTCAATGCAAGACCTGACCCCGCTTTTCCGCATTTACCAATTTTTTCATGGTTTCGGCGGTTCCCCAGGAATATGGCTGATTGCTTTGATTTTCAGTAAGATTTCATCACCTTGTTGGACAACCCGGTAGAGTTCCTGTGATAAGGCGTCCCGTTGAAAACCCTGGGGCATAAGGGGCAGATTGGCCCGGGCGATGTGACCGGCCCCCTGGAGTCCGGCTTCCAGGAATTCCGCGACTACCAGCAGGTCTGAAAAAAGATGCCTCTTGCAAGATTGCCCCACCCGCCATGCCAGATCCAGGGCCTGAAGACATTTATCCATAATTTGCCGGGGGACCTGAAAGGCATGAAGCGCGGCCGCGGCCACAGCTTCCCCCTGGTCGCCCCCGGCCCGGGCCCGGGAAAACTGAAAATAGGCATGGACATCTTCACGCTGCAGTTGGGAGAGCACCTGGGCCAAACTATGCGCCTCCTTCCGGCGCGCCTCCCAGAAACCGGCCTGATCCGGCGCCTGCGGATGCCGCCGGCTTTCCAGTAGGATAATCTTCTCCAGCAAGGCCAGAGCCAAGGTCGCGCCGTACGCGGCCGCGGCGCCGCCTCCGGGGTCCGGCCGGGGCTGAGCCAGTTGTTCAAGGAATTGACTCATGGTTTATTATATTGCTCACTAAGGTCTGAGCGTTGACCGCTCATTTGTTACCGAGAACCGATAACCGATTTTCATGTAAAAGGCGGGGCCTTCGACCCCGCCTCATGGGCGCTCCTTAATAAAATAATAAAATTGACCTCGGCTCGGGGTGATTCAGGCAATCACCTCCCATTGGACGGTGAAACTGATATCATCGGGATTATATAGATGTCCCTCCATCTTGCCAACCCCCGGCGGAACTCCCTTCCTTACCTGCCAAAAGGATAAATATATAGTCGGAACTATCTGGGGATCTCCCTTCGTATCACGCTCCACCTGGCGCCACACTTCCGTGGCCATCACCCGCCACAGATCGCCGGATTTCTTGTTCCGGACTATCTGACCTACATGAGGAAAATTCGATTTTCTGATCATCTCCTCGTAGTTCATGGGGACCTCCATGTCTGGCATGGAAATTTGATTGAAATTCATTCACCATAATTATCGGATAGCTTGTTGAAATTATTAATTCTGTGGGAGGACACGATCCCCCTGCTTGGAAAAGTTGTCAGTGGTCAGTTACCAGTAACCAGTAAAAAATATAGGATGGGCGCGGCCCACCATCTTCTTTTCATAATTTACGGGTGGGGCAAAGGCCCATGAAAGACTGGTCTTTTTTACCGAAAACCGATAACCGAAAACGGTATAAAACGCCGCAGGGGCACGAACTTCGTGCCCCTGCTGGGAAACTGCGCCGTTCTTGACGCTTCGGAATGGCCGGTGACAGCGCTGCGGTTAATCTACAGCCTTCCAGTTGGCCTCAAAAGTGTTGTCGTAAAGAGTGTACAGGTAGCCCATCAACTTGCCTACGCCCGGCTGTTCCCCGGATTTCACCTTCCAGTAGGAGAGATAGATAGCCGGCACCATCCTGGGTTCCTTGGTGACGGGATCATCTTCGATGTTCCGCCAGACTTCCCGCTTTTCCATGACCCGCCAGAGAGTCCCGAATTTTTTACTCTTCACTGTCTGGCCCACGTGCGGCAAGTTCTTCTTCTTCAGAATCTCTTCAAAGTCTGTCATGTGGACCTCCCGGGTTTTCCCCCTATTAATACATAAAATAAGTCCCATGGCCGGCAAGTCAAGTTATACTCTTTCATTCACATTCAACTCCATCCGGAAGTAATTCCGCGGCCTTCTCAGACGCGGGATATACTTTTTCAGCCGCAGATGGACGCAGATGAAAAGGCATAATCGGCAAAAGCCCCGAATCAATCCGGCCCCCCCGGCTTGCAACCATGGGCCGGGATGGCTATAATTTATAAAAGAGCAGTTATCCGAGGCCCTTATTTTTTCGCAAGCTGAGCGACCGGCAGACCATGGAAAAGATTCCCGATCCCAAAGAATTAGAGAAAGAACTGAGTGAGTATCTCACCAGGAAATATGGAAGCCGCATCAAGGTGGTGGCGCCCCATTGGGTGGCCAAACCGGAGAAGTCGGACGAGCCCCAGGGAACGGCCGACAAATCCGGCCGAATCAATTTTGACCTGAAACCCGAGGAACTGGAAGCCTACCTGGATGAATACGTCATCAAACAGGAAACGGCCAAAAGTGTCCTGGCCACCAAGATCTGCACCCATTTTAACCGCATCCGCCATTCCCAGGAGCAGGGCCGGGAACCGGAGCCCGCGGTGGGCGCCATCAAGAACAACATCATCCTCATCGGTCCCACGGGAGTGGGCAAGACCTACCTGGTAAAACTCATCGCCAAGAAGATCGGCGTGCCCTTTGTCAAAGGGGATGCCACCAAGTTCAGCGAAACCGGTTATGTGGGCGGCGACGTGGAAGATTTGGTGCGAGACCTGGTGGGCGCGGCCGGCGATGACCTGGAGCTGGCCCAATACGGCATCATCTACCTGGATGAAATCGACAAGATCGCCGGCTCCGGGTCCGTCTGGGGCCCCGATGTCTCCCGCACCGGGGTGCAGCGGGCCTTGCTCAAACCCATGGAAGAAACCGAAGTGGACCTGAAGGTAGCCCACGACCCGGTGTCCCAGATTCAGGCCATTGAACACTACCGGCGCACCGGCAAAAAAGAGAAGCGCATCCTCAATACCCGCCACATCCTGTTCATCGTCAGCGGCGCATTCAACGGACTGGACCGCATCGTCAAAGAACGCCTGAGCAAGCAGGAGATCGGCTTTAGGGGCGCGGTGACTTCCAGGGACCAGGACCGGCTCTTCCTCTCCCGGGTGACCGCGGAAGACCTGATCAAATACGGTTTCGAATCGGAATTCGTGGGCCGCCTGCCGGTGATTGCGGTGCTGGATGAACTCACCGCCCAGGACCTCTACGAGATTTTGCGCAACCCCAACAATCCCATCATCACCAGCAAAAAACGGGACTTCCGGGCTTACGGCATTAACGTCCGGTTTGAGGACCAGGCCCTAAAACTCCTGGCGGAGAGGGCCGCGGTGGAGAAAACCGGGGCCCGGGGCCTGGTGAGCGTTATCGAACGCGTCTTGATTCAATTCGAAAAGCGCCTGCCCTCCACGGAGATCCGGGAATTGGTGGTGACCCCGGAGGTGGTGCAACATCCCCAAGAGGAACTGGCGCGGCTTCTGGCCCAACCCGACGATCCCCAGGCCGCGGCGCGCTTTGCCGGCGCCGGCCGGGCGGAACGGGACCTCATCAAGGAATCCATCCGCCGCCGGGAGCGGGAGCTGCTCTCCCGTTATCAGTTACCCCTCACCGAAACCCGGCTGGATCTCCTGGCCGACCAGTACCTCTTCTGGGACGGGGACCTGAAGTGCGCCTCGGAAGAGGTGGGCGCCCTCTATCGACAGATTAAGGTTTATGAGGAACAGTTCCTGGAGGACCATGCCATCCGGCTCACCTTCGACCCGGAGGCAGTGGATGAGATCTTGAGCCGGGCTTTGGCCCGCAAGGCCAATGCTTTCGCGGTTTGCACGGAGTTGAGCAAAGACCTGGAGCACGCCTTGAAGCTGGTGCGGGACCGCACCGGCCAGGATGATTTTATCCTAACCCGGGAAGCCATCTGTGACCTGAACAGCTATCTGAACCAGGTAATCCGGGAATATTATCAGAAAACCCTGTTTCGGGAGTGATAACGCGTGATTGGAGTTTCTAAATTATATTGCGGCGCCGTGGAACCAGGAGATGTGCTCCGGTATCACGACCGCCGGGCCCAAGACCTTCCTTCACATTTACTGCAATTCTCCGCGGACAAAAAGCCGGTGGTGGTCTGGAACGTCACCAAACAATGCAACCTCAAGTGCCTCCATTGCTATGCCAAGGCCACGGCGGGCCGCGCTCCCGATGAACTGACCCATGACGAAGGCCTGGCGCTCCTCCGGGATTTCAAAGATTTCGGCGTGCCGGTGGTGCTGTTCTCCGGGGGCGAACCCCTGATGCGCCCGGACCTCATGGAGCTGGTGGAGTGGACCGTAGCCCACGGGATGCGCGCGGTGATCTCCACCAACGGCACCCTCATTACCCCTGAGGTAGCCCGGCGCTTGAAGGACCTGGGGCTCTCTTACGTGGGCATCAGCCTGGACGGTATCGAGCCGACCCACGACAAATTCCGGGGCCAAGCCGGGGCCTTTGCCGCGGCCATGGCCGGGGTGCGCAACTGCCAGGCCGCGGGCCTCAAGGTGGGTCTGCGCTTCACCGTCAGCCGCCTCAACTACCAGGAAGTCCCGGCCATCTTCCACCTGGTGGAGGAATACCACATCCCCCGCATCTGCTTCTACCACCTGGTCTATGCCGGCCGGGGCGCCAAGCTGGTGGAGGAGGCCCTGACCCACACCCAGACCCGGGAACTGGTGGACCTGATCTGTGCCCGCACCCGGCGCCTTTTTGATCAGGGCCGGCAGGTGGAAGTGCTCACCGTGGACAACCACGCCGACGGCCCTTACCTCTATCTCAAGCTGCTCCAGGAAGACCCCCAGCGGGCCGCGGAGGTGCTGTCGCTTCTGCAGATGAATGAAGGCAACAGTTCCGGTCGGGGCATCGGCTGCGTCAGTTGGGACGGGGAGGTCCACGCTGACCAGTTCTGGCGCCACCATTCCTTCGGCAACGTGCGCCGCCGGCCTTTCAGCGAGATCTGGACCGACCTTTCCGAGGCCCTCATGGCCCGCCTCAAAGATAAAAAACGCTATGTCACCGGCCGTTGCGCCCAGTGCCGCTGGCTGGACGTCTGCGCCGGCAACTTCCGGGTCCGGGCCGAAGCCTTGACCGGCGACCTCTGGGCCCCGGACCCCGCGTGCTATTTGACGGATGAGGAGATCGGGGTGGGGTGATGCAGGGGTTAGTTGTTAGTTGTTAGTTGTTAGTTTTCTGTCTTCTGTTTTTCGCTTAATCCAGAATTCCTTTCCTGACCCCTGTTTGCGGTTTTCTGCGAAATGCTGGTAATGGGATTTGTAATATTTAACTTATATCATCTTATTAGCTTACTGCTTACTGCTTACTGGTAACTGGTCACTGGTTACTGCTTACTGGTTACTGCTAATCCCCCCCCCAAAAAAGGGCAGAGGCCCTCCCCGGCCCCTACCCCGGAAAATTTTTGCCCTACCCGGTTAAATCTTTTCCACGTTGACCGCCTGGAGGCCCTTGGGGCCTTCGTTCACCTCAAACTCCACCTTGTCGTCTTCCTTCAAGGTGCGAAACCCGCTCCCCGTGATGTTGGTGTAGTGCACGAACAGGTCGGGGCCTTCTTCCCGCCGGATGAAGCCGTAACCCTTGGCCTCATTGAACCACTTGACCGTGCCGGTATAGCGCATGCCGCCCACTCCTTAAAGCTGGTAATTCCTTTGCCGGCCCGACATCAGCCGCGGGGAGGCGGGCCCAAAATAAAAAAAACGGCCGGCTCCCGCCTTACCGTCATCGTCTTTCCGCTGTCGCCCCGAAGTGCTGCATCACAATACCTGACTAAAGGATGGCAGGGTTGTTAGCACAATTGCTCAAAGTTTGTCAAGAGTTTTCTTAACGGGCCTGGGCCATTCAATTTTAAAGCGCCAGACCGCCTATTTTCAGGAAATCCTGGAATAATCGACTGTTACGATTTTACGGTTTCCACGCTTTATAGCGGGTTAAAACCTCTAATACTAATTTGACGTCAATCATAGAGTATTGAATCGTTGGTATTCGTGGGGCGGGCCTCCGTGCCCGCCTCCAGCTATTAATAACCTCTGACAGTCTTGACTAGTAGGCGCAGGCTAAAGCCTGCAGCTACGAAAGAAGGTTTTTTTAATGCCAATGGGGATTAAAAGTGATCCAGCGGTATTCCCAAAAGCAGCCGGGTATGGTCCTCAGTGCACTCCTCCAACACTTCCAGGTTATATCCCCCTTCCAGCACCGTGATGACCCGCCCGCCCGCGGTCTCCCCGGCCAAATCCAGCAGCAGCCGCCCCATTTCCCGGTACCCGCTCCGGGTGAGTTTCATGTGGGCCAGGGGGTCATCCTGGTGCGCGTCAAACCCCCCGGAGATCAGCAAGAACTGGGGAGCGAATTCACGTAGCCGGGGCAGGACCTCGGTATTCAAAGCCTCCAGGTACTCACCGTCGCCGCTCCGGGGTGGAAAAGGCAGGTTCAGGGTGAACCCCTCTCCCGGACCTTTACCCCGCTCCCGGCTGTAACCCGTGCCGGGATAGCAATACTCGGGGTCCTCATGCAGGGAGATATAAAATACCCGGGGGTCGGCCTCGAACAGGTGCTGGGTGCCGTTGCCGTGATGTACATCCCAATCCACGATGGCCACCCTCTCCAGACCGAAGTTCTCCAGAAGGTAAACCGCGGCCAGGGCCACATTGTTAAAGAAGCAGAACCCCATGGCCCGGGCGTGTTCGGCATGGTGTCCCGGGGGCCGCACCGCACAAAAAGCGTTGTCCACAACGCCGGCCATCACCGCGTCCACCGCGGCCATGACTCCTCCCGCGGCCAGGAGCGCGATATTATAAGATTCCGCACAGATGCCGCAATCCGGCACGTCGAAGATATGCACGCCCCTCTCGCAGGCCGCCTTAAAACGCCGGATATAATCCGGGTCATGCAGCCGCTCCACCCAGAACAGGGGCGCTTCATAAGGCGGAATGGGAACCAGTAAATCCAGAACGCCGGATTCCTGCAGGTTTCGCTGGATGGCCTTCAAACGATCGGGACGTTCCGGATGCCAGGTCCCCGGATCGTGCCGCAGGTATCTCGCATCATAAACATAACCGGTGCGTCGCATCTCTCTCTCCTGTGGGAATTGCCGCCCGTCAGGACGGCCCTTACAACGTAACCTCAAGAAATGCGGCTGTAAAGGGGGAATTTAGAGATTGTTCTGCCTTGAAAAGTTTTGAGTTTCTAGTTTCAAGTTGGTGGGGCGGGCTTAAGTGTTCCCAAGCGGGAGCCTGGGATCGAGAAGGTGGCACAGGCTAAAAGTCTGTGCCCCCAAGTCTTGAAGGGGGTGGGGAAAATTCACCACCAAGACGCCAAGGGCGCCAAGGTTCACCAGGCAAAGCTTTAAATTAATGCCCCCTGGAGAAGCCTTCGAGCCTCAACACATAATTTCTTTGTGCAACTTGGCGTCCTTCGTGTCTCGGTGGTGAAACCTCCTACACCGCCCGCTGGGCCGCGACTTCCCATTTGATATTCTTCATGAACGCGGCGATGTAGTCGGCCCGCTTCAGGCCGTAATCGGTGATAAAGGCGTGTTCGAAGACGTCGATGATGAGCGCCGGATTGCAGCCGGCCAGGTGTCCCACATCATGCTCATTGATCCACTGGTTGCAGAACGCGCCGCTTTCTCGGTCCTGGTACAGGATAACCCAGCCGATGCCCCGCATGGCCGCGGTGGCCTTGAAATCCGTGGCCCAGGCGTCAAAGGACCCCCATTGGGCCGCCAGCTTCTTCACCAGGTCCGAGGCCTTGCCCGGGTCGCCGTCCCCTCCCAGGTTGCCGAAATAGAGTTCATGAAGGCGCATGCCGTTGAATTCCCAGCCGAACCGGCGCTTCAATTCGGCGAATTCCGGGGTGGCCTGCTTGCCCTCGGCAAGCATCCCGGCCAACAATTCCATGACCTTATTGGTGTTGGCCACATAACCTTGGTAAAGGGTAAAGTGATTGTTGAGCAGGGTATCGCTGAATCCCGGCATGCCCAAAAGAGATGAAAAATTCTTGGCGGCAAAACTCATGGATGCTCCTTTCCGGCCCCTAAGGGCGATCTTGGGAAGGGGGGCAGGGACAGAAAGATTAACCACCAAGCCACAAAGAGCACCAAGATTCACCAAGGGAATATTTAACCGCCTTGGTGCGGCGCCAAGGCTCTTATACTATTCTTTGCGGACCTTGGTGTCCTTGGTGCCTTTCTGGTGAATCCTTCTGCCCCTGGCCCTCTCTCCCAATACATTTTTTAGAAATCTCAGAATGGCTTACGGAAAAGATAAGGGCGCGCCGGGGCAAATCAAGCGGGGGGTGGAGAAAAATTATCACCCTCCACGGGCGCGTTTCTCCCAGACCCCGTCCCTTGCCATTGCCAGAGGATATTTTCTGAAGTATATTTGGGAGTGCGATTCACTCAGGAGGATCCAGGTCTTCCTTATCCAGCAGGCCCTGCTGGAGCATGGCCTCTTCCAGTTGGGCCAGGGCCTCCTTGAACGCGGGATAGAGTCCCACCGCCAGGGAGACGCCTTTGCGGGTGGGAACCCAGTCGCCTTCCTGATCCCCGGGCACGTGGACCCGGAAGTCGATGAGACGATGGCCTTTGAACTCCGACAATGACAGGAACAAGACTTCCCGGGCGTTTTTCGGCACCCGACTGATTACTTGGGACATGTGGTTCTCCTTATACCCGGTTCTGTTTGAAATGCGATCAATTGCCAATATGATAATTTGAACAGTCGCTCATGGGCCTTTGGCCCACCCGTAATTATGAAAAAGTGTTGGCCTCAATCGGAGGGCGCGCTCCATTCTTTCAACTTTGAACCTTGAACCTTGATGAATTCGTAAAAAGTCAA
>CAZUBT010000097.1:0-11430 GCA_964618815.1 uncultured Desulfobacterales bacterium | reverse complement strand
ATAAATTATATAATCTTCCGCTGAACATGTCCATATATTTATGACGCTATGTATAATATTACAACTGAATTCCGACAACCGGCAACTGGCAACTGACCACTAATCCCGCGCCCCTGGCCCCATCCCTCAAGCACTTCTTCACTCTCCCGCCAGGGCCAGGCGGGCCGCGGCGATATCCGCGTGGATCTGGGCCGTCAAGGCTTCCAGGGAGGGAAACTTTCGCTCTTCCCGGAGGCGGGCCACGAACTCCACCTCCAGGGTGTCGCCGTAGAGGTCGCCGTCGAAATCCAACAGGTGCACTTCCAGGGAAAATTCGCCGTTCTCAAAGGTGGGGCAGGTGCCGATATTGGCGGCCCCCAGCCAGGTCTCGGCCCCCAGCCGCACCCTGACGGCATAGATGCCCGTGGCCGGCAGGAGTTCGTTTTCCGGCCGGATATTGGCGGTGGGCACCCCCAGGAGCTTGGCCCCCCGGCCTTTCCCCTGGATGACCCGGCCTACCACCCCATAGGACCGCCCCAGGAGGTGGGCCGCTTCCGCCACCCGTCCCAGCTTCAGCATGGCCCGGATGAGTGAACTGCTCACCACCGCGCCGTCCACTTCCACGGCCCACACCACCTGCACGGTGAACCCGTGGGTCCGGCCCAGCTCGGTCAGGAGGTCGATGTTGCCCTCCCGGTTGCGGCCGAAGCAGTAGTCGTGACCCACCACCACTTCCCGCACCTTGAGACGCTCACAGAAATATTGCATGACGAAGTCCCGGGCCGGCAGCACGGCAAACTCCCGGGTGAAGGGCAGCACCACCACGGCCTCCAGCCCGGAGGCGTTAAGCAGCTCGAGCTTCTGGGCCGGGGTGGTGAGCAGCGGCAGGTGCATCTCCGGACGCAGGACCTTCAGGGGATGAGGATCGAAGGTGACGGCCACGGCCTGGGCTTCCAGTTCCCGGGCCCGCTGCTGCACCCGGCCCAAAATCGCCCGGTGCCCCAAGTGCACGCCGTCGAAATTGCCGATGGTGACCACCGTCCGGGAAAAAGACGCGGTCCCCGGCGGCAGATCATAGTAAATCATTATTTAGTCAACCTATCAGGATAGTTGATAAATAGCATTGTTCCGGGATGAAAAGTTTTCTGTTATCTGTTTTCTGTTTTCTGTTAAAAGATCTGACAGGAGCAAATATCCAGGACCACAAGCTCCGTTTGGGAAGACATGTAGGGTGCGTCCTACGCACCATCTTCCTTTCCTTCGCCAACCCCTGCCTTGAAAAGTTCAAAGTTCAAGGTTCAAAGTTCAAAGTTAGGAGTATGCCCATCAGGACTTTTCATAATTTCCGGGTAGGCCAAAGGCCCATGCGCGACTGTTACGAAAAGTTTCGAGTTTCAAGTTTCAAGTTCGTGGGGCGGGCCTCCGTGCCCGCCCAAGTAGGGTGCGTTCCACGCACCATCAGTTTTTGCCACTTTTCATGATTTACGGGTGAGCCAAAGGCCCATGAACGACTGCTCTGAAAAGTTCATCAGGCAGCAACCAGTGGTCTTCTCGTCCCCACGCGCGGCTTGGGGACGCCATTGCCCGCCAACCTATGCCTGTCATAGGGGAAGCCCAAGCGAAGCTTGGGCTACATCTGGGTTCCCAAGTCCAACTTGGGAACCGGAATAAATTCTTCCACCTCGGAGCCTGGCTAAATTCGTCGGCCAGAGGGTACGGCCTTGACAGGCATAGCTTTTTATTATAACCTCTTTTTTGCAAAATGCCAGCGAAGGCGTCCCTAACGGGGCCTTCCGGCTTAGCAGCCGAAGTGGCGGAACTGGTAGACGCGCTGGGTTCAGGGTCCAGTGGGGGTTTCCCTGTCGGGGTTCAAATCCCCGCTTCGGCACCATTAGATTAATTAAGGCGTAATCCTAAAGGGTTGCGCCTTTTGTTTTAGAATTGACAAACTAAGTGAAATCTGTGAACTTAAATGGCGAGACGTGCAAGAAAGAGGAAAGGCTGGCCAAATCACAGTGTGGGGCAAGAGAGGAAAGCATCGAACCGTGCTGCTTTCTCCAGAGACATGGGCTGAATTATTTGCTCTCAAGGGGGAGGCCGGTCTTGACGCACCGGTGTTCATCTCCCGCCAAGGGCCACCTGCACCCCGCCCAGGTGCATCGTATCGTCCGGGCCGGGGTAGAGCTTCCCGTTTCCCCTCACTGGCTGCGCCATGCTCATGCTTCCCACGCTCTGGACCGAGGGGCCCCAATCCACCTGGTCCAAGCAACCCTTGGTCATGCTTCCGTTGCCACGACAGGTAAGTATCTTCACGCCCGGCCAGAGGATAGTTCCGCAAGGTATTTAGGAGTTTGAATGAGGGGTTACCATGGATTATGAGGAACGCTTTGTCGCATTTATTGACATAGTGGGGTTCGAGGACCTTATCAAGCGATCTTTAGGGCCTTGCCGCTCGGTCACGCCGGCTGAGATCAAAGAAGCCCTCGAAGTGCCTCAGCCTGTGGGGCCTGATCAGATTGTATTAGGGCGGATCGGGGATATTTCTGATTCCGGGCATCGAATGGCGGCTTTTTCCGACTGTGTTGCAATCACAACTCTTCCAACAGAGCAGGGGCTTATGCATCTTCTTCATCATACTTCACAAATAGGATACCGACTTATTCGTATGAAGATGCTTTGCCGTGGCGGAATCACACGGGGCCTGATATACCACGACGACGAAGTGATCTTTGGGCCGGCAATGAATGAAGCGGTTTACATGGAGAAAGAGATTGCGAAGCAGCCAAGGATCATACTGAACGCAGATGTGGTTCAATTTGGCCTTCAAGCTGCCTATCCAGTAAATAAGATTTTCAGCAGATTTGTTCCCAAGGACGATGACGGTTGGTATTATGTGCACACTCTGCGGGTCTTGCGGATGATTATGGATTGCGAAACCGAACCGCCAAATGACATTCGTGAGATGTGCAACGAGATCGATATGCACTTACAAATGGAACTCAACCGACTTTCTGGAGATGAGCGGGAGAAGGTCCTGTGGTTTAAAAAATATTTCGATTGGGCACGCGAAAGAAGCGTATGGGATTACTTGAAACAGCCATTCCCCAGATGATTTTTTTGGTCGGCATTGAATCCAAGGTTACAGCCAGTTTCGACAATTAGGCTTCGGGATTTTAATTCATAAATAGGGCTAATAAAAATGACACGAAATATTTTCCTTAAAACTGATGAGTTCAATGAAGCATTAAAGGCATTGGAGATAGTGTATGATTTTTTACCAAAAGTCATAATCGATAATTATTTTTGGAAATGGGTTGTTCTCTCTCTGCATAATGCAGTTCAGGGATTTATGGTTTGTACGTTAAGAGGGAGTAATGGTTTAAATGTCTTAAAAGACGATATTAGGGATCAATGGCTTGAGGCATATAGAAGAGGTTCGGGAGATTATCCTCCCGAAATATTAGATACTTATCTTAATCTTTATAAAAAGATAAAAAGCGATAAAATGGTGATGTTTTACCATAGTAAAAAGTTCTCACCAGAAGGACAGCAAGGGTGGAGTATAAAGAAATTAAATAGATTAAGAAATAAATTTATTCATTATTTACCGGGAGGGTTTCTTTTAGAAGTCAGCGGTCTGCCAAATATTATAGATGATTGCCTTGCTGTTATTAAATTCCTTGTGTTTGAATCTGGTAATATCTGGATTGATATGGATAAGCAGGATAATATATCAAAATTAATAACTAAAATAAAAGCTGATATAAGTGAAATTAAAGAAGTCTATTTGGCATAGGGACCCACCAGGGGCCTTTCAAGGCACTTTTAAGGCGGCCCAGACCGGGACTCCCAAATTCCTCCAAAAGGTATTTAAATACCCTCCAAGGGCGCATAGGTTGGTCGTTGGTATGGTAATTATTTAGTAAATTAAGCATGTTTAGACAAATCCCCGCTTCGGCACCATTTGATCAATTGAGGCGTAATCCCAAGGGGTTGCGCCTTTTGTTTTAGAATTGATGAACTAAGTGAAATCTGTGGACTTAAATGGCGAGACGTGCAAGAAAGAGGAAAGGCTGGCCTGGTCACAGTATGCGGCAAGGGAGGAAAGCATCGAACCGTGCTACTCTCTCCAGAGACATGGGCTGAATTATTTGCTCTCAAGGGCGATTCCAGTCTTGACGCCCCGGTGTTCCCCTCCCGCAAGGGTGAAGGACACCTGCACCCCGCCCAGGTGCATCGTATCGTCCAGGCCGGGGTAGAGGTTCCCGTCTCCCCTCACTGGCTGCGCCATGCCCATGCTTCCCATGCCCTTGGCCGTCTGCCTTAACCATCATGGAGGTCCCGAAAACTGTGGACCGTTACATCCTTATCTCCTTTAAAGGCGCCGGACCCAATTTCCATCTCCTACCAAGAAAGGGAAAATCTCATGAAAGACTTTTTTGCCTTCCGCAGCATGGTGACGCCGTTCATCATTCAAATCATCTTTTGGCTGGGCCTGCTGGTTTGCCTCGGGGTCGCCATCTTCTTAATCGCCTTCGGCGTCAAGCTCCACGATTACACCGATGTTTATAAGGGCCTGGCGATTCTCCTCCTGGGCCCCCTGGGGGTGCGCATTTATTGCGAAATTCTCATCATTTTTTTCCGCATCAACGAGACCTTGACGGAAATCAAGCATGTTTTAGAGGACCGGCGGAGTCAGTAAACCTGGAAAGATCTGTGGGGCGGGCGTCCCTGGCTGTCATGCGCGCACCGGATTTTCCGTATTATTCGCTTTTAATGGCGGACGCACAGGTTCGCCCAGCCAAACTAAGGCGGTGAAGCGCGCCGTCAACCGGATTCCCCTCTGGGTCTTTACCGCCGCCTGCATCCTGGAAGTGCCCAGGCTCTATCAAGACCCCTGGATACTCAAAGCCATCCGGTCCACCTTTGTTGGCCGAACCCTCATGGGCGCCACCTTCGACCGGCGGGATTTTCCCCCTTATGCCTTGGGTTGTTTATTCGGTTGGCTGTGGATACAATACATTCTAAAGGTAGCCGGTTCCCAAACAGGGCCTTCTGAAACCAAAATCCCTTGAAAGATGTTGAGCCGGGCGGGAAATGGAGCGAGGGGCAGCAAGGGTCGCCTGAGCCCGAACCTAACTTGATTCCGGGGGCTTCTCCCCTTCCCCGGGCTGATCCAGAAGACCATAAGGATTCCTGAACGAGATTTTTAGGTAACAGTCTCGCCTGGGCCTTTGGCCCACCCGTAAATTATGAAAAAATCATGTCAGCCCCAACTATTAACTGTGAACTGTAAACTGTGAACTGTAAACTGTAAACTGTGAACTTTGAACTTTGAACTTTGTACTTTTCGGAACAGATATTAATAAAGCAACCGAAACTTATGAATAATAAATGGTATCATCCTTATATAATTTGGTCAGGAGTATGGTTTTTCATATTCTTTGTTATTCTGCTCATCGCGCTTGCACAATATAAATTCTATATGGTAGGAAGCGGCTCCGGCAGTGAATTCGCATCTTTTATAAAGACAATAATAGATAAATACAACTTGCAGATACCTTTTCGAGAAGATGCCGCCATAGGATATGCCAGTACTATTCTTACTTACTTACTCCTATTAATCGGTTTTGGAGCAATTTGTCTTATAACCGCATTGTTCCAAAACCATTTCCAGCTGGCCCATGAGCAGCAACATGAATCTGAGATTGAAGCCCGGGATTTGAGAATCCAAATGCTGGAATCCAACCTCAATACCCTGGACTTAAAACTGGAAATGCTCGACCAGGACTACGAGAAAGCCGTAGCCTCAGCCCATAAAGCCAGGAAAACCATCGACCGATTGGATGCCAAACTGGTCCTGGAGTCTTACAAGAATGAAGAATTGTTGGAAAAACTCCAGAAGGCTCATCTTAAACAAGATGAGGCCCTGGAATTAGTTCGATCTATAGAAGAGGATCGAACGAGGATTGTAACGGATAAGAGAAACCTGAAAGCCAACCTGGAAGAAGAAGAGAGGCTATATGTTGATCCGGATCGGCATGTCGTCAAACATCTCAGACTCAATTCATCCTGGCTCAATTCCTTGTACAAGAATATCTTATTTTCCAGGAGAGCTTTGAAAAACCTGGCTGAGATTCAAAACATGCCGGAAATTTTCCCGGCATTGCCGGACGCCCTGGCAAGTATTAATAACACCGGCCTGGAAGCTTTAATGGAGAAAGATCAAATTCCTCCCAAGAATGTTGTGAGTTATAATACACACCACCTAAACAATTTTAATGGCCCGCTCTGGCAATACCGGTTTTCCAGCGATGGCCGCATCTTCTTCGGGCTTTCCCGGAACCGGATATGGAATATTGATACGATTTTGCTCAAGCGGCGACTGCCTGATAAGATTCAGAAATATGATAAATACCTGGCTGATACCCTGGGTAAAGATAATGATGATTTAATGAGCGCCCATGCGGAACCGCTTAATGCTGGACATCCTTCGTAGGGGCACGGCGTGCTGCGCCCGCAAAAAAGGATCAAGGCAGCGTTGATCGAATTTTTCATAGTTCTCGGTTTATTTGCGGATAAGTTCTAAATAACTGAATTACCATCAACTACAAGATGGGCCACTATCAATGAAATATATCATCTTAGTCGGCGACGGCATGGGGGACTACCCCATCGAGGAATTGGGCGGGCGCACCCCCCTGGAGGCAGCCCGGACGCCCCATCTGGATGAACTGGCCCGGCAGGGCGAACTGGGATTGGCCCGGACTATTCCGCCGGGGATGGAACCGGGCAGCGATATCGCCAACCTGGCCATCATGGGTTACGATCCGGCCCGGTATCACACGGGACGGGCGCCTTTGGAGGCCGCGGCCTTGGGGGTAGCCCTGAAGCCTGAAGAAGTGGCCTTCCGCTGCAACCTGGTGACCCTGCGCCGGGAGGATGCCGGGCTCTTCATGGAGGACTACTCGGCCGGACACATCGCCAGTGAGGACGCCCGGGAACTCATTATCGCCCTGGACGCGGCCCTGGGCCGGGATGGACGCCGCTTTTACCCGGGAGTGAGCTACCGCCACCTCCTGGTGTGGTCCCAGGGTCAATCCCATTGGCGCACTTACCCGCCCCATGACTGGACCGGCCGGGAGGTGGGCCGCCTCATGGCCGCGGACGGCCCCGAGGCCCCTTTGTGGGAGCTCATCCGGGCCTCCTGGCCGATTCTTAAGGATCAGGAAGTGAACCGCCGGCGCCGGGAGAAGGGTGAAAGGCCCGCCACCTCCATCTGGCTCTGGGGCCAGGGCCGGCCTCCCCAGGTTCCCACTTTAAAGGAGCGCTTCGGCCTCACCGGCGCGGTGATCTCCGCGGTGGACCTCATAAGGGGCATCGGCCTGTATGCCGGGCTCCGGCCCATCCTGGTGCCCGGGGCCACGGGGTATCTGGACACCAATTACGCCGGCAAAGTCGGCGCCGCCCTTGAAGCCTTAAAAGAGATGGACCTGGTGTTCATCCACGTGGAGGCCCCGGACGAAGCCGGCCACAGCGGCGAGCTGCCTTTGAAGCTCCAGGCCATCGAGGACTTCGACGCCAAGGTGGTGGGGCCGCTAATGGCGGGGCTTAAAGGTTTGGGGGACCACCGGGTCCTGGCCCTGTGCGATCACCTGACACCCATCGCGCTGCGCACCCACACCTCGGAGCCGGTGCCTTTTGTGTTGTATGACTCCCGCACCCCCGGTGATGGCCATCAGAGCTACACCGAAACCGAGGCCGGCAAGACCGGCCTGCTCCTGGAGCAGGCCGCGGATCTGCTGCCCCGGCTGCTGGAACGGGGATAATTTCACGCCGAGTCGCTGAGGGGTTAAGAAAATCTCACGCCAAGATGCCAAGGGCGCAAAGATAATCAAAAGATAAGGGCGACGCAAACGTCGCCCTTATTTTTTTCCTAACTTCCGAGACTGTTGCAAAAGTCTTTTGGGAAAGGGGGCCATGGACCAGTGGCACAGGCGTCTCGCCTGTGGACCTTAGCGCATCTCATCGCGGACTATTTGACCTGCCGGGCAGGCGCTGATGCCTAATCTAATTTTTTCCATGAGAAAATATTCACATTTACCCTTTTTTTTAATGTAAAATGTTTAATCGGGTCCAGGTAAAGGGCGACGCCGTACCTGAAGCGGAATGGGGGGAGCGCATGGAGCAGAATCAGCAAAGAAAAGCCGACTCGCAGCCTTTGCTGGCTACCTGGATCAAATGGACCATGGACTATTGGGACTCCCTGGCCCACATGGGCCCCGGACAGGCCGCGGCCCTGTCCGAGGACGCGGCCGCTCCCGGGGAAATGGTATCCTGGCAGCCGGTGATCCAGATGTGGGAAGCGTTTTTTTCCCTGTTGAGCCAACCCCAGACCGTCAACGCCCTGTTCCAGGGAATCCAGCCGCCTTCGGAGATCGTCCTGCAGTTGGCTCAAACCGGTTGGGGGGCCTATTTTCATCTCCACCGGCAATGGCTGGAATATCTTGTCCATGGGGAACCCGACGCGGAAGATTTTAGTTTTGACCATCTGGACCAGGAAGTTTTCAAGGCCTGGGCGGAAACCCATGAGCGGGATTTCCAAATGTTCTTAAAGAGCTTCCAGACGGGCCTGACCCCCTTTTCCCAAGAGAAGAAGAACCGCCTGCTGGTAAGATTCAACCAGAGGCGAGCCGCCATGGGGGAATTCATTTCTCTGTTTCATCTGCCCATCAAAAACTCCCTGCTGGCCATGCGGGACCGGCTGGCAGGCCTCTCCCACGAAGGGAAGCTCTCGGAGGAAGACTTTAAAGAACATTACCGGGTGTGGGTCAAGACCCTGGAAGGTTTCTACATGACCCTGTTTAAGTCGCCGGAATACCAAAAGGCCATGAATCATGTGCTCATGACCCTGGAGGATTTCACCCTGGCCAAACAAGACCTGGTGGCGGATGCCCTGAAGGACCTGCCCATCCCCACCCTCCGGGAGATGGATGAAATTTATCGGGAGATCTATTTGCTGAAAAAGCAGGTGAAAGCGCTGACCAAGAAACTAGCGGATGGCCGGGCAGTCCGGGGGGATTGAGATGACCACCAAAATCCCGGTGAACCTGATCCTGGCCAGATTGACCGAGGAAGCGGGCCAGGCCGCCCGGCGTCTGGAAAAAGCCAGGGATCTGCTCATGGGTCCCCTGGACACGGGAATTGCCGCCACTCCCTTCGAGGTGGTCTATCAGGAAGACCGCGTCCGGCTGAAATATTACCGGCCCTCCGGCAAACCCCGGCTCAAAACCCCCTTGGTGGTGGTATATGCCCTGATCCACCGGGATACCCTGCTGGACCTGCAACCGGACCGCAGCGTGGTGCAGAATCTCCTGAAAGAAGGGATGGAGGTCTATGTGATTGATTGGGGTTACCCCACCCGCAAAGACCGCTATCTCACCATCGACGATCACGTCAACGGGTACCTGGATGAGGTGGTGGACCTGGTTCGCCGGCGCCACCGCGTCCCCCGGGTCAATCTCATGGGGGTCTGCCTGGGAGGGGTGTTTTCGGTTATCTATGCAGCCTTGCACCCCGGGAAGGTGAAGAATCTCCTCACCACCATGACCCCCACGAACTTTGCCACGGATAAGGGGCTGATGCACCTGTGGCTCCGGGACCTGGATGTGGACCGCCTGGTGGCGGCCTTCGGCAATATGCCCGGGGACCTCCTGAATATCGGGTTTCTGCTGTTGAACCCGGCCAGGATGCTATTTGATAAGTATGTGGTTTTCTTAGAGAATATGGACAACCAGGAATTTGTGGAAAATTTCGTCCGCATGGAGAAATGGATCTTCGACAGCCCGGATATCCCCGGAGAAACCTTCCGGCAGTTGGTGAAAGACTGCTACCAGCAGAATCTCCTGATCCAGAATCAGATGATCGTAGGCGGCCGGCGCATCGACTTGCAGGAGATCACCATGCCGCTGCTGAACGTTTACGGTGAGTACGACCACCTGGTGCCTCCCGAGGCCTGCCGGCTCCTGACCCAACAGGTGGGTAGTGGGGACCACGAGGATATTTGCCTGGACACCGGACACATCGGCTTTTATGTCAGCGCCAAATATCAAAAAGAGCTCTTCCCCAGGATGGGCGGTTGGTTGAGAGAGCGGGATTCCCAAAGCGCGCCGCGACCCTCGAAAAATACCTAAGGATTTTATATGTCTCCTCGACAACGCAATTATTTCAAGACCTTGACCAAATTGAGCAAAGCTTTCGGCGCCGCCCGGAACCGGGGGGAACTGCTGAACCTGATATTTCAAAGCGCCATGGATAATCTGGACGGCAAGGCCGCGTGCCTGTATCTGGCGGAGCCGGGCAAGCGGGAATTGGCCCCCGTGGCCCAGAAAGGGCTGTCGGAAAGCTACTTCCGTTCCCGAAAATCCATGCTGGTCCGCAAGATCGTGCCCCTGGTGCATGAGGAAGGCTTTCTCTACAGCCGGAACGCCTCCGAAGATCCCCGGTTGGAGTATCCGGAGTCCAAAAAGGCGGAGGGCATCGCATCCGTCCTGGCCGTTCCGGTCAAGGTCAAGGGCCGGGACATCGGCGTCTTTTGCCTGTTTACGGCCCAGCCCCGGAAGTTCGCCGCGGCGGATATCGAATTTCTCATGGCCCTGGCCCAGCAGAGCGGCGGGGTCATGGAACATGCCCGGCTAATTGACCAGTTGCGCCGGGAGAACCAGCTCTTCCTGGACCTGGCGGCCAAATTCAACAGCACTCTGGATATCAAGGAAATCTTGCAGTCCATGGCCGCGGACCTGGCCGGCGCCATGAAGGTAAAGGCCACGGCCATCCTGCTCCTGGACGAAGATACCCGAACCCTGAAGGTGGTTTCCTCCTTCGGCCTGAGCGACCAATACCTGAAGAAAGGGCCGGTATCCGTGGACAAGAGCATCCCCCCGACGGCAAACGGCAAGCCGGTGGTGATCAAAGACGCTTACACCAGCAAGCGGGTCCAGTACCGGGAGATGAACAAAAAGGAAGGAATCGCGTCCATTCTCTCGGTCCCGGTCAAGACCAAAGAGAAAGTCATCGGGGTACTGCGCCTTTACAGCGGGGTGAAACGGGCCTTTACCCGGGATGAAATCATGATGGTCACCGCCCTGGCCTATATCGGCGGCCTGGCCATCCAGAACGCCTCCTTATATCTTTTGTGTCAGACGGATATGAAAGACCTGAAGGGGGAATTATGGAGCCACCGGTCGTGGTTTTAGGAGGAGATATTAGTTGTTAGTTGTTAGTTGTTGGCAGTTAGCTTTTAGCTTTCAGCTTTCAGCTTTCAGCTTTCAGCTTTCAGCTTTTAATCTTTGAACTTTGAACTTTGAACTTTAATTAATTTTGGTTCATCCGGTTTCCGCGTACTTTTTGACAAGAGATTGTTTTTATCCTCGTTCCCAAGCTCCCGCTTGG
>CAZUBT010000096.1:0-11506 GCA_964618815.1 uncultured Desulfobacterales bacterium | reverse complement strand
GTTTCCCCTCCTTCACCAAGCATATTAATGTATGTTAATGGCTAATGTCAATACATATAGCTGTTAGCCAAAATGATATAAGTACAAAGATAAACCACAAAGCACGGTGACTACCATGGCACGTTGGAATAAAGAACGCCGGTTGTTGGATCATGAGCATTCCACCTTCTGGAAGCATGGTCTGCAAGAGGTGGAAGAGCCCAACCTGATGCGGGATATCTTCCCTTACACGGAGATCGCCAGGATCGATTTTGATTATAAATTCGTCATGCCCCATCCGCCCCGGGAGATGCTGCTCACGGACACCACCTTCCGGGACGGCCAGCAGGCCCGGCCCCCCTATACGGTGCAGCAGATCGTAGAAATCTTCGATATGATGCACCGCCTCTCGGGTCCCAAAGGGATAATCCGCCAGAGCGAGTTCTTTCTGTACAGCGCCAAGGATAAAGAAGCGGTGGAACGCTGCCGGGAGCGGGGCCACCGCTATCCCGAAATCACCGGCTGGATCCGGGCCGTGGCCGCGGACCTGAAGCTGGTAAAAGAGATGGGCCTGACGGAGACCGGCATCCTCACTTCCGCCTCGGATTATCATATTTTTTTGAAGCTGAAGTGGAACCGGCGCAAGGCCCTGGATGATTATCTGGGCATCGTCAAGGCGGCCCTGGATTTGGGAATCACCCCCCGCTGCCACATGGAGGACATCACCCGGGCGGATATCTACGGATTCTGCGTGCCCTTCGCCCTGGAGCTGATGAAGCTCCGGCAGGAGAGCGGCATTGACATCAAGATCCGCCTCTGCGACACCATGGGCTACGGCGTGCCTTATCCCGGCGCGGCCCTGCCCCGGAGTGTGCCCAAGCTGGTGCGGGCCATGATCGACGATGCCGGGGTGCCCGGTCACCTCTTGGAATGGCACGGCCACAACGACTTCCACAAGGTCATGGTGAACAGCGTTACGGCCTGGCTCTACGGTTGCGGCGCGGTGAACGGCGCTCTCTTAGGGTTCGGGGAACGCACCGGCAATGCCCCCATCGAAGGGATGATCATTGAGTATATTTCACTCAGAGGCAGCGCCGAGGGCATCGATACCACGGCCATCACCGACATCGCCCGGTACTTTGAGAAAGAGTTGCGCTTTCATATTCCCCCCAACTATCCATTTGTGGGGGCGAATTTCAATAACACCAGCGCCGGCATCCATGCCGACGGGCTGCTAAAAAACGAGGAAATCTACAACGCCTTTGACACCAAGAGCATCTTGAACCGTCCGGTGACCATCACCATCACCGACAAATCCGGCCGGGCCGGCATCGTCTACTGGATCAACACCCGCCTGGGGCTGGAAGGGGATCGGGCGGTGGATAAGGTCCATCCCGGGGTGGTCAAAATCAACCAGCGCATCACCGAAATGTATGAACAGGGCCGGTGCACCTCCATTTCCAATGAGGAGTTGGAGAATTTCTCCCGGAAGTACCTGTCGGAGCTGTTTATCTCGGAGTTCGACCAACTCAAGATCAAGGCTCACAAGCTGGCGGCCCACCTGGCGGAAGACTTGGCGCAGCGGGAGGAGATCCGCTCCATGACGCCGGCCGCAATGGACCCGGTACTCCAAAAGGCCCTGGATAACAACCCCTTCATCCAATTTATGTACGTTACCAACTTAGAGGGCCGCAAGATCACCCGGAACATCACCCACATCGTGGACCGGGCCAAATACGAGACCATGAAGCTGGATGAGGACCTGTCCAACCGGTCCTGGTTCATCGAGCCCATTAAGTCGGGCAAGGTTTTCGTCACCGATTTTTACACCTCCCGGTTCACCGGCGCCCTATGCATCACCGTGAGCGTGCCGGTCAGGAATGACAATGACGAGATCCAGGGGGTCCTGGGCATGGACATCCGGTTTGAGGCCCTGGTCAAGATGGAGCAGGAAGGGGAGATTTGAGGCAGGGGTTAGCGGTTAGGGAAAACAAGAAGCGCCCATCCTGGGTAGCTCCTGTAGCCGCAGGCTTTACCGTGAAAGTCTCCCATTGACGAGATAAAGAAGATGACTTTCATTCGCTGGGGTGAGGCAATCTTGCCTCATGGTCGTTTAGCTTGCGCCCCCAAAAGTCCACTAACCACTAAGAACTAACAACTAACCACTGACTGAAAAGTGAGGTGGCTTTATGTGTGATCCCTCGAAATTGGCGCAGCTCCAGGAAAAGAAGGCCAAGTATGATGAATCCGTGGCCAAGGTATTGAAAAAGATCCCGGAGCGCAAAGCGGAATTTCTCAACACCTCCGGCATTCCCATTGACCGGGTCTATACCCCCCTGGACATGGAAGGCTTCGACTACCTGGAAAAGTTGGGCATGCCCGGCCAGTTCCCCTATACCCGGGCGGTGCAGCCCACGGCTTACCGGGGCCGGTTCTGGACCATGCGGCAGTACGCCGGATTCGGCTCCGCGGAAGAGACCAACGAGCGCTACCATTTCCTCTTGAAGTCCGGTCAGACCGGCCTGTCCGTGGCCTTCGACCTGCCCACCCAGATCGGTTACGATTCCGACCAACCCCTGGCCCAGGGGGAGGTGGGCAAGGTGGGGGTGGCCATCGACTCCCTGTGGGACATGGAACGGCTCTTCCAGGGGATTCCCCTGGACCAGGTGTCCACCTCCATGACCATCAACTCCCCCTGCGCGGTGATCATGGCCATGTATCTGGCCGTGGCGGAAAAGCAAGGCATTGCCTTCGACAAGCTGCGGGGCACGGTGCAAAACGACATCCTCAAGGAGTATCCGGCCCGGGGCACTTACATCTTCGGACCCCGGCGCTCCATGCGCCTGATTACCAATATTTTCGAGTATTGCACCAAAGAAGTGCCCCAATGGAACACCATCAGCATCAGCGGTTATCACATCCGGGAAGCCGGTTCCACCGCGGTGCAGGAGATCGCCTTCACCCTGGCCAACGGCATCGCCTACGTGGAGGCGGCCATCCAGGCGGGCATGAAGGTGGATGAATTCGGGCCCCGGCTGTCCTTCTTCTTCAATTCCCACTCCGATTTTCTGGAAGAGATCGCCAAATTCCGGGCGGCCCGGCGCCTGTGGGCCAAGATCATGAAGACCCGGTTCGGGGCCCAGGACCCCCGTTCCCTGATGCTGCGCTTCCACACCCAGACCGCGGGCTGCACCCTGACGGCCCAACAGCCCCTGAACAACATCGTGCGGGTAGCCTTCCAGGCCCTGAGCGCGGTGTTGGGCGGCACCCAGTCCCTGCACACCAACTCCTATGACGAGGCCCTGGCCCTGCCTTCCGAGGTGGCGGTGCAGGTGGCCTTGCGCTCCCAGCAGGTCATTGCCTATGAAACCGCGGTGTGCGACACCATCGATCCCCTGGCCGGCTCTTACTACTTAGAGAACCTCACCGACGCGGTGGAAGCCCGGGCCCAGGAGTACATCGACCAGATCGACCGCATGGGCGGCGCGGTGGCAGCCATCGAAAAGGGCTTCATCCAGAAAGAAATCGCCCGCAGCGCCTACCGCTATCAGCAAGAGATCGAAGCCGGCAAGCGGGTAATAGTGGGCCTGAACCGCTTCCGGACCGAGGAAGATCGGCTCAAGGACCTCCTCAAGGTGGACCCCGAGGTGGGCGAAAAACAAAAAGCCCGCCTCAGAGAACTGAAAAACACCCGGGATAACGCCGCGGTGAAACAGACCCTGGCGGAACTCAAGAAGGGCGCGGAAGGCACCGACAATCTCATGCCGCTTATCCTGAAGGCGGTCACAGCCCTGGCCACCCTGGGCGAAGTCTGCGACACCCTCCGGGAAGTCTTCGGCGAATACGAAGCCCCGGCGTTCATGTAGATGTAGGGTGCGTCTTACGCACCTTAACCAATCTAAGGTCCGGTGGCACAGGCTTCCAGCCTGTGCGTAGGGTGGGCCGACTATGGGTAGCACCGGCATCTTGCCGGCGCACCATGAGCAACGGTGATTATCTGTCATTCTGAGCGAAGCGAAGATTAATGTAGGGTGCGCACCGCGCACCATAATAAATTCTTCGGATTCGCGTCAAGATAAGGAGAAAAGACTATGGCGGAAGCAAGAAAAATCAGGGTACTGGCCGCCAAACCCGGCCTGGACGGCCATGATCGGGGCATCAAGGTCATTTGCGCCGCGCTTCGTGACGCCGGCATGGAAGTGATCTACACCGGCCTGCGGCAAACCCCGGAGCAGATCGTGGCCGCGGCCATCCAGGAAGATGCGGACGTCATCGGCATGAGCGTGCTCTCCGGCGCGCACAACTATCTGTTCCCCCGGGTCATGGAACTCCTTAAAACCAAGGGCGTCACCGACGTCCTGGTCATGGGCGGGGGCATCATCCCCGAAGAAGACGTCCCGCCGCTCAAAGCTGCGGGCATCGCCTCCATCTTCGGCCCCGGCACCGACACCAAGGACATCGTCAGCTTCATCCGGGAAAACGTGCGGCAGCGCTAAGGCGCGACTAATGAGGGGCATGGCCGTCAGGCTGTGCCCCCGCAGATAACCGTGGGGGCGGGCCTCCGGGCCCGCCTTTAACTAACTTGCCGGGTATGTAGATTTATCCGGCTATCCCTTTATCCCTCCTGGTTGGTTCCCTCTTACCCGCTTCCCTTTCATACCGAGTTGCCGTCAGAAAGGTATTAAAAAGGTAGGGGCGAACCTTGTGTTCGCCCCTACGAAAAAATATACCTTTGATGGCGAGTTCATATCAGATTCTGCCAACTGAACATCTGTCCATCCATTATGCTGATAATCATCATGCTGTTCACCGAAAACCGTAAACCGAAAACTGCCTCAATACTGATTCAGCCGCCAATCGTAGGTCTGATAAGTTACGCTTAAGCTCTCGGCATGGGCTTCAATGAAGGCGCGGTCATCCTGATTATCCAGGTAACCGGCGATAAACCGTAGGCGTTCGGCCTGGGCGGCGCCGAAATCCGGCCCGTACCACAGGAAAATGCGAGAGAGCGACAGGCTGTTCTTAGTCCGGTCCAGGACCACGCTGGGGGAGTTGATGAAGGTCTGGCTGGCGATGGTGAGTTCCTGGTCCAGATTTTCCGGTGTATAGACTTCGATGAACGGGCAAGACGCGGAGCCGCACACCAGGGTGAAGTGGATGCGGGGGTCTGGGGCCTCCACGATGAAGCTCAGACGTGGGTCACTACCCCGAAAACGCCGGAATAGCGAGTAAGGCGGGCGGCGGTTGCCCCGGAGGATACCGTGCTCCATGTCGTCGGGACAGAAAGAATACTGGCCCACCTGGTAGTACACCCGGCGGAAAAAATTCCGGACCTCTCTCACCGAATCCCGGATGCCCAGGGCAATGACCCCGTGGATGACGGTGACGTTGTAGAGGTTGATCCAAAACGCGATTCTTTCTTCCCGGCGGGCCAGAGCCTTCAAGTCCATGGCCTTTAAATTATTACTCAGTTGCAGATAAGCCTGATAGCTCTCGGACTGCTGGATCTGCTCATACGCCACCCGGCCGGTGCCGGTCTCGAAAAACGCGGCTTTCAAGGCGCTCATGGCGCTCTTGAGCCGCGCGGCCATTTCCTGGGGGGGAATGTCGCCCCGGGGAGCGCCGTCGTTTAAAAGAATTTTTTTGAAGAGCAACCCGGGCAAAGGAGGCCTCCTTGCAAACCCTCTTCCCCGTAGACGCAGGCTTTAGCCTGCGTCTACACAGGCTGGAAAGCCTGTGCCACCAAAGAACTTTTCAAGTCAGTCATTCACGGGCCTTCGGCTCACCCATAAATCATGAAATGTAGCACCGCCGCCCCCGGCGGTGTCTTTTAAGCTCGGCGATCCGGTCTCTCTGAGGTTGCCAAGAGAACTTTTCTAAGCAGTCATTCATGGGCCTTCGGCTCACCCGAAAATCATGAAAAAGGGCGCTCTTTTAATGGTGCGCATTACGCATCCCACTTTGGCGGGCACGGAGGGCCGCCCTACCGGTGCGCAGTGCGCACCCTACTATTCCCCCCCGCAAACCCCGCAACGTTTACAAATCTCAGGCAGGCAGCGGGGCGATTCCTTTTCTTCCAGGGCTTTCCGATACTCCTCCCAAAGATAGTCTCTCTGCAACCCGTGGTCAATGAAGTCCCAGGGAAATAACTCATCCCGGCCCCGTTCCCGCAGCGTGAAGAAGTCCGGGTTCACCGGGCTTTGCCGGAAGGCTTTGGTCCAGTTGGAATCATGGGCCAAAAGCATCAGGTCCCCCACCCGACGGTCGCCCCGGGCCAACAGGGCCTGGATGTAGGCCCACTTGGGCAGGTCGGTATGCACCCGCACCTCTTTGACCCCGTGAAACTGCTTTGTCACCAGCTTGAGGCGCTTTTTGAGTTCCCCCACCTCCATAAAGGGCGCCCATTGAAAGGGGGTGAAGGGCTTGGGCACAAAGGAGGACAGGCTCAGGGTGATGAGGCCCAGGCGCTTTTTGCCCTGGCTTTCTTTAATCACCCGATGTTGCAAATATCTCACCAGGCGGGGGATTTCTTCCACGTCTTCCAGGGTTTCCGTGGGCAGGCCCACCATGAAATACAGGCGCAACTGCGGAATGCCGGATTGGCTCAAAGCCACCGCGGCCTGGGCTAAATCCTCCTGGGTGAGGCCCTTATTCAAGACCCGGCGCAGCCGCTCGCTCCCCGCGTCCGGGGCCAGGACCACGGTGCGCACGCCCGCCTGGGACAGAAGGCCGAACAGTTCGGCGTCCGCGGAATCGGCCCGGAGCGAACTGATGCCCAGGGTCCCTCCTTGGGCCAGGATTTTCCCACACAGTTCCTTCATCCCCGGATGATCCGACACCGCCGCGCCCACCAGGCCGATCTTGCGCTTCTCCGTCAAACCCTGCTGCGCCTGGACCCATAAATCCTCCAGGTCCCGCTCCCGGGGAGGCCGGTAAATGAAGCCCGCGGCGCAGAAGCGGCAGCCCCGGGAACAGCCCCGGCCCGTTTCCACCAGGAACATCTCCCCCCATTCGCTCCGGGGGGCCAGAATGTGGCTGTGGGTAGGATACGAGGCCAACTCAGCCAGGTGGGGCGCTCTGACCCGGGGGGGATAACCCGGCTCCGGCTCAAAAGCCGCCAACGTGCCGTCAGGATAGTAATGGGGCTGATACCCGGCCGGCACGTACGCGCCGGGCACGGTTCGGGCTAATTCCTTTAGTAATCCAGCGCGGTCACTGGCAGGGGAGCCCGCCGCCAGGAACTGGAAGAAATCCACCGCCCCGGCTTCCCCTTCCCCTAAGAAAAAGGCGTCCACAAAGGGCGATAGGGGTTCGGGATTGAGAAACGTGGCCACCCCCCCGGCCAGGATCAGGGGGTCATTAGGCCCCCGATCCGCAGCCATTAACGGAATGCCCGCCCCCTCCAGCATTTGCAGGACGTGGGGATAATCGGCTTCAAAGGAGATGGAAAAGGCCGCCGCGGCGAAATCTCTAAGGGGCCGCTGGGACTCCAGAGTGAGAATGGGGGTACGGGTGCGGCGGTATTCTTCCCATTCTTCGGAGCTGGGCAAAAATGCCCGCTCGCAGATCAAATCGGGCTGCGCATTGATTAGATGGTAAATGGCCTGGAACCCCAGGTTCCCCATGGCCACGGAATAAATCTGGGGATACACCAGGGCCGCGGGCCAGCGCGCCCCCCATTCCCGCACCACCGCGCCGGTTTCCTGGGATAAGAGTTTTTTGAGGCGTGATTTGATCTTGGCGGACATGGAGGCGGGGTTAGTCACAAGCGCATAGGGGAGGGCTGATCAACCCTCCCCCTCATGGGAACCGTTCTAAAAACCCTTCTCAAGAACATCAACAATATGGCGCGCGGTGCGCACTCTACATCAAGCTTTCAAAGTCCCCCGAAACACCGAAAACTGAAAACCGAAAACCGTCTATTAATCCACCTTCCTTAAAAACGGCGGGATATCCAGTTCGCTTTCCTCGTATTGCAGGTCGGGATGGACGATATTGCGCTTGCCCACCACCCCCAGGTTGGGGGCCTGACGCGCCGGTTCGCCCCTGGCCGCGTCTCCGGCCCGGGGCGCTTCTTGCCGCAGATGGGTGGGAATATCCAGGTCTTGTTCCGCCAGGGGCTGGGCCACCGGGGTCCACACCGGGGCTTCCGCGCCCAGACGCTTGCCGATGCCGGTGGCGATGACGGTGACCCGGATCTCTTCGCCCAGGCCGTCGTCAAAGACCATGCCCCACTTGATGATGGCGTCTTCGTGGGCCTCATCCTGGACGATGCCGCAGATTTCCTTGAGCTCTTCCATGGTGATGTCGGGGGTGGCGGTGATGTTCACCAGGATACCCCGGGCGCCCCGGATGGAGATGTCCTCCAGCAAGGGGCTGGCGATGGCCTTCTTGGCTGCGTCCGCGGCCCGGGTGCCGCCCCCGGCGATGCCGGTGCCCATAAGGGCCATGCCCCGCTCCTTCATCACCGTGCGCACGTCGGCAAAATCCACATTGATGAAGCCGGGCACCATGATGAGATCGGAGATGCCCCGGACCGCATAGCCCAGGACTTCGTTGGCCATGGCAAAGACGTCTTTGATGCGGGCATTCTTGGAACTCAGGCTGAACAGCCGGTCGTTGGGAATGGTGATGATGGTATCCACCACTTTGCGCAGTTCCTCGATGCCGTTGTCCGCCAGGCGGCGCTTCATCTTGCCTTCAAACTCGAAGGGTTTGCTCACCACGGCCACGGTGAGTGCCCCCAGTTCCTTGCTGATTTCCGCCACCACGGGAGAGCCGCCGGTGCCGGTGCCGCCGCCCATGCCCGCGGCAATGAACACCATGTCCGCACCCGCCAGCACCTGTTTGATGCGCTCGGCTTCCTCACGGGTGGCTTGCTTGCCCACTTCGGGGTCGCCCCCGGCCCCCAGTCCCCGGGTGACGTTGGTGCCCAACTGGATTTTCACCGGGGCCAGGCTCTTATCCAGGGCCTGGGCATCGGTATTGGCGGCAATAAAATCCACCCCCACCATCTGGGAGGCGATCATGTCATTGACGGCATTGCCTCCGGCCCCGCCGACTCCCAGGACTTTGATCTTGGCGGAAAGTTCATTGGGGACTAATTGAATTTTCATGGGCTAAACCCCCTTATATCCAGCATACCACTTTTTTTAGACTTATAAAAGGTTCCGTTGCAGATGCTGCCAACTCTATGGCTAACTTATTGAAAATCCAAATCCTTTTAACCGAAAACCGAAAACCGAAAACCGTTTCATACCACTTCTTTGAACCATTTCTTTAAATGGAACATGAGGCCCCGCTGGCCCCGGCGGCTATATGAGCCGCCTTTACCCCGCTGGGCCTGCTGCTGGGACCGAAAACCATGGAGCACCAGACCCACGCCGCAGGCGTAGGCCGGATCATGGATGACGTCGATGAGTCCGCTGACTCCCATGGGATAGCCCAGGCGGGAGTGCATGCCGAAGACCTCCGAGGCCAGCTCCGGCAGGCCCTCCACCAGGGCGGTGCCGCCGGTTAAGACCACCCCGGAATGCAGCGGATAGGCAAACCTGGCCCGCTGGAGTTCCTTGGACAGCAAATTGAGGATTTCCGCCACCCGGAGATGAATGATTTCCGACAGGCGCCCCCGGGGCACGGTGTAGGTTTGCCGCCCGGCCAGCCCGGGAACCTCCAGGGCCTCGTCGGGGTCCGTCAGGGCATTGAGACAGCAGCCGTAGTGTTTCTTCAACTCTTCGGCGTTCTGGAGGGAAGTGGGCAGGCCCACCGCGATATCATTGGTGAGATTGTTCCCCCCCACGGGTAAAACGAAATTATAGCGCAGGGCATTTTCGGAGAAGATGGCCAGTTGCGTGGTGCCGCCGCCAAAATCCACCAGGGCCACACCCAGCTCTTTTTCTTCATCCGTGAGCACCGCGTCTCCCGCGGCCAGACTCTGGAGGACGATGCTGTTGACTTCCAGGCCGGCCCGGTTGGCGCACCGAATGATATTGTTGAGAGCCGTGGCCGCGCCGGTGACGATGTGGACCTTGCACTCCAGGCGGACCCCGTGAATCCCCACCGGGTCCTTGATGCCGTCCTGGCCGTCGATGAGAAAATCCTGGACCAGGGTGTGGATGACCTCCCGGTCCGAAGGGATCGCCACAGTCCGGGCGGTTTCGATGACCCGCTCCATGTCCGCCTGCGTCACTTCCCGCTCCTTGATGGCGATGATCCCCTGGCTGTTGATGACCTTGGTCTGGCTGCCTCCCAGCCCCGCATACACTGAGCGGATTTCGCAGCCCGCCATGGTTTCCGCTTCTTCCACCGCCTTGCGGATGGCCCGGACGGTGCTCTCGATGTTGACCACCACCCCTTTCCGCAGGCCGCCGGCGGTGGGCGCGCATCCCAGGCCCACGATATCTACCTGGTTTTCCCGAATCTCCCCCACCACCGCGCAGATCTTGGCGGTACCGATATCCAATCCAACGATCAGGTCTTGAGACACCTTACCATCCTATTGATTCTCCTCCATCCCTTTGAGGCTCAGCAGGGCCCTTTGGGGATAGTCGAGATTAATGCGCCCCATCTTAACCAGATAGCCCTTTTGGGCCAAAACCGGCCAGATGTGGGCGAATTTCTGCAATTTGGCCCCATAATCGGTGAGACCCACGTCCACCGCGGCCCCCAAACCATTGGCATAAAGGGTGAACCCCCGTTCGTGGTCCACATGGACCTCAGAGATATTCTCCCAATGAAGGGGCGGCGGGGCTTCCTTGAGGGCCTCCAACAATTGAAAAACTTTGGCCATCACCTCCGGCATGGCCTCCTCCACCTGGTGAAAATCCTCATCCCTCAGTCCGGTAATCACCGGAAAATCATGGGGGTCCCCAGGGGATAAGGGCTTGAACAGCCGGCCCTGGCGATCCACATACAACAGCTCCCCCATCTGCACCAGGGCCACCGGCTCCCGTTCCTTGACCCGGAGCCGCAGACGTTGGGGCCAAATCCGGGTCAATTCGGCCCGGAAGATCCAGGGGTGGGCCAGCAGGTCCCGCTCCACCTGGGTGGGCTTGAGGGCCAACAGATTGGTGGTGGGACCCAGCTTCCCCTGTTGGAGGATCAACTCCGGAGTGAGCCGCTTAAGCCCGACAATTTCAATGTTGCTATTTTCTTTAATGCAAAAAAGGGGCGAGGTCAAGAAATGATGGTAGAGCACCATCAAGCCCATGATAATTCCAGCCAATCCCACCAGGCCGGCCCCGGTCAATAACGCCCGTCCCCAGAATTTTTTCGGTTCGCCTTGGCGTCCCCGGCGATAGGCATTACGAGGCTTTCCCCGTCGCCAGAAAGGGCCTTTGGCGGGTTTCTGCGGGTAGCCGCGCTGCTTGGTCAGCCTGGTGTTCCGCCGCATGGCGGCGCTCCTTGAAAATGGTTTTCGGTTTTCAGTTTTCGGTTTTCGGTAATCAATCAGCTGTCAGGGTTCCGCCCTGGAAAGTTTCGAGTTTCGAGTTTCAAGTTTCAAGTTCGTGGGGCGGGCCTCCGTGCC
>CAZUBT010000095.1:0-11569 GCA_964618815.1 uncultured Desulfobacterales bacterium | reverse complement strand
CTCGGAGGATAACTGTGAAGCGCATCGACGCGGTATTTCGGAGACTCAAACGGCGGGGCGAAAAGGCCCTGATTCCCTTTATCACCTGCGGCGACCCGGACCTGCCAACCACCAAAGCTTTGGCCCTTACCATAGCCGCCAAGGGCGCGGACCTGCTGGAGCTGGGCATCCCCTTTTCCGATCCCCTGGCCGACGGCCCCACCATCCAGGCGGCCGGCAACCGCGCCTTGCAGCAGGGCGTGCATCTTAAGGAGGTCCTGGAACTGGCGGGAGAGCTGCGCCGGGAGACGGAAATCCCCCTGATTCTGATGGGTTACTACAACCCCGTTTTGCAATACGGGCTGGAGCGGACCGCCCGGGACGCGGCGCAACTGGGGGTGGACGGCTTCATTATTCCGGACCTGCCCATAGAGGAAGCCGGCCCCTGGCGCAAGGCCGCAATGGCCGAGGGTCTGGCCCCCATCTTCCTGGCCGCGCCCACCAGCGGAGCGGCGCGCATCAGCCGGGCAGGCCGTCTCAGCCGCGGCTTCCTGTATTATGTCAGCGTCACCGGCATCACCGGGGCCCGCACCGAATTGCCCCCGGAGTTGGCCGCAGCCCTGAAGGAAGTCCGTTCCCTGGTGAAATGCCCCCTGGCCGTGGGCTTCGGCATCTCCACCCCGGAACAGGTCAAATGGCTGGCCCCTTACGTGGACGGGGTGGTGGTGGGCAGCGCCATCGTGCAGATGGTGGCGAAGTTGAAAGGAGAAGAATTGCTCCGGGAAGTGGGAGACTTCATCGCCCGCTTAAAGGAGCCGTTGCGGGCCGGGTAAAAAGTTTGCCGAGGGAGGGCTTGGGGCAGTTGTCAGTTGTTAGTTGTTAGTTGTTAGTTGTAATGACAATAGTTTTTAGCATACATTATTGTGCTTGGGTGAAGGAAGATAATCCATGAGAATCCATATCCAAGCTGCTTTGACGCTGTGCATAATCGAATGCTAACGTTAGTTGTCATTACAGTTAGTTGTTAGAGCCTCTTGCAAAAGTGGTTTTGAGGGGAGGAGCGGGGGGATCCTCTAATCAGGATGCTCAGTATGAGCATATATTTTATGTGTAATGACTAAGACTTAAGCTGACAACCAGCAAATCGAGATCAGATTAAATCTGACATTTATGGGTAAAGTTTACAATCCGGGGGGGATGTGAGTTCCATATATGATAACCATCTCAACTACCAATTTTTTTTATTTTGGGTGCTGATATAGGGCAGATATTGACCCATTCGGCTCCTAGTTAGCGGCAACTCATTAGCCCATAAGATTTCCTCCAGTTAATTGATTTTGTATCTGGAATAAAATTAAGGGGCCCAACGTTACGTATGAATGTTTAGTTTTTGATATCTCAACAGTCGCATTTGTATTCTGCATCAGCTCCTTCTCCTTAACGCCTACCTGCCGACGGCGAGAGAAAGCTGATTTCCGCCCCCAGTTCTGATCTCGCAAATTATATTTAATATCTTCTTAATATTCCTTGACAGTCAATTATAATTGTGCAATCAAAGTACACAAAGCCAAATGTGTTGTACTTTAGGGAAAGACGATGATGAATGATCAGCGATGAGATAGCCCGGCAGCCTCTCATTGAGAAATGAGTGCCGGGCTTTTTTTATTTTCTAAAAAAACTACCCTTATAGTTTGTCATAAGGGTGGAATAACCGAAAACTGATCCTAGTTGAAAGGGGACAAAGATGCTAATAGATGGATAAGCAAGATAAGTTAAAATAACCTAAAGGAAGGGGAGCGGAATATGGAAAAGTCAATCGAGCTCAAAAGTGGAGCAATATTAAAAGTGTCTGCAATGGAAATAGGACATAATATACTTACAACATCTTACGTTAAATTTCCTGATGGGACAAAAAGTAGAACAACTTGCACATGTACATGTGGGGACGGGACTACAGATACAAAAACGTGCGATGATGGAATGGATGCTACTTGTAATTGTACGGGTTCTGCTTCTGTATCATGTTAGCTCAATATGCTGAGGAATATCTGAGGCCCGGAAACTGAAACCATTGTCTCCTTTCAGGTATCGAAACGGCTGTCTTCCCTACGCGATTAAGAGAATCCACATAATGTGATAAAGCAATCTTAATAAAAAAGGAGAATGTTATGGTAAAATATTTATTGACCGATTTTATCAAGAATCCGGCTGAAGCAAAAGCCTTTATGGAAGACTCTAACAAATATCTGTCTACAAAAGGAATTTCAATCACCGAAGACGATAAAAACGCCCTTATATCCATCATAAAAAGCTGGGATGTCCCAATAGCTAGGGGCGGAGGGCATACAAACCTTAATACACACACTAGCTACAATGCTAGTGATGGACATGTAGATCGGGACTCCCATACTAATCATACATCCTCACATTAGGCACTATTGAAGGGCGGTAAAATGGTTCATGAGCTTTTCTGGATAAGAAACAAGAAAGATACTTATGAAAATGCTCTTGATCAGTTACCGCCCTACACAATGCCTCTCTCTAAGAATCTTCGATGGTCCACATTGGAAATCGTGCGATTGCAAGACGCTAGCATATTGGTTGAACCATTTTCTGGCAGTTGGGTTGCCATTTCTTCGCCATGTTCCTCCCTTGCTATTGCCAAAGCACTAATCGGCAATCCGGCTGAAATGTCTCTTGAGCTTGTGGATTTCCTATTTCGGCGCAACATGCTAACAGATGATTACAACTCTATGTTCTATCCACCTACAATCGAAACGCCAGATGGTAGAAACCTGCCAATACATTATCTTTTTGTGGTTGAGACAACAGAACGATGCAACCTTGGCTGCGTTTATTGTTTTAAATCGGCATCAACTGTGGCAGTTGATATGACCGAACATGTGGCTCACCAAGTTGCAGAATATATTGCTGCTTTCAAAGAGAGCCCCATTGCGGTAGATTTCACTGGAGGAGAACCGACCCTTAATATAGAGGCCATCGAGATTATTGTTTCCAAATTGGGAAAAATGGTTTCACAGGTGCGATTTTCGATACAAACAAACGCTACTTTAGTAAATAAAAGGTTAATTGAACTTGCCAAACAATATAACATTATCATTGGGTCGAGCATGGAAGGGAGTATTGACAATTTAAGAGTATTGCGCCCATTTGCGAATGGGACGGATGCAAGCCCCCAAATTTTAGAAGGCATTCGAAAATTAAAAAGGGAGGGAATTTTTGGGGGCGTTGTCTCATCATTTAACATTAAAGTTGATAATGATCACAGAGTTTTTCTTAACATGCTCGAAAATGCTGGTGTCACGTCTCTAAAGTTAAATCTTTGCGCACCACTTGGACGGTGGAATAATTATAAGGAAGAAGTGGAGATCGCTTTAGAAAAATATGCCGAGTACATAAAGAACTTAGTTGAAGAGGGAGTTTCACGTCCTTCACCTATCCGGGAAAGTATCACAGGGAGTATCGCTGACCGGATTGTAAGTAGGATACCGAGATATCGTTGTATGAATAGCCCCTGCGATGCTGGGTATACATTTCAGAATATCAGACCCAATGGTGATATTTTCCCATGTGACCGATATTCAAGATTCCCAGGAATGTGTCTTGGAAATATTACCTCAGTTCTTGCTGATAATGGAAACAATATCCTCAAGAAAACTATGATTAAAGACTTCACAACCGAACTTGTTTCAAAAAACAGAATGACAGATATGTTGAACAAGAGAACTGTACGTTCAGTTGCTGTCTGCTCTCAATGTTCCATGAGATCTTATTGTGGGTCAGGCTGCGGTATGGAAAGTTATTCTAAATATGGCTCTTTCGCTCAGCCCTCTGCACAATGCGAATTTTACAAAAAACACATTCCGCAGGTATTCGAATGGCTTATAAATTCATCTACCTTTAAAGATATTTATTTCCCAAGTGGTTGCGAGAAGTTTAGCTTCAAAGTGCTATCAGGCAATTCCAATTTAAGCAAACTATAAAGGTAGGCTTTTACCATGAGTAAATCCGAGACATTTTATCTTATCGTCTCGGTTGGTGGCAAAGGGCAGAGCGATCACCAGAATATGTCCTGATATATGAACCATCAGTTAACAGGAATAGGCCAAAATGAACTAGTAATCAATGATATCAGAGTCATTTAATTTTCAATTATCCAGATAACTTGCCACTATCGACAATTATCCCCTTACCCGGAAAAATTCCAGATATTTTCTGGATAGCGAAATGGGGCTTTTAGTGGGGGGTCAGCACGTCGGATGATATTAAACTTTGATGGATAGGTTGTATGGTCAAGTCTTAACCATTATATTTTATGCTATGATAAACCTATCGAAGACTGTAATTCCGTTATTAGCCCCCTGACCTCATTTATGGAAATAAGACCGGAGTGTTACCCTTGTTTGGAAAGGCTGGCGGACCTGACGGTGGGTTTGGCCACGGAGGACGCGGCTCTCCAAGACCAGGCCCGGCAGGCCGCCCGGGAGATCATCGCCCGGGATTTCCTCCCCGGGGCCATTCCGGCCTGCATCGCCAACCGCTATCATCTGGCCATTCAGGAAATTACCGGCAATCCTGATCCCTTTGCCGCTCCCAAGGCCACGCAAACTGCGTACCTGGCCCGCATGTGGGCCAGGATTGCCCCTGCCTATGGGCAGGACCTGGAATCCCTCTTGATGCTGGCGGTGTTGGGCAATGTCATTGATTTTTTCCGCACTGAAGCGGAAGTGCACCAGGATTTCTTATCGCCTTCGGCTTTCCACATCTGTCGGCTGGAGGATTTCCGAGAAAGGCTGGCCGGCCCTCCCGGCCTTGTCCTCTACCTGGCGGATAACGCGGGAGAACAGCTCTTTGACCGGCCTCTGGTGGAATTCTTGCGGGCCCAGGGCCGGCGAGTGCTTTATGTGGTGAAAGGCGGCCCCATCCAGAATGATCTGACCCGGGAAGACCTCTACGCCTCGGGCCTGGGGGAGGCCATGGACTATGTGAAAGAGGTTAGCTTTCACCCCGATGTCATCCTCCTGGACCTGAATCTCCCGGACAGCCGGGGAAAGGAGACGTTCCAGCGGATGCGCCAACAGGCGCCCGCCACCCCCTTGGTGGTCTTCACCGGTCTGGACGATGAGGGGATGTCCCTCACTGCCATGCGGGGCGGAGCCCAGGATTATCTGGTGAAGCATAAAATGAACGGCGACCTGCTGGTGCGCTCCATCCGCTATGCCATAGAGCGCGGCAAGATTGAGCAAGCCCTGCGCCTGGCGCAGCAGGAACTGGAAAAACGGGTGGAAGAACGCACCGCAGAACTTTCCGTGGCCAACCTGCAGCTGCAAGAAAATGTGGTCCAACTCAAGAAGGCGCAGGGAGACCTGGAAGGGGCCCTGCTGGGAACCGTGCAGGCCCTGTCCCTGACGGTGGAGAGCCGTGACCCTTATACCGCCGGGCATCAGCGCCGGGTGGCGGAGTTATCCTGCACCCTTGGTCGCAGGCTGGGCCTGCCGGAGGACCGGCTCAAGGGGATGTACCTGGCCGCCATGGTGCACGACCTGGGCAAGATTTCCATCCCCGCGGAGATTCTGTCCAAACCCGGCAAACTTTCGAAAATAGAGATGCAACTTATTAAAAATCATCCGCAGGCAGGTTTTGACATTTTAAAGGACACCCAGTTTCCCTGGCCCATTGCCCGGATCATTTTGCAGCATCATGAACGGTTGGATGGTTCCGGGTATCCCCATGGCCTCTCGGGCGGAGAAATTCTTATGGAGGCCCGGATCATCGGCGTGGCCGACGTGGTGGAGGCTATGTGCTCCCATCGGCCCTACCGTCCGGCCCTGGATGTGAGGGTCGCCAAGGATGAAATCTGGAGCAACCAGGGTGTGCTCTACGATCCCGACGTGGCCGGTATCCTTTTCCATCATTTCGATGAAATTTGGCAATCATTAGAGGAGGGTAACTTCAGTAGTTCTATTATGACACCGATAGACCAAAGCCAAAATATTATAAGTTAGGGGGCGGGGCGCCTGTGCTACTGCCCTTGGCCCGCTTGCGCAGATCATTTTTAGGAACCTTCCCATGCCAGACGCCGCGGCCGGCGGCGGCAAGTTCCCCCACAATAACCCTCTTAATTTTCCCCGCCTAAAATTCTTATCTAGGAGGCTCTTGCAAAATTACTTATTGCCGCCCCTTGTCATTCTGAGCGAAGCGAAGAATCTCGTATTTATAAGGGGTTGAGATCCTTCACTTCGTTCAGGATGACAAAATAAACACTTTTGCAAGAGCCTCTGTGGCATCAGTCATTTTGCCAAAGCGCAGCTTTGGACCCAGGTGCGTTCCCAAGTTAAACTTGGGAACGACATTATTGCCCAAGCTGTGCTTGGGCAAACTACACACTAATGGCGCTTCCTGACTAACACATTGATTTCATTAGCAAAGCAAAGCTTTGTAAGCAAGTGGGTTCCCAAGCGCAGCTTGGGAACCAGAAGAAAAATAGTGTCTGTCCCTATTTTCTCCAACAATAACTTGGAAACCAGAATAACCCTCACATCGCTTTGGGCGGCTCGGCGGGTTCCTCCTTGGGAGCCGCCTTGCGGGACGGAGCCTTGCGGCGCAGGGACTTTTTGGGATACCTCGGAGGATCGGAAGACAGATATCGGGGCGGCACCCAGCCCACCAGGCTAGTCCGCAGCTCTCGCACCTGGGCCCAACCGCTGGCGCCGACTCCCAGCATTTCCACCGGCTCATTGAAATGCAACGTCGTAAGGACGCGGGAGTCCGGGGTGGGAGCGTCCCGCAGGGGAAGACTGCTGATATTGACATAGTAAGGAGGCCCGGTTCTACTTCTCAAATCAGGACTGTAACTGAGCAAGTCGCTGGGTATCCAGCCTATTCCGGACCGGTCCACAAAGCGTACCCTGGACCAGCCCGTGCTGTTGCGCTCCAGAATTTCCATCCGATCGCCCTGGTAAGCCGTGAGTAACTGACCACACTCATAAGCCGCGCATTCCCGCAATGGGAAAGTGTTCGGGGTCACGTAGTAAACCCCGGAATAAGCATGGGCCCAGGGGCTGGCCAGGGCCAAAATCAGCAGACTCGGCAACACCGGGATAATCAATTTCCACAGCTTCATGAATCCTCCTCTTGTTCCTCCCCACCTTCTGCTTCCAAGGCCGGAATGCGGCCTTGCCCCAGTTCTTTGGCAAAGTGCACCTTAAGTCTTAACAATTATATTTTACTTAAGCTCCAACACCACCTTTAAAGATTTCTTGGCCTCGGCGACAATTTTGAAGGCTGCTTGGATTTGGGTTAAGGGCAGGGTCTGGGTGATGGTGTCTTTGATGTTGATGGTTTTATTGGCGATGAGGGTCAGGGCTGCTTCTAAATCCGCCGGCGCGGCGCCGTAGGAGGAGGTCACCGTGAGTTCATTGCGCCAAAAGTCCGGGATGGGAATGGCGATGTCCCGGTTGGGGATGGCAAAGAGGAGGATGATGCCCTTCTTGTCTACATATTTAAAAGCTTGCTCCACCGCGGCGTACGCGCCGGTGCAGACGATGACCCGCTCCGCCTTGAGATTCAGGTCTTGAGCCGCATGAATCACTTCATCGGCGCCGAACTCCTTGGCTTTATTTAAGCGATACTCGTTAATATCCGTGGCCACCACCCGGGCGCCGGTCAACTTGGCCAACTGGATATTCAGGATGCCGGAGATGCCGCAGCCCAGGATCAACACGGTGTGGTCCGGCCGGATATCAATCAGGCCCAGGCCTCTGACCCCACAGGCCAACGGTTCGATCATGGTGCCTTCGGCATAGGACACCTGATCCGGCAAGACATACACCCCGTAATCCACGTTGATCTTGGGAACCCGGACAAATTCACTGTAGCCGCCGGGATCATAATTGCCCTTATGTAAGGTATCGCAGGCCGTTTGATTGTCTTCCCGACAATATTTGCAGTCATTACACGGCACGTGATGGCTGACAAAAACCCGCTGGCCTATGTGGTATTTGTCCGTTTGGGACTCAACGATGTCCCCGGCGATTTCATGGCCCAGAATCCGGGGAGCCTTTTGAATCCGGTACCATTCCATCACATCGGTGCCGCAAATCCCGCTGGCGCGGACCCTTACAAGAATCTCCCCCGGCCCGATCTTGGGCGTGGGAAGTTCCTCCAGGCGAATATCGTTATTGTTGTAGTACTTGGCGACGAGCATTTAAATACAGTTGTTAGTTGTTAGTTGTAATGACATCTAACGTTAGCATTCGATTATGCACAGCGTCAAAGCAGCTTGGATATGGATTCTCATGGATTATCTTCCTTCACCCAAGCACAATAATGTATGCTAAAAACTATTGTCATTACAGTTAGTTGTTAGGTGTTAGTTTTCGGTTAAAATAAATGCAAGCTATCAGCAATCAGCTTTCAGCAAAAACCAATGGTTATGTTATACAACCCATACTATGCGGATTTGCTTTATAAGCACAATTATCTGTATTTCTTTAAAAAGCTGACGGCTGAAAGCTGAACGCTTATCTGTTATTTCGCCTTCCCGGTCGGTTTATTTTCCTTGGTCTTCTTGTAAATCTCGTGGGCTTGCTTGACGGAAGCATTATCATGCACAATGGCCCTTAAGGCTTTGGCCATGGCCACCGGATGAGGGCTCTGCCAAACATTTCGCCCCAGGTTGATCCCCACCGCCCCCTTCTGGATGCCGTCATGCACAAATTCCAGGACCTCCAGTTCCGTCTCGCACTTGGGCCCCCCGGCCATAATCACCGGCACCGGACAGCCGTTAACCACCGTATCAAAATGTTCCTCGCACCAATAAGTCTTCACCACTTTGGCGCCCAGTTCCGCCACGATGCGACAGGCTAAAGCCAGATAACGGGCCTCCCGTTTATCCATTTCCCGGCCCACCGCGGTAATGGCCATCACCGGGATGCCGTACCCCTCGCAGGCATTGACCAGAGTGGCCAGATTCTTCAGCGTCTGTCTCTCATATTCACTGCCGATAAAGACCGAAATCCCCACGGCCGCGGCGTTCACCCGAATAATTTCTTCAATGGAGGTGGTGAGTTCCTCATTGGCCAAATCCTTGCCCACCATGCTGGTACATCCGGATACTCGCAGCACAATGGGCTTACTGGTTATGGGATCTATCGCCGAGCGCAATACCCCCCGGGTGCAAAAGATGGCATCCACATAAGGAAGCAGCGGTTTTACCGTCTCTCCGGGCTTCTCCAGCCCCCTGGTGGGCCCTTGAAAATAACCATGATCAATGGGCATAAAAAAACATCTGCCGTTGGGCATAAGCTGGCTTAAGCGATTTTTCATTCCCCAATCCATCTGTAGATCTCCTATCTCTTGAGCATCAATGATATCAGGCAAAAAAATATTATCCCGGTCGGACAATCAAATAACCTTTGTTGATCAACCAATGGTGAAACTGATAAGTTGTGTATCGACAATTTGTCTTACAAGTCTGTCGGATCTTTTCATAACCATCCGAGCCCTCCGGTTGAGCATCCAAATCCGTCTGTACCGGACACTGCACATCTTTACAAAATTCCCGGCGTTGGTAATCTATATAGCCGTTAATGGGCATCTATTACCTCCGATTTGCCATCCAACAAATATTTTTTTGGTAGGGCCGAACCTGGTGTTCGCCCGCTATGTAGGGGCTAACACCAGGTTCACCCCTACATCCGGGCCCGCGCCGCGCCCCGGAGGGTCAATGCCCTTACCCTCTATTACCATCCTCGAACCCATTATGATTATAGAGTCAACAGCATCGGGGCAACGGCGGTTATTTCTTCCCTGACCCCTGGAACCCGGCCCCTGGCGTCATCGCCCTTTCGGCGGCAGATTGCGCAGGCGTTCGATTTCCTCTTGTTCCAGTTCGATAAATTCGTCCGGGGGGTAATCCATCTTGACCTTCTTGGTGGCCCGGTTAACCGTGATCATCAGGGGCGGCCCGGCATACATGGTGTCCCAGGTGACGTGCACCAGGTCGGTGTCCGCTTCGCAATGCACTCCCCGCCAGGCCCCGAAGATCGGGTCAAACTCCAACTCGTAGAGTTCATCCCAGGCCAACTCCAGGCATTCCACCACCTCCGCCTCGGCAAGACGGCGGTCCCAGTAATACAGGGTGAATTCTTTGGTTTTTTTCTGCATTAGCATAACCTGAAAGATCATCGCGGCGTGGAGACCTACCCGCGAGACTGCCCTTTCTTTGGATTATATTTCAGTCAAACCGGGATTAAAAGTTCCCGACGCCAAAAAAAACCCGAGGCGCCGGGCTGCGGCGCCTCGGGGTAGGGTTAGCTTACCTTACTTTTTCTTCTCCGTGAAGAACTTACAGTCGGTGGGAGCGCTGAACGCGCCCGGCCGAGCTTCCTTGAAGACGGCCAGCAGGAAAGGATATTCAATGGCCCGGCAGTGACCGAAGAGCACCTTGGTCATCTGCGGGTCGTAGGTGTATTTAAAGGACTTGCAATCGTCACACAGAATCGCCATATTGAGGATTCCTCCTATCTTCCGAAGTTACGGACCCGCTACCAGGATTTCCCGTACTTGCGCTGGGCCGTGATGCGTTTCCAGGCGCTGCCGTCCAGGTCTTCCGGGGTGAGCTGGGTACAGGCGACGAGCTTACCCCGAGCCGACGTGACGAGATTCTTGGGCTTGCCCACGAAGGTGACATTGGCAAAGGGCGGGTCCGAGGTCTTGCCTGCCCCGGAAAGGGGCTGCAGGTCCTTGGTCTCGGCATACCCCGGCAGGATGAAGGCACTGCCCTTGGGCGCTTCCGGCTCCACTACCCGCTGGCCGTTTTCCCATTCCGCGTAATACAGGACGTCACAGCCGGCGCACTTGAAGTTTCCCTTGTATTCCCAAAAGCTGTAAGGGTCCAGGAAGTTGCGCGCTTCGCATTTGCAATCGTAGAATAACGATACTTTGAATTCAGTCATATCGAGTCATTCCTCCCTTTATAGATAGAGGTTGGCTCCGGGAAGCCGGCAAGGGACCCCGGCTTCGCCGCGCTCCGGTTAGATGATTTCCTTGGCTTCAAACTCCCGGATCTGGTCCGCACTGAAACCGGTGACCCGCTGGTAGATCTCCTCGTTATCGGAGCCCACCGGACGATGCACGTGCTTTAAGCGCGGCGGCGACGCACTCATCTTGTACATGGCCTTCTGGCTGAAGACATCGCCGTAGTACGGGTCGTCGTACCAGCCCAGGGAGCCCCTCTCCAGGAAGTGGTCGCAATTGGCCGCTTCCCGGATGGTCAGCAAGGGCTGAGAGATGATGCCGGCGCCGTCGAAGATCAGCTTAGCCTCTTCTTTGTTCTTGCTCTTCAGGAAGTCCTCGATAGCCGGGTAGATCTCTTCCTGGGCCCGGGCCTCGACGCGGTCGTCGTGGGAGGCGTATTTCTTACCCAGGTCGGGACGGCCGATGAGGTTCATCAGCTTGGCGAAATCTTCGTCCGTATAGGCCTGGACGCAGATGTAGCCCTCTTCCTTCTCCGCCGGATGGTCCGAATGGGGGTGGGAGGAGAGGCCGCAGGCGCAGATGCCGTTGA
>CAZUBT010000094.1:0-11773 GCA_964618815.1 uncultured Desulfobacterales bacterium | reverse complement strand
ACTAGTTTCAGCCAGCCGGAGAGCATGACATAATCAGCGTTGAAATACTTTACAAGGTTTTGGTAGCCCTTGGCAAGATAGGGGCCGACCCAGTATTCGGAATGTATCCCGTGAGCTTTTGCCTTATGCCAAACACCGCCTTCAAAATGGTTAGTGATAACCGCACAAATCCAAGCGTCTAAAATTGGCGGCCCAGTCCGCGCAGCTCTTATCATCGTCTCAAATCCGGATCCGCCACCGGTTTTTGTCCCGGAAGCAAAAACCAGAATATTTGGATTAGTTTTTTTCATAACGCAATCCCTTTTGGGGCTAAATTACTAAGGAGCGACCTCCTGGCCCCTCCTTTACTTAACATCAAACTAACAAATACATACAATCTGCTATGGTCCAAAACTTATCACGAGGCCAAAAACTTCCCATATCCATTTCATAGCTGTATCTAAGACCCTGGCGAAATTTAAATTTTTAGTCCCAAGCGTCAGATCTAATCTGCTCTCGGTTAAACGATTGTCAGCTCAAATCCTGGCCATTACAATTTATATGTCTATAATCTTTAGTTCTTTACCGAAAACCGTTTTTTCACATGGCCGCGCCGTCTTCCAGCAATTCTTCCAGGGTTTTCACGGAATAGCCGTAGATGAGCACCGGTTTGGACACGGCGGCTTGCCGGGGAGTTTTGACGGGTTTCATTCCCTTGACCGGCTTCATAGGCTCCATCTGGGTGGGGATGGGGGATTTTTTCCGGATAAAACCCGAGCGCATGCCGAAGATATCAAAGATGGTGCCGTTGTCGAACCACCCTAATTGCCTACCGTTCCAGCCATAGACTTTGTCTTCCCAGATATAAGCCAGGGTCCGGCCGTCCCAGCTAAAAACGGTTTCCCGATCCTCGGCGATATAAGCCACAGGCTTGCCATGCTGATTATAGAGGGTCGTCTCCATGCTCCATCTCCTTTCTCCGGGGCAAATCGAGGCCGGCCGGGCCGGCTAAGGGTTATCGGGGAGAACCCGATGCAGGGTCAATCATTCAGAAGTATTCTCTCAAGAGCGGCAAAATGGTGCCGGTCACCAGCGTGATGATGATTATTAAGACTGCCAGGATAATAGTGACATTCTCTTTATCGAAAAAAGATTTCCCTTCTTTCAGTCTTATATTGGAATAGGGCCAGATTTTTCGGGTATCATAAAATACCAGGAAGACCCAAAGAGCAAATAATATTATCTTATCAAATACGGTTCGGAGCGAAATGATAATATTACTGATTAATACTATAGTAATGCCTAAGATAATGACGCGTTCCAGGGTAATGACCGGCCAGTACCAGGCGGTCTTTTTCTTCAAGAATTTAACGATCTTGGTATATTGATCATAAACCCACACCGGGTCCATGCCCTCGACACTGATCTGAATGGAATACCGGCTGAAATCCAGCAGAATGGCCCTATCAAACCGGGTCTTTTCGCCCCAGCCTTCTATCCAAAAAGATAGGTCGTGAATTTTCTCCGGCAAATATTCCTGGCTTAAAAAGTCCTGGATGGAATTGGAAAATACCCGGGTAGCGTCGATGTTGGTGGACACCCGGAAATATCGCTCCACTTCGGCTGTGCTGAAACTTTCGGTAATCAACGCGGTTAGGGCCAGAACGTCATCCTTACTAAGGTTGCACGGGTCCAGGGTTCCTTTTTTCTCATAGCGCTTTTCGATATTGTCCATCAGCCCTCTTGCCTCATACTACCGAAAAGTCCTTGCGGTTAGCGGGAAGTCCTCTGTTTTGCGTCAACCCGAAAACGCTTTTGCGAAGCCGCAGGCTTTGGCTGGCGCCAAACAGTACCTTTGGTTTTCGGGCACGGCAAGCCGTGCCCCTACAAAGGATGAAAAAATCTTCGGAGTTTCGGGATGGACACTATTTTATAGGGCAAAGCCGGCTGGTTGTAAAAAGATTTTTCAGGTTGTCAAAAATGAAGTGAAAGATCTCAACGTTTCTGAATTACGAGATTCTTTGCGTCGCTCAGAACGACAAATTGTGGCTTTGCCGGGTTTCAATAGTCAACCGGGTAACCGGAAACCCTCGACCCGGGCCGGCGCCGTCTCAGGCTCCTACACGGGCGTGTTCGACCTTCATACAGCGGTCCATAACCACCCGGAGTCCCGCGTCTCTGGCCTGCTGGGCGGACTCCGGCTCCACCAGACCCAGTTGCATCCAGATGACTTTGGCCCCCGCCTGAATGGCCGCCGCGACCATGGCCGGGATGGCCTCCACCTTGCGGAAGATGTCCACCACCTCCACGGGAAAGGGGATGTCCTGCAGACCTGGGTAACATTTCTCCCCCAGGATTTCGGCGCAGCCCGGATTGACGGGGATGATGCGGTAGCCGTGCTGCTGCAGGTAGCGGGCCACCTGGAAACTGGGGCGCTCCGGATCCGCAGACAACCCCACTACCGCCACTACCCGGTATTCATGCAAAATCGCGGCAATCTCTTCCGGGCCGGCGCTCAATTCACTCATCTGCGTCTGCTCCCTTACGGGGCGTCCCTTGCAGGAGCCCCCCCAGGTTAATGCCGTTTATCGTTAAAGGGGAGGGGGAAATGGGGGAAACTGAAAACGCCGACATGTCCCCACCATTAATATCTTAGTCGCAGGTGAAATACAAGAAAAGGATGAAATCCGGTGGGGAGGGCTTCCATTCCCCCATTGCCCAAAACCGGTCATTTAGTCAGGGGGGGCCCCGCCCCTGACACCAGGAGGGACAGGTCCCGGAATCCGAAACTTGCCGATTATTCTGCAAGAAAACGGACCCCGGTTGCCGGTAACTGAGGAGGGCCGAAACCGGGCGTCCCGGCCATCCCCGGCAAGGCTCTCAGAAAGTCATGGTGGTTGACTCCGGCCCCTTGGCCGCCAGCGACATGGAGGGGGCGTCCTCCAGCTTGAGGGCCATCTTGAGGTACTGGATGCTGAACTTCAGGAGCTCCTCATCGTCATCCCAGATCTTCGCCAGCACGTCCTCATCCACCTGGAAGAGTTGCAGAAAGCGGCTCTTGAACACGAATTTCCGGAACTGGTCCAGGTCGTAGGCCGCCATGTAAAACAGGTTGTTGCCCCGTTCGTCCGCCACCGGCCCGCCGTCCGGAGCCCGGCGCAGCATCAGGGTCTTCCATTCCCGGTTCATGGCGTCATAGAGGTCAAAGCCCTGGTCAGCCCGCCAGGTCTCGATGGACCACTCGGCGTCTTCTTCCCAGCCCTTGCAGTGGTCTTCCTTGACGGAAAAATAAAATTCATCCAGGCCCCCCCCTTCCACCACCAGGGTGCCCTGGCCGATGGGATAATAGCGGCAGGTGGCGGGCCGGTCGCTATAAACTTCGCAGCCCGTTACCGGACGCACAAAGGGGCAGCGGCCTTCAAACCTGGGCATGTCCATGAGGACCAGGGGCAGCCCCGATTTGTCGTGGGCTTCCCGGCTGGTATATTCTTTCAAAAAGTCGCCGGAAGTCATGCCCAGGCGTTTCTTCAGGCGCAGGATGTCGTAGGGGGTGAGGATGATGGTGGTGCGCCCGCAACACTCGGTGAAACAGGACACCCCCGGATGGCAGCGGAATTTAAAACGGCTCTGGAGGGTGAGCTTGACCGGCTGCACCACTTCCATGTTTAGATCAACCATATGTTACTCCTTGGAGAATTTTCAAGTCCGGCCTCATCCTGGAACGGATAATTTTCGGCGTCGCTTGTAGGGGCACGGCTTGCCGTGCCCTAGGCCGAGGATTTCATGAGCGCCGGCTGAAGCCTGCGGCTACCAAAAGACCTTTCCGGATGGACTCTTTCCAAAAGTTATTTTATCAAAAAACCTGCAAATTCACAAGGTTTGCCTGGATAAATTAGGGGAGGGGAGCAGGACCTTGCGGCGCATCAGCTAAAGCGTCAGGAACCTGGTTATACCTAGTTCTGTTTCCAATGCAACAAACTTAAGTTTCACGTTGCTGATAATCCCGGTTTTTAACCGAAAACCGATAACCGAAAACGGTATTATAGGGCGGCCCGTGGCCGCCGGAATTCTCATTGATCCATTATCGTTATACGCAGCGTCATTTATTTATGAACATGTGCCATGATGCTGCCTTTTTGTCATTCTGAGCCGCCGAAGGCGGCGAAGAATCTCGCCTTTAGCGGCAATCAAGAGACCCTTCGCCTGCGGCTCAGGGTGACAAAATGGGCAATATTGCCTTGGGAGAAACCAACAGCATGTCCAATTATTTATGACGCTCTGTATAACAATACCTAACAAACCCCAACAAATCCGGCTTGTGGGGTATATTGCCATGAGAACCTTTTATTCTGGTTCCCCAGCTTGTCTTGGGAACCACGAGGTCCCTGGCGCTGACCTCAGGCCCCCGGCCCTCCTCCCATAAATTCCCCCTCAAAAAAACCGGCCCCCGTTCTGGGGGCCGGCTTTTTGGGTTTGGATTGCATGTGGTAGGGGCGGGTTTAAAACCCGCCCCTACGGGCATATAGCCACCTGGAGTTAAAACCCCCGCTCCGCCATCCTGGCGTAGAGCATGGCCACGGTGCGATACACCATGTGGGCCATCTTGGAGAAGGGGGCGTAGAAGAACAGCATGAACACCGCGGTGAGGTGCAGGAAGTAGATGGGGTAGGCCAGGATGCTGATATGCATCAAGCGGAACACCCAGGAACCCAGCCCGGTGACGCCCACCGCGGCGATGACGTAGATCAGGAACCAATCGAAGTAGCTGCCGTAGCCCGCCTTGTCGGCGTTGGCCTGGCGCTCTTTGATGACGTTGTAGATGCCGTAAAGCAGCGCCGCGGTGCCCGGGATGGCCAGGAGTTTCATGGTCACGTACACCTTGGTCACTTGCCCGTGAGGATCGAACCATTCGTGGTAGAAGGCCAGGGCCGTAACCACGCCCAGGAAGATGAACCCGAACATCACCAGGAGATGGTTGGTGGACCGGGCAAAGGTCACTTCGCACTGCCGGAACCGGTTATGCCACAAGATGTCCTTCAGGACCGCGAACAGGTTGCTGGGCAAGCCCCCGGCCAGCTTGACCTTCCAGGGGTTCATGTTGATGTCCTGCCAATACCGCCTGACCCCCAGGAATAACACGCCCGCCGCAAACGCCGCGGCGCCGGTGAAGATGACGTCCACCACCAGGGTGGGGAACATCTTGCCATAGACAATGGTTCCCTTGGGAATGCCGATACCCGCGTGGACCAATTTGTCCCCGATGGAGATTCCCAGGGTTCCCAGGGCCTTGAGCACCATTAAGAGCAAGATCACCGGGAACGCGATGAGCATCGGTAGATACCGGTAGTCATTCACCATGCGGGCCAGGAAAGACGGGGTGGCATATTCCTCGATGCACATCTGCCGCAAGGCCCCCAGCACTTCCCCCGGTTTGGCCCCCCGGGGGCAGTAGGCGGTGCAATCGCTGCAATGATGGCACAGCCAGATGTCGGGGTTCTTGATGACCTCTTTCAGACCCCATTGGGTGTGGAGCATCTCTTTTCGGGGAAAGGGCTTGGCGTCGGGAGTGACGCTGCACACCACGGAACAGGTATCGCATTGATAGCACTTCTTTACCGATTCCCCCCCGGCGGCGATGACCCGGTTAACGAATTGCAGGTCCGGTTTAATGATGGTTGCGCCTGCCATGGATCATTACCTCCTATAAACCCTTGAAGGGGTTGGGGCCGATTTCTGTCACCTGGGCCACAAAGTCGTTCAACATTTGGGGGAGTTTGTCGAAATCGGAGATGGTGATCTGGAACTGCTGGACGCGGTCGGCTTCCAGTCCCAGTTTGTCCAAGGTATCCGCCAGCTTGGTGAGCCGGTAGGCGCACAGTTCGCTGCCCTTGGCGAAGTGGCACTGGTAGTCGTCGCCGTACTTGCAGCCCAGGAGGACCATGCCGTCCACCCCATTGTTCAGGGCGATTTTGATCCACTCCATGTTGAAGGAACCCATGCAGCGCAGCGGGACGAAGCGAATGATGGAGGGCAACCGCAGGCGGTGCAAGGCGACGGCGTCCAGCGCCGGCATGGCGTCGTTTTCGCAGATTAGGCTGATGATCCGTAACGGAGGCGCCGGATCATCATCGTCCTCTAATTCGGGTACGTCCACGGCTTTAATCACGGAGCCGACGAGATCCACGTTTAAGTCTTTGAAGATGACGATGCGTTCGGGGCAGGCCCCCATGCAGGTACCGCAGCGCCGGCAGCGATTGATCTTGAAGAAGGGCGTGCCCTTCTCGTCTTCTTCGATGGCGCCGAAGGGACATTCTTCGGTGCAGCGCTTGCAGGAAGTGCAGCGCTGCATGAAGGGATCCGGGAAGGTCTCGTCCCAGGCCCGGGGGGACACCGCCATGCCCGCGGCCACATGCTCCAGCGCCTGGATGGCCTTACAGGCCGCGCCCACACCGTCCGCTTCCGCCAGGGCCATGGTCATGGGCTGACGCACGCAGCCTGCGGCATAAATAGCGGTACGGCGGGTTTCATAGGGGAAGCAGATAAAGTTGGAGTCCGCGAAGCCGTTATACTCATCGATCTCCGGCAGACCCGGACCCTGGCGGTAATCCAGATTGATGACCGGATCATCCACGGTGACCGGGACTATGCCGGTGGCCAGGACCACCAGGTCGGCCTCGAAGGCGACGTTGTCTCCCAACAGGGTATCGGTAGCCGAGACCAGGAGCTTACCGGCCGGGGCCAGGGATACCCCGCTGACTTCCGCCTTGGTGAGCATGATCCCCGGATCGGATTGGGCCTGCTTGTAGAACAGTTCCGACTGGCCGGGGGTGCGGATGTCCTTGTAGAGGATCATAGCCACTGCGTCGGGGTTCTGCTCCCGGACATACATGGCCTGTTTCAAAGAACCGAGACAGCAAAAATCGGAGCAGTAAGGCAGGTGCTCCGGGTCCCGGGAGCCGGCGCACTGGACGAACACCACCCGCTCGGGAACCTTGCCGTCGGAAGGCCGCACGATCTTGCCTTTTTTAGCCAGCTCTTCCATTTCGATATTGGTGATAACGTCCTTGGTGAGTCCGTATCCCAGATGGGCGAGCTTGGTGGCGTCATAGGGCCGCCAGCCGGCCGCCAGGACCACCGAACCTACCCTGACGGTCTCCACATTGCCGTTGGATTTGATGTGGGCGTCAAACATGCCCGGCTGCCCCTCGATTTTCTCAATCAAGGAGCCGGTCATGACCCGGACCTTGGGGTTGTCCAGGACTGCCTGAATCTTTTTGAAGACCACCGGCTCCTGGAGGGTGGTGTACGGGTAGCTGGACGGGGTTTGACGGTGCATCTTGGCCCCATAGCCGCCCAATCGAGCTTCCTTTTCCACCAGCACCACCTGGTAGCCGTCGTTGGCGGCTTCCAGCGCGGCGCTCAGACCGGTGATGCCGCCGCCGATGACCAGGACGGTTTTGTCGCACTCGGTTTGGTACGGCTCCGGCAACTCGGTTTTCTTGACCCGGGCGCAGCCCATGCGGAGATAATCTTCCGCCATGGCCTGGGTTGCTTCGGTGTTGGGTTCCTGGGTCCAGACCACCTGTTCCCGGATATTGACCCGCTCCACGATGGCATTGGGGAAATCGAATTCCTCGTACTTGACCCTGGAAGAGCAAGCGGCGATGACCATGCAGTTGATGCCTTCGGCGACCATGTCTTGCTTGATAAGGTCCAGGCCTTCAGGGCTGCACAGGATATCATGCTCTTTGATATGAGGGATCTTGCCCCCTTTCTTCACCACCTTGGCGATGCTTTCGAAATTGAGGGCCTCCCCCATGCCGCAGCCTTTGCACAGATATACTCCGAACTTCTTTTCCATCACGACCTCCTGCCCAGGCTGATTAGGCTTTTAAGGGCGGCCCCGGTGGCATCCTCGTTGGATTTCATCACGTCCAGGGGACCTTTCATGTTACCCACGGCGTACACCCCCTGCGGTAACAACTCCGGGATGACGAAGCCGTCCGGAGTGTAGGACAGGGGCAGGGGAAAGGGCGCGGCCTTGGTGGTGGGCACCATGCCCGCGGCCAGAACCACCAGGTCGAAAGTCATGCGGACTTTGTCGCCCACCGCGGTGTCTTCCGCCACCACCATCACATTATCAGTTCCGGGCTCCTGGGTAATTTTGGCCACTTTGCCCCGAACCAATTTGACCTTCTCGTCTTCCTTCACCTTCCACAGGAACTGCTCATAGCGGCCGGGGGTGCGCATGTCGATGTAAAAGACGTAGGCTTCCGCCTCGGGGTCTTTCTCCCGCAGGTAGAGAGCCTGTTTCAGGGAGGCCATGCAGCAGATATAGGAGCAATAGGGAAGGTGGTTCTCATCCCGGGAGCCGGCGCACTGGACGAAACACACCTTCTTCGGGGCCTGTTGGTCCGAGGGCCTCAGAATCTGCCCTCCGGTGGGACCGTTGGCCGCGGCCAGCCGCTCCATCTGCATGTTGGTGATGACATTGGCCACCTGGCCATACCCCAAATTGTCCATGCTGGCTGCATCGTAGGGTTCCCAGCCGCCAGCCATGATGATGGACCCCACCTGGAAATTCAAGGTCTGGGGTTTCATGTCCAGGTCGATAGCCTCGTACTTGCAAGCCTCTTTGCACTTCTGGCCGCAATCTGCCTGGCAGACCCGGGCGTCGATGACGTATTTTTGGGGAAAGGCCATGTCAAAGGGCAGGTAGGCCGCTTTGGTCTTGTCCAGGCCGAAGTTGAAATCATTGACCCGCCAGGCGGTGCAGGCTTCGGCGCAGTCGTGGCAGGCCGTGCAGCGGTCGTTGACATAGCGGGGTCGGACGGTTAGGGTGACCTCAAAATTGCCTTCGCTGCCGCTGACTTGAGTCACTTCCGCCATGGTGTAAAAGGAGATGTTGGGATTCTCCTTGATCCGGCGGAAATTGATCTCCAGACCGCAGGTGGGAGGGCAGAGCTTGGGAAAGTAGCGGTGGAGTTGAGCTACCCGGCCCCCCAGATAGGGGGCCTTTTCGGCGATGATCACCTGGGCCCCGGATTCCGCCGCCTCCAGGGCTGCGGTGAGGCCGCTGATACCTCCGCCGACCACCAGAATCTTGTTGTTATCGGTGCTCACACCAGTCCTCCTTCGGGACATTTCCGGAACAGACTCGGGGCTGGAGGGGAGTCCAGGGCCCCTGGGGATTAATTATCTTCTCAATACAAGAGGTTGGGAGGGAAATCAAGAATAAAAACATGGCCATCGCAGGGAGCCAGGCTTAGCAACCCTCATAAAAATTTGGCCGTGGCTGGTTTGAAACCACGGCCAAAGCAAGGCGACCCGGCGCCCCGGAAGCATCCCGGGGCGCCAAAGACGCGTCAACAATTACTTCACCAACTGCTTGTAGGGTTCGGTCTCAAACTTCCACTCGTTGGTGTTCTTATCGTACTGAGAGATGGTGAACACCTTCCACTTGCTGTCATCGATAGACAGGAAGTCGGAGCGGTAGTAGTAGCCGGGATAACGGGTCTCTTCCCGGAACAGGATGTGGCGCAGGTGGGCCTCACCGGAGAGGATGCGGTGATACTGTTCCCAGGCCCGCATCAGATCATGCAGGTCCACCGCGGCCAGCCGGTTCGCGTCTTCCTTCAGCATGGTGAGGCGCTTCAGGCCTTCTTCCAGCATGGGTTTGTTGGTCATGTACATGGTGGCGCAACCGGCCACGTACTCGTCCATCAGCTTCTGCAAGCGGGTCTGGACATGCTTGGGCAGAAGATAATTGGGGTTGATTTCCGGCGCGCTGGTGTAGCCTTTGTACTTCTCGTAGATCTCGAAGGGCAGGTAGATCTGCTCGATGACCTCGTCGATGTTCTGCGCGGCTTCCAGCTTGTCGTTCTTGTGGTCCAGGATGAAGGCGAGGGCGGCCTTGGCGGCCATGCGGCCCTCAGCGTGGGACCCGGAGGAGAACTTGTGCCCGGAGGCGCCCACGCCGTCACCGGCGGTGAACAGGCCCTCAACGGTGGTCATGCGGTCATAGCCCCAGAACCAGCTGTCCGGCGCGCCCATGTAGTTCTTGGCGGGACCTGAGACCCACAGACCGGCGCAGCCGGCGTGAGAACCCAGCAGGTAAGGCTCGGAGGGGATGATTTCCGACGGCACCTTGTCGGGCTCCATGTTGAAGGAGGCCCACAGGCAGGCGGCGGAGATGGACATATCCAGGAAGTCTTCCCAGGCTTCGGCTTCCAGATGCTTGAGCTCTTTCTTGGAGAGCGTCTTGGCCAGTTCCTGCATGGCCTTGTCGGTGTGCATTATGATGGGGCCGCGGCCTTCCCGCATTTCGATCATCGCGGCATGGTTCCGCAGGCAGGTGCCGGGATTATCGGCGTAACCGGGGTACTCTTTCTTGACCCGATCCCAGTTCCTGACCATGTAGTCTTCGCCGTAAGCATTGGTGGCTTTGGCTTTGAAGAAAAGGAACCACGCGCCCACCGGGCCGTAACCATCCTTAAAGCGGGCGGGGACGAACCGGTTTTCCATCAGCACCATCTTGGCGCCGATTTCCGCGGGCATGGCGTAGGTGGAGCCGGCGTTCCATACGGGGTACCAGGCGCGACCCTGGCCTTCACCCACCGACCGGGGCCGGAAGACGTTGACCACGCCGCCGCAGGCGATGATCATGGCCTTGCATTTGAAGACGTAGGTCTTGTGCTCACGGACGCTGAAGCCCACCGCGCCGCAGACCCGGTTGGTGTTGTTCTTGTCGGTCAACAGCTTGACGATGAAGACGCGCTCGTAGATGTTTTCCATCCCCAGGGCGTTCTTGGCGGCTTCGGCCACGATCACCTTGTAGGACTCGCCGTTGATCATGCACTGCCAACGGCCGGACCGGCAGCATTTGCCGCCGTCTTTCAGGAGCGGCAGTTCTTCGTCCCTGGCTACCTGGCCGTCCACGGTGTGGTTTTCGGCGTCCTTTTGCCAGATGGGCAGGCCCCAATCCTGGAAGTCATGCACGGACTGGTCGACGTGGGCGCCCACGCTGTGGACCAAGTCTTCCCGGATGATGCCCATGAGGTCGGTACGCACCATGTTCACATAGTCAGCTATTTTGTTTTCCGAACCGACATAGGTGTTGATGGCGGAGAGGCCCATGGCCACCGCGCCGGAGCGGTCCAGAGCAGCTTTGTCCACCAGGGTGACCTTCAGGCCGGTGGCTTTCGCCCAGGCCATAGCCTCGACCGCGGCGCCGGTGCAGGCCATACCACCGCCCACCAGCAGCAGATCGGTTTCAATGGTTTCTACTGCCGGTTTGGCACAAAAAGACCATTTACAGAATTCTCTTTCCAGAGCCATATCTCAATGTCCTCCTTGAATTTTCGCTGCGGTGCAGACTACTCGGTCCGGGCCTTGCCGGTGAAGAAACCGGGTTTCTTAAGGTCCGCCAAATCGGTGGGCAGGGTCTTGCCCTTGAAACAGTCGATGGAACCTTCCGGCGTGGTGCGCACGGGGAACTTGAACCGCTTGATGGTCGTCTGATTCCGGAACTTGATGGTCCAGGTAATGTCGTTGCTGGACCGCAGGGGGATGGTGCTGGAGCCCAGGGGCATGATATCCGCATAGTGGCGGACTTCAATGGCCTGTACGGGGCAAATCTTCACGCAGTTGTAACATTCCCAGCACTGTTCCGGCTCCTGGTTGTAAGCCTTTTTGCTCTCGGCGTTCAGGACCATGAGATCATTGGGGCAAATGTACTGACAAGCGGTCTTGTCCAGGGCTTTGCAGCCGTCACATTTTTCCACGATTACAAAAC
>CAZUBT010000093.1:0-11965 GCA_964618815.1 uncultured Desulfobacterales bacterium | reverse complement strand
CCCACTCCGTCCTGGAAGGGATGCTCCTGGGCGCCTATGCCATCGGCGCCAGCGAGGGCTACGTTTACGTCCGGGCCGAGTACCCCCTGGCGGTCAAGACCTTGCAGAGGGCCATTACTGCGGCCCGAGAGGCCGGTTTACTGGGCGAGAATATCCTCGGCGCCGGCTTTAACTTCGACATCAAGATCAATCTGGGCGGCGGGGCCTTCGTCTGCGGCGAATCCACCGCGCTGATGTCATCCATTGAAGGCAAGCCCGGCGAACCTCGAGCCAAATACGTTCATACGGTGGATAAGGGCCTGTGGAACCGCCCCTCAAACCTGAATAACGTGGAGACCTGGGCCAATGTCCCGGTAATTATCGCCAAGGGGGCGGACTGGTACCGGGGCATCGGTACGGAGGGGAGCAAGGGTACCAAGATCTTCTCCCTGGTTGGACAGGTAAAGAACGTGGGGTTGGTGGAAGTGCCCATGGGTGTCACCATCAAGGAGTTGGTAATGAATATCGGCGGCGGGGTGCCGGAATCCAAGGAATTCAAGGCCATCCAGATCGGCGGCCCTTCCGGCGGGTGCATCCCCCAAGAACATTGGGACCTCCCCATCGACTTTGACTCCCTGTGGGACGCAGGCGCCATGATGGGTTCCGGAGGCATGATTGTCATGGACAACTCCACCTGCATGGTGGATGTGGCCAAGTTTTTCCTGGACTTTCTCATTGACGAGTCCTGCGGCAAGTGTGTGCCCTGCCGGCTGGGTCTGAAGAGAATGCGGGAGGTGCTGGAAGAGTTTTCCACGGGGAAGGGTTCGGTCCAGGACCTGGAAGAACTGCAATCACTCTCCGAGGCCGTGAAAGACGGTTCTCTCTGTGCCTTGGGCGGCTCGGCGCCGAATCCGGTGCTTACCACGCTGCGCTATTTCCGGGATGAATATGAGTCCCACATCTTCCAGCACCGGTGTCCCGCGGCGGTCTGCAAGGATTTGATCACTTACACTATCAACCAGGAACTTTGTAACGGCTGCACCGCCTGCACCAATGAATGTCCCCAGGAGGCCATCACCGGGGTCAAGAAGGAACCCCACCAGCTCAATTCCGCCCTCTGCATCAAGTGCGGGGCTTGTTATGAAGTCTGCAAATTCGGGGCAGTGGCGGTCTCTTAAGAGGAGAGTCAGGTCATGATTGAATTCACCATTGACGGAAAAGAAGTTAGCGGGCAAGAGGGTTGGACCATTCTGGAAGTGGCCAAATCAAACGGCATCGATATTCCCACCCTTTGTTATCACCCATCCGTGGATCCCTTTGGAGGCTGCCGGTTCTGCGTGGTAGAGGTGGATGACGGCCGCCGATCCAGGGTGGTGGTCTCCTGTATCTACCCCATCCGGAATGGCATCAAGGTCCAGACCGCCACCGACCGGGTCAACAACGTGCGCCGCTGGATTGTGCAACTATTGCTGGATGAGGGTCCCGGTTCGGTCCAACTCCAGAAACTGGCCAAGACCTATGGGGTAAAACCCTCCAGGTTCAAGGCGGAAGGCCAGGGGCAGATGTGCCATCTATGCGGTCTCTGTGTCCGGGTCTGCGATGAAGTGGTGGGAGCCCGGGGGCTCACCTTTGGGAATCGCGGCTTACGCCGAGAGATTACCAGCCCCTTCCAGGCAGCCAGCAAGGATTGTGTGAGCTGTGGGACCTGCCTTTATGTCTGTCCCACGGGGGCCATGGAACAACTATTCGACCGGATCAGGGGTTGACCCTGAAGCTTCCCGGTCGCGGCCGGTGTTAAAAGGAGAAGGCCATGAAAGAAGAAGCCAAAATTGGGGTTTTCCTGTGCGAGTGCGGGGGGAAAATCAGCAGCCGCATAAGCCTGCCGAAGGTTAGTGAACTGCTTAACTACGAACCCTGGACGCATCTCGGCATCTATCCATACCCGTGCCTTTCTCCTGGTTTGGAAGCCATGAAATCCACGGTCCAATCCGAAGGGCTCAACCGGGTATTAATAGGGGGATGTTCCCCCCGGGTGATGCAAAAGAAGTTTGCTGACGCCCTGGGGACGGTGGGAATCCAACCATACCAGGTGGAAATTGTCAATTTAAAGGACCATGTGGCCGCGGTCCACGAAGGCACTCCCCAAGAGCTGGCCCGCAAGGCCGCAACCCTTCTGGCCGGGGGAATGGCCGGCCTGGAACTCCTAGAGCCTTACGAGCCCGTGTCGGTGACTTTCCAAGGGCCGGTTCTTATCCCCGGAGGCGGCATCTCCGGCTTTGCCGCGGCCCGGGAACTGGCCCGCAAGGGGATGGAAAGTCTGGTCTTTTCCCCTGCCCGGAATCCGGAGCAGGTTCTGGCGGAGCTCCCCCGGACTTTTCCCGGCAGCCGGTTGTTTTCCAGAGACCTGACGGAACTCCTTCGGGAAGTATTTGCCAGCCCCCTGATAAAGGTCTTGCCCGACCTGCCGGTGGAATATGTGGTGGGACATGTGGGCGATTATCGCCTGGGGATGCGCCAATCTGACGGCACGGTGACCGAAGTTGCCGGCTCGGCCTTGATTCTGGCCCTGGATCGGGAGTTCGTCCCCGGAGATTACGACTATATCGGAGGCGGCGAGCGGGTGTGCGATCTGCTGGAGATGGAGGAACGCCTGGCTCAGGGCAAAATCGAGGCAGGCAAAGTGGTCTTCTGGGTGAACAGCCCGGAACACGGCAAGGCCGCCCAGGAGTTCGCGTCCATGGCTGCCTGGCGGAACAGTCTGGTGCTGGCCCGGGACCATCCCGGGGTCAAACCCACCGTGCTGTACCCGGCCAACATTACTCTGCCGCTCACCGGAGGCGACCTGGCGGAGGCCCGGCAGTTCGGCATCGGCCTGCAGTCCTATGCTCCGGAGGTCCACCCGGTGGTCCAGTCCGGATACGTGACTTACTTCAGCCCCCAAGATCATCTGGAGCATGAACTGGAATGGGACAATCTGGTGGTCTCCATGGTACCGGGAGAGCCGGTGGCCAAGACCCAGGAACTGCTCCGCTGGCTGCCCGTGTACTCGGAAGACGGCGGCCGGCTTAGAAAAACGAAGATGAGACTCAAGCCGGAGCAGGTGGCCGATGAGACCATTTTCCTGACGGGATCAGCCGGTGAACTCCGGGATTTGAACGAAGTCTTGATGCAGGGAAAAAAGGCGGCCCGGGGAGTGTTGCTCCTCCGGGAAAAGGCCCAAAAGGGCGCCCTGGTGAGTCCGGTGGTAGTCACCATTGACCAGGATCTCTGCGAGGGCTGCGGTTTATGCACCGAGATCTGTCCTTGCGGCGGGGTGCAGCACGTCAAACCCGGCAGCGGTCCGGTGCCGCGCCAGACGGACAATCACCTCTGCCACGGCGGCGGTACCTGTGCCGCGACCTGTCCCTACGAAGCCATCAAGATGCTCAACAATACCGCCCAACAACTGGAGGCGCGCCTCAAGACGGTGCTCGCCCGGATGCAGGAGAACGAGGCGCTGGGGTTTATTTGCAGTTGGGGGGGCCTGGGCGCCGCGGACCTGGCCGGCGTTAAGGGGCTTTCCTACTCCAGCGGAGTATATCTGATTCCGGTGAACTGCCTGGGTTCCATCGATCCCGCCATCTTCTCCATGGCCTTTGTGAACGGGGTGAACAGCATCCTCCTGGCCGGCTGCACGCCCACGGCTTCCTGCCACTATGTTTACGGCGTAGATCACTGCTGGTATCGGGTCAATATCATGAAAAAGCTCCTCACCCTGGCCGGACTGGAACGGCGGCGGATAACCATGGGATATGTGGACGTCAATGAACCGGAAGCCTTCGTCCGCATGGTGGAGTCCCACCTGGACGGCATGCAAAAATTGGCCCCCATTAGCCGGGACGACAAGACCAAAACCAAGCTCTGGGCCATCCACGCCACGCTCCATCGTCCCCGGGTGCGCTGGGTTTTGGGGACGTCTTTGAGAAGGCCCACCGAGAAGGAGTTTCCCGGCGAGCAAGTCAATGCCGTGGATGCCGATGAGACCATGCTGGACGTGCTCCGGGAGGAGTTCATGGCCTCTAGAATTCTCAAGGCCATCCTTGACCGGCCTCTCAGTCCGCCGGAAATCGGTCGAGCCATGGATGAACCCACGAAGAATATTGCCCCCATGTTGACGGATATGGCCAAGGAGGGCCGGATTACCATTAGGGGTTGGGAGGGCGGCTATCCCGTCTATGCCACCGGCAAGCCGTGATGATGCCGGGTAATAACGGGATCACCAGTCCCGGCAAAAGACCCCGGAGTCCCAGGCGGCGACATCATCCCGCCGCCTGCCTCTGGGGTTTTTTACCTCATTAAAACCCAATGGCAGGTTCTAAGAGAGGCTTTATGGCAGGGAAAGTGCTCGGTTCAGGACAGGTCGCGGAGGAAATGCCACCGCCGCTGCAATAGTCGGTCATAAATGAAGTTTCCGGAAAAGGACCCGTTGGCGCTGCCGGTCTTGCTCCTGGATGACTCCAGGAAAATATTATTTCCATTAAAATACAACAGGTTAAGCCAATAAGTCTAGTAATAAATGTCAGGGTTCTTGATTAATTTACGATGTATTTTGCAACAGTCCCATCTCCCCCGGCCTCAGCCGAAAATTTCCTTTGACAACGCCCCCATCTTAAATAAAACCCCGGCCGTGGCTTTTCGGGAGAGCATTTGCTATCTTCATATTACTCAGTGCATAAAATGGTTCCCCCCTTTTTTGAAGGGGGGGTCAGGGGGGATTTTTCCCTGAAGAGCTTAATAGCCAATGGGAACTATTTGATGCTCCGAGTAATATGAAGTGAATCGGCGCAGTGGCCAAAACTTGGCGTGTACGGCATGCCTAGCATTTCTCTCTTCGAGTCGCCAACTTGCCATATTTCCTGGTCATCACCTTCGGGTGCAAAGTTAATCAATGCGACAGCGCCTGCATGGCCCAGGGGCTGGTGCGCCGGGGCTGGGAGCCGGCCCCGCCGGGGGTGCCCCCGGACGCGGTCCTGGTCAATACCTGCACCGTCACCGGCCGGGCCGACCAGCAGGCCCGTCAGACCATCCGCCGCCTGGCTCGGGAGTATCCGGATGCGGCCATCTGGGTCACCGGCTGCTATGCCCAGCGGGCCCCGGAGGAACTTGCGGCCCTGAAGGGGGTGCAAATGGTGCTGGGAAACCGGGAAAAGGCCGGCCTGGCGGATTTGGTTGCTTCCATGACCTCCGGGCTCACCCCATTGTCAGACCTTGAATCAGGGGCCCTGGGGAACGGCTTGTTACCAGTTCCCTTATGGGGAGAGGGTCAGGGTGGGCGTGAACCGGGCGAGAGCATCGCCGTGGACCGTCTTGGGGAGGAATTTTACCCCTGGCCCGCCACCCCTTTGCCGGGCCACACCCGGGCGCGGCTCAAAATCCAGGATGGCTGCAACCACAGGTGCACTTACTGCATCGTGCCCCAGGTGCGGGGGGGCAGCCGCAGCCTGGCCTTGGGCCGGGTAGCCGCGGCCCTGCAGGAATTGGCCGCCCGTGGTTATCAGGAAGTGGTGCTCACCGGGGTGGACCTGGGACAGTACGGGCGGGATTTGGACCCGCCCGCGACCCTGGCGGCATTGCTGAACCAGGTTAGGTCAGGTTGCGTTGCAAATACTGCCGACTCCACGGCGGAATTATTTATAATGCCCTCCAATTTCACCGAAAACCGACCACCGAAAACCGAAAACGATCTTACCGGCCGCGCCTGGCCTTTTCGGGTGCGCCTCAGTTCCTTGGAGCCCCAGGAAGTCACGCCGGAACTCCTGGAGGCCTGCGCCGGGTTACCGGGTTTCTGTCCCCACTTCCATCTGCCGCTGCAGAGCGGCGCGGCCCCGGTGCTCCAGGCCATGGGCCGCCCCTATACCCCCGGGGATTTCCGGGACCTGGTCCTCAATATTCGCCGCGGCTTTCCCGACGCGGCCCTAGGGCTGGATGTGCTGGTGGGATTTCCGGGAGAGACGGCCTCGGACTTTGAGGCCACCCGGGACCTGGTGGCGTCGTTGCCGGCGACCTATCTCCACGTCTTTCCCTTTTCCCCCCGCCCCGGCACCCCCGCGGCCCTGATGCCCCGGGTGGCGGCCGGAGAAGTCCGGGAGCGGGCCAAAGTCATGCGGGACCTGGGCCGATTAAAAAAGCAGCAATTTCTCCAGTCCCAGTTGGGTAAAGTCAGGGAGGTCCTGGTGGAAGGCCCGGCCTCAGAGTCGGGTTGGCTCCAGGGTTTGAGCGACAATTACCTGCGGGTGGTTTTTCCCGGCCCGGCGGCGTGGCGGAATCAACGGATATGGGTGCGTCTGGTTAGATTGCAGAGGGAGGTCCTGGCCGGAGAAGCCGTGGCGGATGCCGGTTAAGGCCGTATAACTCCTATAATCGATAGAATTTCCCAACCGAAAACCCTCATGAAAGAGTCTCCCGTCCTGATCAAAGATTTTTCCCAAATGCGGGCCGTGGTCCTTAATCGCCCCCACTCTATCAATACCCTCAATCTGGAAATGATCCGGCTCTTGAGGAGAGCCCTGGATGAGGCCCTGACAGATGCCGCAATTCGCTTCGTGTGCTTGAAAGGGGCCGGTGACCGGGGTTTTTGCGCCGGGGGCGACCTGAAGGAACTGGGCCGCGCGGTGGAGACCGGCGCGCCGGATCGGGCCATGCAATTTTTCCGGGAAGAATACGACCTGGACCTGCTCATCCATCAATTTCCCAAGCCGGTAATCGTCTTGGCCGACGGCATCACCATGGGGGGCGGGCTGGGCCTGGCCGCGGGCGCGGACCTGGTGGCGGCCACGGAACGCACCCGCATGGCCTTGCCCGAGACCCGGATCGGTTTTTTCCCCGACGTGGGGGCTACGGGTTGGCTCTTCACGAAATGCCCGCCGGGCTATCCCGAATACCTGGCTTTGACGGGCTATGAACTGGCGGGCGGGGAATGTGTCCGGGGGGGGCTGGCCACTCACCTGATCAATTCCCGGAACTTGCCGCAACTCCGGGATCTGCTGGAGAATCCCCCGGACGCGGTGGCCTCGCAAAAAGCCGCGGCCCTGGAACAACTTCGGGGCTGGCTGGAGTCCCTGAGCGAGGCGGCCATTCCTGCCGATCCCGGGCTGGATGGCTGGATCGCGGAGCATTTTGCCGGGAAAAACTCGATTCAGGAAATTCTGGCCTCTCTTTCCCAATGCTCTTCGGAGGCCGAACAATGCGAAGAGGTCTTTCACCGCCTATCCCAGCGCTCCCCCACGGCCCTGGCCCTCACCCTCAAGCTGCTGCGGGCCGATGAGGGGCGGCCTCTGGAGGAAGTCTTCGCCCGGGAGGCCCGGGCCGCGGCCTTTATGATCTCTCACCCCGATTACTTAGAGGGCATCCGGGCCAGAATCATTGATAAAGATGACCGGCCCCGGTGGCGGCCGGCTTCCCTGGAGGATGTGGCTTTGCCGGAAGACTTTGACTGACTGAGCACGGTTTTTCCTGACCATGGCGGGCACGTCCCGCCCGATGGATTTTTCTTTTGGCTTTTTATGAAACCTGTCGGATACTTGGTTAAATTATTCGCAGTTATTCATGGTCTTTCGGAACCCCGAAACCATGAAAAGAGGAGTCGGTGCGTAGGACGCACCCTACATCTTCCGTGCCCAAACGGAGCTCGGAACCATGAAAATTAGGTGCTTAACGGTTTTTGACAGAAAACCGAAAACAGAAAACAGAAAACTCTTCAGACCAGACCAGGACCAAACAGCAGGGGAGGGCGCCATGCCTTATAAGACGGTGATTTTTCAAGTGGACGGCCCCGTGGCCACCCTGACCTTCAACCGCCCGGAGAAGTTGAACGCCTTGAACCCGGAGATGTTCGGGGAGATCCGGGACGTCCTTAATGAGGTGGCAGGCAATCCCCAGGTTCGGGCGCTGATCATGACCGGGCAGGGCCGGGCCTTCATTGCCGGCGCGGACATTCGCAGGTTTATGGAGCTTGATCCCCTCACCGCCCGGGATTTCGCCCGGAGCGCTCATGAGGTGGGATTTAAGATCGAAGCCCTGGACATCCCGGTGATCGCCGCGGTGAACGGCTTTGCCCTGGGGGGCGGCTGTGAGATGGCCATGGCCTGCGATATCATTTATGCTTCGGAAAACGCCCGCTTCGGCCAGCCGGAGATCAATCTGGGGATCATCCCCGGTTTCGGCGGCACCCAGCGTCTGGCCCGCCTGGTGGGCAAGGCTCTGGCCAAAGAGTTGTGCCTTACCGGCCGGGTCATTGACGCCTGGGAGGCCAAAAGCATGGGTTTGGTGGCCCGGGTGTTTCCCGAAACCGAACTCATGGAAGAATGCCGCCAGGTGGCCCGCTCCCTAGCGGAAAAGGGGCGGGTGGCCCTGAAGACCCTCAAAAGGGTGATGAACCAGGGAGTGGAGGTGGATTTGGCCACCGGCTGCGCCCTGGAGATGGACGGCTTTGCCCAGTGCTTCGCGTCCCCGGATGCCCAAGAAGGGGCCGCGGCCTTCCTTGAAAAGCGCAAGCCCAGGTTTTTGTAAAGCCGGTTTTCGGGGTTCGGCAAAAACCTGATGAACCTCGCGCCCTCCTAGGGGCGACCCGCCGGGTCGCCTCTGGGGCGCTTAAATCGCTTTTATGCTCTGATTAAACAACGCGTCCTTAATTTTAGAAATTATCCGGACTACTTTTCATAACGGCGTTACGTTATTATGTTATTACTCGGAGCAACGTAGGGGCGGGTTTTAAACCCGCCCCTACATCAAGGCAATATATTTTACGCTACTAGTATTAACTCAATAGACATCAGCCTCATAATAGCCACCGCCGAAGTAGAATTTACCAATGTTCCGCTTGATTATATAGTAGTATTCGCTGCCCAGATTATCGGAGCCCACCGCGCCAAGAAAAACCGGCGGTTTAGCTTTGGCCACCGGCTTCCAAGTCATCTGGCTCTCCGCATCATAGTACCAACCCACAGAGACCTGGCCTAATCGATATTTTTTGTTGTAACCGACATAACTTGCCCCGGTGATTTCATAATATCCTTGCACGCCGGTTTGGAAGGTGGTTTCATCATCCTGATACTTTTTGTACCCTACGGGATAGCCGGCCGCGGAATACACCGTCCCCTGGTAGAAATCCCCATTGCCGTAATGGAAGGTGAAATTGTACAGCGCGGCAACATCCGCCTCCCAAAAGACGCCGCCGGAGAAGCCGAACCGTAGATAATCAATTTTGCTCTTGAGGATATAGCCCGCTTCACTGCCCAGGTAGTTGGTCCCCAGGGGGTTGCCGATAACGGTGGGAGTATAGGTCTGACCGGTTTCAGCATCGAAATAGCCGGTTACGTAAACAGAACCATATCGGGGATCCGTGGCGGTCCCCGGAGCCACTGCGGTAACTTCATAGGTGGCGGGCTGACCGTTCTCATCAGTAACGGTTTGGGTATAGCCCAGGTAATAGCGGTAGGCGGCGGGGTCGGCGTACACTGTGCCGGTGTAGTAATCGCCGTTGGCGTAGGATAAACGGAAGGTGTTGACCCCGCCCGTCACCAGGTCCGCCTCGTACTGCCCCTCGCCGAAGTAGTACTCGGAAACCCCATCCTTGATGATATAGCCATGCTCGCTACCCAGGTAATCGGCGCCCAATACGCCGCCATTCCCCAGGGGGGTGAAACTCTTGCCGCTCTCCGCATCGTAGTAGCTGGATATGAGGACCTGGCCGCTCCCGCCCGCGTCAACGCCGGTGATGGTGCCGGTAATCTCATAAGTGCCGGTTTGGCCGTTTTCATCCGTGGTGGTTTGGGTGCCACCCACAGAGTAGCCCATCACCGGGTCCGCATACATCGTGCCGGTGTAGTAATCCCCATTGCCGTAGCTGAACGTGAAAACATAGGCATTAACGGGCAAGTCCGCCTCATAGAAGACGCCGCCGCTGCTGCCGAACAAATACCCGGGCGTCCCGGCCTGGAGAATGTAATCGTGCTCACTTCCCAGGTAGCCGGCGCCCACTGCCGTGCCACTGGTCACCGGAGGATAAATATTGCCGCTCTCCTGGTCGTAGTAGCTGTCCACATAGACCTGGCCCGCCTGGCCTACATCATAACCGGTGGTCACCCCGGTGATGGCGTAGGCGCCGGTCCGGCCGTACTCATCGGTGACGGTTTGGGTGTAGCCAGCGGCGGAGTAACCCTTCTCCGGCGCCGCATACACCTTGCCGGTGTAGTAATCGCCGTTGCCGTAGGTGAACCTGAAGTCATAGGCATAACCGGTCAAGTCCGCCTCATGAAAGACGCCGCTGCTGCCGAATAAATACTCGAGCACCCCGGCCTGGATGATGTAATCGTGCTCACTTCCCAGGTAGCCGGCGCCCACCATCGTGCCGTTGCTCATCGGGACATAAGTGTTGCCGCTCTCCTGGTCGTAGTAGCTGTTCACATAGACCCGGCCCGCTTGGCCTACATCATAACCGGTGGTCTCCTTGGTGATGGCGTAGGCGCCGGTCAGGCTGTTTTCATCCACAACGGTTTGGGTGTAGGCGGTGGAGTAGCCCTTCCACGGCTCCGCATACACCGTGCCGGTGTAGTAATCCCCATTGCCGTAGCTGAACTTGAAATCATAGGCATGCACGGCCAAATCAGCTTCATAGAAGGTCCCGCCGCTGCTGCCGAACAAATACTCGGGGACCCCGGCCAGGAGGATGTAATCGTGCTCACTTCCCAGGTAGCCGGCGCCCACCATCGTGCCGTTGCCCATCGGGATATAAGTGTTGCCGCTCTCCTGGTCGTAGTAGCTGTTCACATAGACCTGGCCCGCTTGGCCTACGTCATAACCGCCGGTCGCCTCGGTGATTACGTAGGAGCCGGTCTGGCCGTTTTCATCCGTGGTGGTTTGGGTGTAGCTGGTGGAGTAGCCCTTCTCCGGCTCCGCATACATGGTGCCGGTATAGTAATCTCCATTGCCGTAGGTGAACTTGAAATCATAGGCATACGCGGTCAAGTCCGCCTCTTCGAAGAAGCCGCCGCTGCTGCCGAACAAATACTCGTTGACCCCGTCCGTAATGATGTAATCGTGCTCGCTCCCCAGGTATTCCGTGCCTATTACGCTACTGCAGTGTATTGGAGTATATGTGATGCCGCTTTCCGCATCGTAATAGGAATTGACCACCACATCGCCTCGTTTTTCTTCGCCGACGTCATAGCCGGTGGGAAAAATAATCTCCCAGTTAATCTCGTAGTAACCCATGGTGCCGTCTCGGTTAATATTCCACTGCGTGAAGCCCACATTGTAACCATCATTTCTAATAGGGTCGCTAACGCTAGGATTTGGTAGTACATCTGCCCTGGCATACAATATCCCAGTGTAATAATCGCCACTTCCGGCGCCATAATGGTAAGTGAACCCATACTGTTTAAACATAGCAGGGACATCACCCTGAGCATGGGCGGAGGTTGCGGGGAATATGAAACCATTAGCCAAAAATATCAGGACAACTAAGAGCCTTTTCCAGGATATCGTATTCGCTGACATGGCCTTCTCCTCATTTGTCCTAAGACATTTCGGCCGATCCCGACGGGGTTATGCGCCGGCCTCAGCTGCGCCTGCCCCAAGTCGGCAATTGGTCATAGATCCTCTTAGATTGACACCTAATCCGGACAAGCCGGAACCAAAAACCTTCAAAGATTTACCACAAAGGCACAAAGGACACCAAGGAACACCAAGAAACATTTTTCTCTTTGTGAACCTTTGTGTTCTTTGTGTCTTGGTGGTTAATTTTCTGCCTACCGAACCCGGACAAGCCGGAACCAAAAGATTTTTACCTAATTTTTTGCCGGAAAAAGCACGAATCCTAGAAATAAGTTATTGAAAATCCCCCGCGTAATCGAAAACAATTCTTAACTAGATTGGAATTAACCTTTTAGCCTTACTCCCGCGCCCCTACCCTACCGCCTGCTTCTTTTTGCCTTTGGGTTTGGATTTG
>CAZUBT010000092.1:0-11993 GCA_964618815.1 uncultured Desulfobacterales bacterium | reverse complement strand
CGAACTGCATGCCTTCCACCACTTCCAGGGTGGTTTCCATGCCCTTGGCTTCTTCTACGGTGATGACCCCTTCTTTGCCCACCTTGCTCATGGCGTCGGCGATGATGTTGCCGATGGAGGCGTCATTGTTGGCGCTGATGGTGCCCACCTGGGCGATCTCTTTCTGGTCTTTGGTGGGTTTGGAGATCTTGTGCAGTTCCTCCACTACCGCAACCACAGCCTGGTCAATGCCGCGTTTCAGGGCCATGGGGTTGGTGCCCGCGGCCACCAGCCGGGAGCCTTCCCGGTAAATGGACTGGGCCAGGATGGTGGCGGTGGTGGTGCCGTCGCCGGCCACATCCGAGGTCTTGGAGGCCACTTCCCGAACCATCTGGGCCCCCATGTTCTCGAATTTGTCTTCCAGTTCAATCTCTTTGGCTACGGTGACGCCATCCTTGGTGATAACCGGGGCGCCGAAGGCCTTGTCCAGAATAACGTTGCGGCCCTTGGGGCCCAGAGTTACTTTGACCGCATCGGTCAGGGCATTGACCCCCCGGAGCATGGACTCCCGGGCTTTGATGTCATATTTAATTTCTTTGGCAGACATGTTGTTGGAATCCTCCTTTGATTGGTGCGTGGCTAAGCAAGAATTACGGTTGGGATTAAAGATGAAGCCGGGGGGTTAATCTTCGATGACCGCCAGGACGTCTTCTTCCCGCATCATCAAGTATTCTTCGCCTTCCATCTTGATTTCGGTGCCGGCGTATTTGCCGAACAGGACTTTGTCGCCTTCCTTCAGTTGCAGGGTCATGCGTTGGCCTTGCTCGCTCATTTTGCCGGGGCCCACCGCGATGATGCTGCCTTCAATGGGCTTTTCCTTGGCGGAGTCGGGGATGACAATGCCGCCTTTGGTAACCGTGAGTTCTTCCGTACGTTTGACCAGAACCCGATCATTCAAGGGTTTGACCTTCATAAACAACCTCCTCAGGGTGGAATTACGATTGAATTGTTGTTAGCACTCGTCTGAGGTGAGTGCTAATTATCGTTAGAATTTTAAACATTGTGTGAGGATTGTCAAGGGGGAGGAGGAAGAAAAAATGGCCGCGCCCCTTGAAGGGCGCGGCCTAGTCCTAGAGTAAAGGCTTGCGGTTCGCGGCCAATACCGGGCGAGAACCGTTCTTGGAGACTTTCTCTTTATCTTTGGAGCGGCTGTTGGAGGCGCCGTTTTTCTGAGAGGTTTTGGTCTTGGAGTTCTTGCCGGTATCGGTTTTTTTGGCTACCTTGGCGCTCCCGGACTTTTTCTGGGCCTGGGTTTTGCCCTTGGCTTTGGAGTCCTGGGAAGCTACCGGAGTTGCCTTCTTTTGCCCGTTGGCCGCGGACTTCGAGGCAATGGCGGCAGGGCTGCCGAAAATGGAGGCCAATTTCGGCGAGGCGCTTACCCCGGGTTTGTTGGAAGCGGCTTTGCCTTTCTTGCCATTCGCGGAGGTCTCGGCCTTGGCCACAGTCCTGGTCTTTTTATCCGCCTTGCGGGAAGATGATACCACCCGGGTGGAACTGCGGGACTTGGAAGCATATTTGGCGCTTTTGCCCGTCTGCACCGCCCTGGAGGCCACCGCGGGATGCTCGATGCGGGCCAGCTGGATGTTTTTGGCAAAGAGGGCGCCGGTCTTGGCGGGAATTTTCAGGGCATACTTGGAGGCATCCGGCGGAGTGACGCCCCGGAGCAGTTCCGGGTTCAGGGCCTGTACGTCATCCAGGGGCACATTGACCGCATAGGATACTGCCCGGAGGGAGACCGGCTCCTTCACCTCGACGTTCTCACAGCTCATGGCAGGCTGATAGGGCACGCTGCGAAACCCGAATTTCTCGGGATTTTTGGCAATGATGGTGGCGGCAATCATCTGGGGCACATAGTTTTTGGTCTCACTGGGGAGACACATATTTGCGGAGAGCTCCCAGAAATTCTTATGGCTGCTCTGATTAAGCTCCCGCTGCACCCGTCCTTCCCCGCAATTATAAGAAGCCGCGGCCAGATACCAGGAGCCGAATTGCTTGTACAGGTCCAGAAGGTAGCGGGCGGCGGCCCGGGTGGCCTTTTCCGGATCCCGGCGCTCATCCACGTAGCCGTCAATGACCAGCCCGTATCTTACGCCGGTGCCCCGGATAAACTGCCACATGCCCACCGCGCCGGCATGGGACGCGGCCTTGTTCACAAAGCCGCTCTCAATCATGGCCAGATAGGCCAGATCATCCGGCAGCCCATACTCCTGGAAAGTATCTTTGATCATGGGCAGGTAGCGGGTGGAACGGGACAGATAGCGGCGAATGGTGTCTTTGCGCTCGGTGGAGAAATAGACCAGGTAAGCCCGCACCTGCTTGTTCATCTCAATGGGCACATCAAATTTCACCTGATGTTCCCATTTCTTCAATTCTTCTTCCAGGCCCGCATCCCAGCCGGGGATGCCGCTTTTGGCGTAGAGTTCCTCCAGGCGCTTGGCGCTCAATTCTTCCGCCAGGGTCTCTTCTTCCGCGGGGGCCGCCGGGACTACCGTTTCCGGCGCGGCGGTGGGAGTCTGGATCAGGTTGCCCTGATGGCCTCCCCCACAACCTGCCAACATCCCTAAACAGACCAATATCCCTACCAGATAGGGCAACATAGATAACCCTCATACCGGGGTGGTTGACTGCCTTGGGGCGGGAAAATTGAACTGCCGTCTCCCCCATAAAGACGGGATAGCTTCCCCAATACCTCGTATAGCAGATAATCTTTATAAAAATCAAGTTTTTTTTTAGCTTGTGATATTTATTTGAAGGAAGGGTTGTTTTGTGAAATATATTTAATTCATATCATTGTTGATACCTTATACCGTTTTCGGTTTTCGGTTTTCGGTTAAAAATACCTGGATTATCAGCAAATTGAAACTTAAGTTGGTTGCATTGGAAACAGAACTTGGCATTACAGCACAACCATAACCGGGACAATGGCAGCCAATAGAGAAACTCTGTCGAACTAAAACTTGAGGCCCCGTTAAAAAGTCAGGGGCCCAATTTTTTACTACACTAGGTTGTAACATGGCAACGCCACGAAAAAATTATTGCTGGCATTGCCCATCGCGGTAATTTAAGGCTGTTGCAAAAGTGATTTTGAGGGGAAGGCCCGGGGACATTTTTCGAAGGACTACCCCGACTACGGCCAACCCTCTCCGCCTCAAAACCAGCCCTTCATAGGCCCGGCGTAGCCGGTAAGTTCCACGTAGCCCTTGCCGGAAACCGGCTGCCGGTTTTTTTCCCCATGAATCGCCACCTGGCCCTCCCAATAGGCCAGGCGGGCGGGAACCTCAGCCCGGATTTCCTGGTCCGCAAGACTGGGGGTAAGGTTGAGCCGATAGCCCAGGGCGGGAAGGACGATTTCCCAACCGCCGGGATACGTAGCCCCGGTATGGGGAGATTTCCAGGCGCCGGAAGCCTTGACCTGAAAATCGGCCATATTGAGATGCCGGGGCCGACCTTGGGGGTCAATATAAGTTCCGGAAGAAGCCGCGTCCGGGGTTCCATCTTGGCGGCGCAGGAGATACAGCATCACTTCGCCGCCATCGGCCAACTGCAGGGCGAACCAGTCCCAACCCACCTGATCCGGGGCCGGGGAGCCGGTGAAAAACTCATGGTCCATCCAGGATTCCCCTTTCACCTCCAGGTCCCGGCCCGCCACGGTGATGCGGCCCCGGGTGTCCAGACGGGTCATGGAGTAATAGTGGCTGGCCCCGGCATGTTGGGCCGCCTTGCGGCTAAAACCGTTTTCTCCATGGAGAATCGGGGGCTTCCGGGGGGTCAGGACCAGGTTCAACCCCAGATCTACATCCCGGGCGGCTAGGTGGAAATCTTCGCCCTTAAGTTCCGCCTGCCAGGAGTCGATCCAGACCTTGAGGGTTTCCGTGCGGGCGCCGGACAGGCCCAGGGCTTCCCGGCCGGCCTTCTCCCGGAAAACAAAACGGCGGCCCCGGACATCGCTTACAGCCAGGTGCGCGAAATAAACGGTATGGAAGGACCAGGCAGACCGGGCCTGGGGATCGGGCTTCCGCAAGGCCGCCCGGAAGAAGGTGAGCTGGTAGCCGAAAGATTCTCCCGAGGCCGATTTCAAGTGGCCGGTCCAGTACCACCACTCCGTCTGAAACTCCGGGTGCGCGCCGTGATCCCGGGGGAACCGGAAAGCCCGTCCGGGTTGAGGCGTCTGGAATTCATCGGCGCCTCCCGGGGCAATCCCGGCCAGAGTAAGGAGGAGGCTCAGAAAGATAAGTTTCTTCAGGAAAGGCATGGGGTGGAATGGATATTTAACCACAAAAACACCAAGGACACCAAGGTACGCAAAGAAACCATTTGTTGATGCTCAAAGACTCAGCCTTGGGCAGCAATTTAAAATTTTCTTGGTGGACCTTGGTGTCTTGGTGGTGAATTTTACCGGAACATGGAGGCCCCGACCGGGTAAGTTCTTGTCGGAACCGGGCTTATTCCCCGCATGATCCGGGCCCCAGGCGAAATACCCCTTCCGGGGTCATGGCGGCCTTGAGGCCGTGCGCCAGCAGCAATTCCGTCAGGGGCCGCCCCAGGAGAAATTCCGTGGCCGCGGGGGTCAATTCCCATTCATTTATCAACATCTGCCTGAGGTAGTGGTCAAAATGCAGGGCCTCGAATAAGGTCTGGGCGCCTTCCTGGTTGTCCGCAGCCAAGTCCCGCAACCCCTGGGAGACCTGGGCCGAGGCGCAGCGTTCCGTATGCGCCTGAACAAGGTCCCATACCTCCGTCACGCCGCTCAAGAGGGTCCGGCGGGTCAGGAAATCCTCCGGGGCCGGTTCCGGGGCCGGCTCTCCCCAGCAATTCTGCCGGCGGCACTGCTCCGGCCGGTCCTCATAGATGTTGCAGACCTGGGTGGCCGCCTGATAGAACCAGCATTGCCGGCTGCCCGGGACCTCCCGGATCTTCAGGCGTTCTTCCCGGAGGGTTTCCGGCTTGCCTTCCCTGGAGGTCACCTGTTCTCCGGGCCGCAGGGTATAAACCTCGTTCCAGGTGAGAATCTCTTTCTGGAAGAGCGCCAAGTCCAGGGCGAACAGGGTGGGGCTGGAGATCTCGCAACATTCGCCGCAGCGGACGCACCTGTCTTGGGCTGCTCTCACCTTCTCTTTGGCTGCCATCATCAGAGGCCGCCAGGCCTTGGACCGGTCTTGGGGGGAGAGATTATTCCAGTCCTGGAAGATCTTGGGAAAATCCGCCTGTTTTTCAATCTCCCGCCGCACCTTTTGCACCCGGCCGCTCTTGAGAGAGGCGCCCAGTACTTCCACGAGATATTTTTCCCAGATGGACTGCATGACCTCCCGGGGCCCCTTGGCCAGGGACTCCCAGGGGTCGTCCATGATTTTGCCGAAGAATTTTTTATCCATGCTGATCCTTTGATTTCCGGATGATTTTTTTTATCTTACCAGATTTTCCCCGAAGTGGGCAGGTGGCGGCTTAGCAGTGAACAATGAGCAGTGATCAGTAAGTAGTAAGCCAATGGACTTTGTCAACTGACCGCAGATTTATTGACCTGGGGGCAACTTTCTAAATTATGAGCGGAAACCGAAAACAGAAAACAGAAAACAGAAAACCGGCTTTTATCTCCCTACCTTTCCAGGCTCAGGAAATGGGCCAGGCCCAAAGTCAACTCGGTCATGGCCTCCAGGTCCAGGTTTTCCAGCACGTCCCCCGGGCCGTGATAGTGGGGATTGCGGAAGAACGCGGTGTCCGTGAGCATGATGGCGGGGTAGCCCTCATCCCAGAAATTGGCGTGATCGCTCAGGCGCACCTCCTGCAAGAGATGGCCTCCCAGGGGCACGGACAGGGCCACGGTGGGCAGGCGGCAGCCCTGTTTGACGGCCTTATCCAGCCGCTGCATCAGGGGCTTGGAGCGCCCGTCGCTCACCAGGCCGATAAAATTCCCGGTGGTGGGAAAGCCCATGAGCTTCAGGGTAAAAGGCAGGGACTGGCTCCCGGGCTCCTGGCGGTAATATCCCACCATTTCCAGGCAGAGCATCCCCAGGATTTTGTCGTTGCGCTTCCGGGCGGCTTTGGCGTAAACCCGGCTGCCCATGTAGGGGGTGAAGAACGCGGGAGGCTCCTCGGTGGTGAAGCCGATGAAGGTCCAGGGGAAGGGCAATTTAAGGTCCCGGGCCAGGCGGGCGACCTCCAGAAGCACCGCCACCCCGCTGGCGTTGTCATCCGCGCCGGGAGTGCCCGCCACGGTATCGAAATGCGCCCCCAGGATGTAATAGCCGTCAGGGCTTTGGTCCCCGGCGATGACGTTGCTCACTTCCAGGCGCTGACAGATAAAGGTCTGCCGCCGGGGTTGGTAGCCCATCCTGGAGAAGTTCTCGAACACATAGTCTTCTGCGGCCTTAAGGTTGCCGGGCTGGTAAACGGACCGGTCCCCCAGGGTTTTGCTGAGGTAGGTCAAATGGGCCAGGAGATTGGCCTTAATTTCATCCCGGTTCAGGTCCATGGGCTTTACCCCCGGCGGTTCCGCCACGCAGCCGGCCAGGGTGCAGAGCAGAGCGGATAATATCAATAGAAGAGGATTAACCAATTTGTTTATAAGTATTTGAGACCAATTCGCCATCAAACGTTTATTTCTCGTAGGGGCGAACCTTGTGTTCGCCCGCTTTGGGCGCACACATGGGTGCGCCACTACGATAGCGTTTTGTAATTCTTTGATTGCACTTCGGTATGAGACCTCTGAGAAAATCCTTGTGAGAAGGGGCCAGGGGCCAGTGGCACAGGCGTCTCGCCTGTGGACCTTACCCCCCTCCCCTCAATCCCTTCACTCCTGAAAAAGCTCGGTGCTCAGATACCGCTCTCCGGTGCTGGGGAGGATCACCACTATCATCTTCCCCTGATTCTCGGGAGGCCGGGCCAGTTTCAGGGCCGCACAGACTGCCGCGCCGGAGGAGATGCCGCAGAGGATGCCTTCCTTTTTCGCCACCTCCCGGGCCATGGCAAAGGCTTCATCGTTGCTGACGGTGATGATCTCATCAATGATCCGGGTATTTAAAATCTCCGGGATAAAACCCGCGCCGATGCCCTGGATCTTGTGGGGGCCGGGCTGGCCGCCGGAGAGCACCGGGGAATCCGCGGGTTCCACCGCCACCGCCTTAAAGGAGGGTTTCCGGGCCTTGATGACTTCCGCCACCCCGGTGATGGTGCCGCCGGTGCCAACTCCCGCCACCAGGATATCCACCCCGCCCCCGGTGTCCCGCCAGATTTCTTCCGCGGTGGTGCGCCGGTGGATCTCCGGATTGGCGGGATTGGCGAATTGGTTGGGCATGTAAGCGCCGGGGGTATCGGCCAGGATCTCTTTGGCCCTATTGATGGCGCCGGTCATGCCCTGGGCCCCGGGAGTCAGGACCAACTCCGCGCCCAGATGTTTCAGGAGCTTGCGCCGCTCCATACTCATGGTCTCAGGCATGGTGAGGAGCAGGCGGTATTTCCGGGCGGCGCACACAAAGGCCAGGGCGATGCCGGTATTGCCGCTGGTGGGCTCCACGATGAGGGTGTCCGGCGTGATAAGCCCCTGGCTCTCCCCGGCTTCAATCATGGAAACCCCGATGCGGTCTTTGACGCTGCCCAAGGGGCTGATAAACTCCAGCTTACCCATTACGATGACGGGGAATCCCTTGAACAAGGTGTTGAACCGCACTAACGGCGTGGCGCCCACGGTCCCGAGGATGCTGTCGTGGATGGCGTTCATGTCGGCCTCCTGGGAGAGGTTAAAGGTTGAAAGTTCAAGGTTCAAGTGAACCGGGGTCAGAAAAATGCCATGAAGCCCAGGCTAAAGCCTGCGGCTACATTTAATACCGTTTTCGGTTTTCGGTTTTCGGTTAAAAAGACCAGAATTATCAGCAAATTGAAACTTAAGTTTGTTGCATTGGAAACAGAACTTGGTATAAGTCGCTGCCGCATTTCAGCGCCCGGCGAGCCCCATAAATCGACAACCAACCTTCAACCTTCAACCTTGAACCTTGAACCTTGAACTTTGAACTTTTACCCCTGCCCCCCGCCCCCTCCCTTGAAAACCAGCTCCGGCTTCTTGAGAAACACCCGGGTATCCGGCGGCACGGATTCGGTCAGCCAGACGTTGCCGCCGATGACCGAGCGGGCCCCGATGACCGTCTCCCCCCCTAAGATGGTGGCCTGGGCATAGATGATCACGTCAGCCTCCACCGTGGGGTGGCGCTTCTTGGTGCGCAGGGAGTCCACCGCGTCTTTGGGCAGCGACAGGGCTCCCAGGGTGACCCCCTGGTAAATCCGCACCCGGTCCCCGATTTCCGTGGTCTCCCCCACCACCACCCCGGTGCCATGGTCGATGAAGAAACTCTCGCCGATGTGGGCCCCGGGATGGATATCGATCCCCGTCAGGCTGTGGGCGTATTCCGTCATGATGCGGGGCATCAGGGGTATGCCCTGATGCCAAAGTTCATGGGCGATGCGATACACCGTGACCGCGAAGACCCCCGGATAGCTGAAGATGATCTCATCATAGCCCTTGGCCGCGGGGTCCCCCTCGTAGGCGGCCCGCACGTCTTTGGCCAGGGCGCTCCGGAGCCGGGGAAGCTCCCGCATGAAGCGGATGGCTGCTTCCTGGCCCCGCTCCTCGCAGTGGGTGCAGGCCAGGTCGTAGCGCAGGCACTCATGGCGGATACACAGGGCGATCTGCTCCGCCAGGACCTCGAAAAAGGCCAGGGCTTCCTGGCCGAAATAGTAGCCCAGATTCACCTCATCCACCCGGGTGCGGATGAAGTAACCGGGATACAGGAGGCGCTGAGCCCGGTGAATCACCTCGATGGCGGCCTCCCGGGAGGGGATGGGCTCCGGGCCGATATGATCGAAGCAGTCCTCCGTGCGGCAGGACAGCACCAGTTCCTGCACGATGGCCGGAACTTCCTCCCGGTACTGCCTGGTGGTCTTGACCTCGATCTTGCACTGTTCCAGGTCGGTTAATTCATCCATACAGGTTACCCCTCAAAAGTGGCGCACGCCGCATCGCCCACCTCCCAGTACGGAGACAGGCCCCGGAGTTTCTCGATAATGATGGGGAATTTTTCAATCACGAAGTCGATTTCCGCCTCCGTATTATAGACGCTGAGGCTCAGGCGGATGGAGCCGTGGGCGAAGGTGAAGGGCACGCCCATGGCCCGAAGCACGTGGGACGGCTGCAGGGAGCCGGAAGTGCAGGCGGAGCCGGAGGACGCGCAGATGCCCAGTTCATTGAGCAAAAGGAGAATGGCCTCACCCTCCACAAATTTGAAACTGATATTGGTGGTGTTGGGAAGACGCTGCACCCGGTCGCCGTTTATCCGGGAATGGGGAATGCGCGTGAGCAAGGCGATTTCCAGTTTGTCCCTGAGATTCTTGACCGCGGTATTTTCCTTCTCCAGGTTCCGGGCCGCCAGTTCGCAGGCCACTCCCAGGCCGATAATGCCCGCGGTGTTTTCCGTGCCGCCCCGGCGCCCCTTTTCCTGGTGCCCGCCGATCAGGAAGGGGGAGAATTTGGTGCCCCGGCGCACGTACAGCGCGCCCACCCCCTTGGGGGCATGGAGCTTGTGGCCGGACAGGGCCAGCATGTCGATGTCGTTCTTCTTCATGTCGATGGGAATCTTGCCCACGGCCTGCACCGCGTCGGTATGGAACAGGACGCCTTTGCTGCGGGCCGTGGCCGCGGCCTCCTCCACCGGGAAGATGACCCCGGTTTCATTATTGGCCCACATGAGGCTGGCAATGGCGGTCTCCGGGGTGAGGCTGCGGGCGAACTGCTCCAGGCTGAGGCGGCCTTCGCCGTCCACGGGAAGCTCCGTCACCCGGTACCCCTCTTTGGCCAGATGGGCTGCCAGGGCATTGATGGCCGGGTGCTCCACTCGGGAGGCCACCAGGTGGCGCTTCCCCGGTTGGGTGGTCAGGGCCGAGCGGATCGCGGTGTTGTCGGACTCCGAGCCGCAACTGGTGAAGATAATCTCATCGGGCTCGGCGTTGATCAGGGCCGCCACCTGCTCCCGGGCCCGGCGGATTATCCGGCCCACCTGCCCGCCGAAGGAGTGCATGCTGGAGGGGTTGCCGTACAGGTCATGGAAATAGGGCAGCATGGCCTCCAGGACTTCCGGGGCTACCTGGGTGGTGGCGTTGTTGTCCAGATAGATGGTCACTGGGACACCTCCTCCACTTCCAACTCCGGCCACACCAACTCCCGCAGCTTGGCCTGGACGAAATCCTTCAGGGTCAGGTGGGACAATGCGCACGCGGCGCACGCGCCCCGGGTGGCCACCAATACTTTATTTCCCACCACGTCCACCAACTCCAGGTCGCCCCCGTCCTGGCGCAAAGACGGCCTGATCTCCCGCTCGATGGTCTCTTCGATCATCCGAATCTTCTGGAGATTGGTGAGTTTGGGCTTCTCCACAGGTTTGGCGGTGGCCCGCACCCGGTTAATGATGTCCATGATGGCTTCGTGACAGTTGCCGCAGCCGCCCCCGGCCTTGGTGTAGTTGGTGACTTCCTCCACGGTCTTCAAATTATTTTCCCGGACCACCCGCTCGATCTCCGTTTCCGTGACCCCGAAACATTCGCAGATGATTTTCTCCGCCGCCTCGGTGTCGGGTAACCCCCTATAGGAGGCGATGGCCTTTTCCAGGGCCTCCCGGCCCATGACGGAGCAGTGAATCTTCTCCTTGGGCAGCCCCCCCAGAAAATCCGCGATGTCCTGGTTGGTGATCTTGGCGGCTTCGTCCACGCTCATGCCCTTGATCATCTCCGTGAGCGCGGAGGCCGAAGCAATGGCGCTGGCGCAGCCGAAGGTCTTGAATTTGGCGTCGACGATGCGCCCCTGGTCATCCACCTTGATAGTGAGTTTCAGGGCGTCGCCGCAGGCCAGGGACCCCACATTGGCCACGCCGTCGGGATTTTCCACCTCCCCCACATTGCGGGGGTGAAGGAAATGCTCCATAACTTTATCGGTATATTCCCACATGCGTTAACCCCTTTGGAATTTCGAGTTTCAAAGTTGAAAGTTCAAAGTTCAAGGTTCAAAGTTCAAAGTTCAAAGTTCAAAACTTACTGCTCTAAACTCGAAACTGAATTGAGTCATACCAAGTTGAGACCTCTGCGAAAATCAGTCGGTACACAGGCAAACAAAATCCAGGAAGAAACTCTGGTGGCACAGGCTTCCAGCCTGTGCAAAAAATTTTGAATTACCACATGGTTACGCACAGGCTGGAAGCCTGTGCCACTGGTTTCTTTTCGTTTGAAGCTGATTTGTCATCGCTTAAGCCATTTTCGCAGAGCTCTCAAGTTCTGTTTCCAATGCAACAAACTTAAGTTTCAAGTTGCTGATAATCCTGGTATTTTTAACCGATAACCGATAACCGAAAACGGTATCAAACGTAGGGTGCGCACCGCGGCGCCATATGAAACTCATCGGTGCAAAGGCACAATCTTAAGTAAACAATATGTTCATTTAAAATGCAAAGCCAGCCACACGGTTTGTTGCGTGGGGTCCGTCCACTCCACCCGGTGCCGCCGGCGGGCCGGGATCAGGAGGTGGTCGCCAGGGCGCATTACCACCGGCTCCGGGTCCCCTTCCAATAATAAACCCGCGCCCCCGGAGAGCAGCGCCACCCATTCATGGGTCTCCTGGTCGTACCACTGGCCCGGAGGGGTGGCCTGGCCCTGGGAAACGATGCGCTCCATATGAAAATAAGTCGTCTTCACCAGGATTTCTACAAATTCTTCCGAAAGCTGCGCAGGAATATGGCCGAAAAGATTGCCGATCTCAGGCGATGCCGGGTTACTCAAGCCTTCCTCCTCCGCCAAGATACCATAGGGCGGCCCGTGGCCGCCGTCATTTGGCGTGTACGGCACGCCCTAACCCGGACAAGCCGTAACTAAAAACCTTCAAAGATTTACCACAAAGGCACAAAGGACACCAAGGAACACCAAGA
>CAZUBT010000091.1:0-12016 GCA_964618815.1 uncultured Desulfobacterales bacterium | reverse complement strand
CCTTTGTGGTAAATCTTTGAAGGTTTTTGGTTCCGGCTTGTCCGGGTTAGGAATGAGCCGAATTACGGCGGCCACGGGCCGCCCTATAATTCTAAGAACTAAGAACTAAGAACTAAGAACTAAAACCTAACCCCTAACTCCCCCAGCAACCCTTACCGATGCGGATTATCCCCTTCGGCCATGAAGTCCCGGTAGCACTGGTCCACCGCGTTGTCGGAGAGCATGACCATATCCAGTTGTTTGCTGAACATCATCAGCCGGCCCAGCATCTCCAGCTTTTCTTCCAGTACGGCGGCGCCGAAGCCGTCAATGCGGGCGGTGATGGAGTCTTCCTTGAGTTCCACCCGGAAATCCAGGTGTTCCAGGACCTTGGCCAGGAAGCGCACCCGCCGCATGCGCCGGGTCAATTCGGCGCCACCGCCGTGAAACACCAGGCTCACATAGCTCTCTTCCGGCGCGGCCAGGAAGGATTCGATGGTGGCGAAGTGGAAGCCCAGGCGGTTGGACAGGTTCATATAATCCGCGGTGATGATGGCGAAATTTTTCTCGTGCAGCCGTTCCCGGATGTTGGTGTCGGTGGCGGCGCTCAGCACCACGGAGAGGAACCCCGACAGATCCATGGGCTTGGGCCCTTTCCAGCCCACGGCCTTCACCCCCCGCCAATACGCCAGCATGGGCCGGGAGCGGAGCTCCTCAGGGCTAACCGCAGCCTTTTGGGCGGCCTCGGGGCTCAGGCCGCCCCCCAGGTCGATGACCTGGATTTCCAGGGGCAAATCGCTCACCAGCTTCCGGGCGCCGTCCTCATCCAGTCGGCCCGCGGAGATCTGGAACAACTCCTGCATGGCCTTTTCGTGGGCGAAGCGGGTAATGTCGTGGTAAGTCGTGCAAGATTCGGGACGAAAATTCTCCCCCCGGGGGTCCAGGAGGTGAAGGGGGGTGATGTGCTTCAAGGCCCGCTCCAGCACCCTGTAGGCCCGGCTCTGGCGCAAGGCTGCGTCGCCGCCCTGGGGAATCTGGAGCAGCTCGGGGATGCGCCCGGCATAGACATTGCCGTAATAGGCGTCCACCGTGACCACCTCCCCGGGCTTCAACGCCGCGGCCGCGCCTTTGGCCCCGAAAACCGCGGGAATCCTGGCCTCTCGGAGCACCGTGGCCAGATGGCTGGTGGCGCTGCCGGCCTCGCAGACCATGGCCGCCACCCGGCCCACCACCAAGCCGTATTCCGGCAAGGCCCGGGAGGTCACCAGCACCGCGCCCTGGGGGATGTCCTCCATGGCGTCGTTTTTCAGCAGGTGCACCGGCCCCGCGGCCGCGCCCCGGGAGGCGATGATGCCGCTTTCCAGGAGCACCGACTTGTCCTTCAGGCGGGGCGGCAGGTATTCCGCTTTTACTTGCCGGCTGATGCGCAATGGCCGGGCCTGGAGCAGGTAAAATTGCCCTTCCGCCGTCAAGGCCCACTCGATATCCTGGGGGCATCCGAAATGCCGCTCCACCTTCCGGCCCAGGGCCGCAAGCTCCAGAACCTGCGCGTCCGTCAGAGCGGCCCCTTTCCGATCCGGTGGAGTCTCCAGGTCCAGAATTCCTCCTTCCGGAGCCGGCAGATGCATGCGGGTTTTCTCCCCCACCCGGCGGGCGGTGATCTGCCCGGCCTCCACCCTAAAAACATCCGGCTCCACCACGCCCCCTACGGCCAGGGAGCCCAGGCCGCACACCGCATTGATAATGGCGGCCTCGCTTCCCAGTCTGGGGTCTGCGGTGTAGAGCACTCCCGCGCTTCTGGCCGGCGCCATCTCCATGATCGCCACCCCCATGGCCAGCTCCTGATACGAGAAGCCGCTGGTGTGGCAGTAATACAAGGCCCGGGGAGTGAACAGGGAGGCGATGACTTCCTTATAACGCGTCTCCACCATTTCCCGGGGCACATTGAGGAAGGTTTCGAACTGGCCGGCAAAGCTGAAGCCGCTGTCCTCCTGCAAGGCGGAGCTGCGCACCGACACCCGGGAGGCGTCCAAACGGTCCAGGTGTCGTTGGAGTTCTTGGGAGAGTTCCTGGGGCAGGGGCAGCGACAGAATTTTTTCCCGGACGGCCTCTCCCGCCTCCCGCATGCTCTCCAGGTCCCGGATGTGGGAGCGGCTGATCTGCTGCCGGATATAATCCACCAGGTTCGCGGTTTCGAAGAACAGCTTCTGGGCGTAAGCGCTGACGGCAAAACCCCGGGGGACCGGCAGCTGAACCCGGGTCAGCTCCGCGACCTTCTCGGCCTTGCCCCCGAAGAACATGCCTTCCATGACTTCAGTTAGGGGTAAGACCAGGGGCCCCGGCTTAATCTGAGGGCCGGCCAGTTCTTGGGCAATCAACTCCGCCACCCGGCCGCGAGCCTCCTCCAGGCCGGTATAGCGGCCGCCGGACATGGCGATGAGGGCCGTTACCAGGGTCTCCACTTCCAGGTCCAGGCGCCGGCAGACCTGCCGCACGTAGTGCAGGTCAAAGAGAAAACCTTCGCTCATCTTGACCTGGAGGTCCGTCACTGAGGTCAGGATGGCGCTGTTGGCGGCCAGGAGCCGTTTATACTGGAAGTAGCGCTCCAAGAGGGCCTGGGGAGGCCCCAAGGTCCGGGCCGGTTTTTCCGGGCGACGCCTTTGGGAGAGCCATTTCTTCAGTCGGGCAATAGCCGCCACCAGCAGACTTCCTTAAATTCGAGATAATTTCATTATAATGTAAACCTGGGGATGCCTCAATTAAATAGCGGCCAGCTATCAGCTTACAGCTTTCCGTTTTCCGCGGTCAGTTTTTATGTTTCTTTCATTAGGGCCTCTTGCAAAATTCCGTTTCCTGCCGGTTTGTGGGCAAGTTATCCGGGAATGTAGGACACCCGCCCTCGGTTGTCCTTAGGTGAAACAGGCTGAAGCCTGTTCCGCCGCACAGGCTGGAAAGCTTGCGCCACCAGATAATTTCTGCCGGCATTGAGCCTGAACCCTATTAATTACCTGGTTTGTCGGTTCAGATGGGGTGCGAAACTCGACCTCTTTAATTCCCTGATTAAATGCTGAAGGCCGATAGCTGATAGCTAATAGCTGCAAGCCGAAAACCGCCAGCATCCAAAAAATTATTGACATAGTCAGGGTTTTACGATTTTATGGGCTTATTCTCAGATATTGAACGCAATCAAATCTGCCGGTTTTGGAGGTTCCGTTATGGCCCAGTGCCCCCATTGCAAGATCCCTTACGAGCAAGGCCAACGGTATTGCAGCGTGTGCGGCAGTTTCCTGATGCATCCGGAAGGCGGAGATCACTTCTGCCCCGAATGCGGCATTCGCATCTCTCCCAAGCAAGAATTTTGCCACGAATGCGACGCGCCTGTGAAGGGGCCCGGGGCAGCGCCCAAATCGGCGGAGCCGGAAGCCCCGTTTGGGGCGGCGCCCGCCGGGCCGGCCGCGGCTCCCCAGGGGATGTCGGCCGGGGTCAAGGGTCTGTTGATCGCCGCGGGAGTGGCAATTGTGCTCTTGGTGTTTATACTCATGAGCCGAACTTCCACTCCGCCGCCGCCTGTTCCGCCCGCGGTCCCCAAGGCGGCAGCTCCGGCGCCCAAGCCCGCAGCTCCGGCCCCCACCCCGGCAGCCCCGGCTCCGGCTCCCGCGGTAGCCCCGGCTGCGCCTTCAGCCCCTCCGGCCGCGGCTCCCACCGCCACTCCGGAACTCCGGGGAGAATTGCTCAACGTCCTTTCCGGCATGAGGGAAGGGCACCTGCGCAAAGACATCGTGCTTTATATGAGCACCTATTCCCTGACCTTCCCGGGCCTGGACGACAAGCGGCGCAACACCCTGAATGCCTGGGAAAACTTTGATTACACCAACCTGGTGTTCACCCTGGATGACATCCAGCCCATCGATGCGGATAACGTGGTGGGCCGGGCCACCTGGCACATCGATACCCGCAACCGGCGCAATCAGGAGCTGTCCAGCGCCAAACAGTCCTACGAGATCCGCTTTGCCAAAGAGCAGGGCAAATGGCGGATCAGGTCTCTGAAAGAAATGGAGGAGTAAACATGAAGCTCAGGAACTGCGTCCTCGGCCTGATTCTGATAATTCTGGGCTTGGCTCTGGTCACCGGGTGTGAGCCGCCCCGCTCGTATCCCGTTTCCCCTACCTATTACTATGTGGTTCCGGCCAGCAGCTACTTGCGGGACTGCCCCAGCTATGACTGCGGCATCGTGGCCCAGGTATTCAGCGGGGATCGCCTGGAAATCCTGGATCGCAATGAGGTGGGCTGGGCCCGGGGGCGGCTGGACCGCTCCGGGGTCATCGGCTGGATTCCCGGGGATTTGCTGAGTTCCGGGCCGTCAGGCGCCACCTTCTATGTGGCCACCACCAACATCTATCTGCGGGAATGCGCCGACTACAATTGCCGCCAACTGGAACTCCTGTACCGGGGGGACCGGGTGGACAAGATCGACCAGGATTACAAGGGCTGGTGGCGGGTGGTTTCGCAGAAATCCCGGATAACCGGCTGGATCCCGGCCTCCGCGGTGTCCACCCGGCCCGGCGCGCCTTATTACTATGTGGCCATCAGCAGCCTGGCCTTGCGGGCCGGACCCAGCACCGGCAACCGGGCGCTGACCTCATTGCCCCTGAATACCCAGGTGGAACTCCTCAACATGGGTTCCGGCGGCTGGGCCCAGGTAAGGGAGCTCCCCGGCGGCATGATCGGCTGGGTGGCCTTCAGGTATCTGGAAACCTTCCCGGTGTCGCGCCCGCGGCCGACTCCGGCGAAGCGCAAGGGGGCTTCGTCGCCAAAGGAGGAACCCGCGGAACCTCCCGCCAAGGCGCCCAAGGCCATGTAATACCGCCGGTGGGAACCTGAAGAAACCCGGGGCAAGGACCCTGCATCCTTGCCCCTTGTTTTTTAGTAACTTATTTCTAGGATTCGTGCTTTTTCCGGCAAAAAATTAGCTAAAAACCTTTTGGTTCCGGCTTTTCCGGGTTCGGTAGGAAGAAAATTAACCACCAAGACACAAAGAACACAAAGGTTCACAAAGGGAAAAATATTTCTTGGTGTTTCTTGGTGTCCTTTGTGCCTTTGTGGTAAATCTTTGAAGGTTTTTGGTTCCGGCTTGTCCGGGTTAGGTAATCATGATATAATTTTTTATCGGTTAAGTATAATAAACTTCTCTGCCTGGCGGGTTACATATGCCGGTCTGCCCCCACTGCCATCGGTCTTATCCGGAAGGCGAGATTTTTTGTTCATCTTGCGGGGGAAGCACCTTAACTCAAGAAGATGAACGGCTTTGCCCGGACTGTGGCGCGGTGCTCCCCCCTCAACAGGTGAACTGCTCTTCCTGCCCTCCGCCTCTAACCATGACCACCCCGGAAAAATTCAGTCCGCTCCTTAGGGAGAAGCCGAGTCATCCTAAGCCCCTGATTCATCTTTGGATGCATGGATTTGTGGTGGCCATGGTACTGGTCATCATCATTTCCCTGAGTTTCTTTTTCTTTAAAGGTTTTGATTCAGCGCCGGACCTTAAAGAGGCCCGGACAAGCCCGGCGCCTGCCCCGGGCCAATCGGTTAAGGGTCCGCCTGCATCAGCCGCCGAGAAGCCCAAGGCGCCCCCCTCTTCAGCGGCGCCCGAAGCCTCTCCCCTCCTGAAGACCCAACTGGAAGAGGTGATGGCCGGTTTACGGGAAGCCAACTTGAAAAAGGATATCTCCCGATTCATGAGTCTCTATGCCCCCACCTTTCGTCAACTGGATCAAAAACGTCAGGAAACCTTGAAAATCTGGGAGGCTTATGATTATTTAAGCCTTACCTATAAAATCGACGACCTTAAACCCCTGGGGCCGGATAGGGTGTCGGCCCGGATTACCTGGCAAGGCAAGATCAAAGAGAGACGCACGACTAATCTTAGAGAGGCCGACCTGGTTTACCAGGCAACCTTCAAAAAAACATCGGATAAATGGCTGATCCAGGCTTTGGAAAAAGCCGGGTGACCCCACCCTTGAGTCGCAATTATCCCATGAGAGCTTGTATTAATCTCAGGAATCTTCTGTTGACAGTCATCATCGCGGCGTCAATAAACGCCTGCGTTCCCACCAAACCGGCAGGCCCCCTCTTTTACTATTTAAATTCCGAACTCTCTTATTTGCGGGACAAGCCGGCTTATGACGGCAACGTGGTGGCCCAGCTTTATAAAGGCGATAGGGTGGAAAGGTTGGATCTGACCGAGGTCGATTGGTGGCAGGTGAGGTCCGGCCGGACCGGCCAGGAGGGATGGATTCAAGGGGAATTGCTCAGTCCCACCCCGGTTCCTATAGCCTATTTTATAACCCGGAGGACCGTTCCGTTGCGGGAGTGTGCCGGTGAGGATTGTCCCTCCCTACAACTGCTGTTTAAAGGAGACCAGGTTCAAAAGGTGGGAGAAAATGACCAGGGCTGGTGGCGGGTCCTGGTGGAAAAAGGCCGGATCCTCGGCTGGCTTCCGGCCTCGGCCTTGTCAGACCGACCCGATGAGCGTCTGGCTGGACCGCCTGAAAAGGCCCCCAAAAAAGTCTATTATTATGTGGCGGTCCTCAGACTGAAAATGCGCAACGGGCCGCAGATGGAAGCCGAGGCCGTCAAAGATTTGAAGTTTAATGATCAGTTGGAGAAATTGGAACAGAATTCCCAGGGATGGATGAAGGTGCGCCACCCCATGAGCCGCATGGAGGGGTGGGTCGCCGGCCGCTATCTTGCCACCCTGCCGTCGGAGTCGCCCCGGCGTTTAAGGCCGGCCAAAAAACCCGCGCCCAAGCCGCCCCAGGAAGAAGATATTGCTCCGCCTGAACTTGAGATCATGTAATACCAGGTTGAGAGCTCTGCGAAAATCAGCCGGTACACAGGCAAACAAAACCCAGGAAGAAACTCTGGTGGCACCGGCTTCCAGCCTGTGCAAAAAACCTTGATTTACCAAAGAGTTACCCACAGGCTGGAAGTTTGTGCCACTGGTTTTTTTTCTTTGAAGCTGATTTGTCATCGCTTAAGCCATTTTCGCAGAGGTTTCAGGTTGTGCTCATAAAGGTAATATTCGAAGAGGAATGGGTGGGTAGTGCCCACCCTACATTTTTTCCCTGGTAGGGGCACGGCGTGCGGTGCCCAAGGGCGGGGGAATCGCCTTCCCTGCCAACTCTCCTCAATGGTTTTTTTTTGACGCGCCGGGGCCCAGGGTTTCCAGAACCAGGGCCTCCCCCGCGGAGTAGGGGTCGGTGCGCTTTTCCATGATGTCCAGCAAAATCTCGTCCAGACGCCCCGTCCGGGTGAGGTGCGCCATCAGGTGGGCGAACAACCCTTCCTTCAACAGGTCCAGGAACTCGGAGCGCAGGCGGGCTAAGCGGGCGGCCTGCAGGACTTTGCCGCCGTCCCGGGAGAGATGTTCCCGGTGCTCCTTCACCCCGGCCATGAGTTCATCAATCCCCAGGTTTTTCTTGGCCTGGGTCATGAACACCCTGGGCTTCCAATCCCCGCTTTTCCGGCGGGTTTGCAGCTCCAGCATCTGGAGCAAGTCCTGTTGGGTCCGGGAGGCCCCTTCCCGGTCCGCCTTGTTCACCACCAGGAGGTCCGCCACCTCCAGGATGCCGGCCTTGATGGCCTGGATATCGTCCCCTAAGCCGGGCACCGTGACCACCAGGGTGGTGTCCGCCGCGGACGCGATCTCCACTTCATCCTGGCCCACCCCCACGGTTTCCACCAGGACGTAGTCCTTGCCCATGGCGGCCAGCACGGTGATCACCGCCCGGGCCGAGCCGGTGAGACCCCCGAAATGGCCCCGGGTGGCCAGGGAGCGGATAAACACACCCTCATCCAGGGCGTGGCGCTGCATGCGGATGCGGTCCCCCAGGATGGCCCCGCCGGTGAAGGGGCTGGTGGGGTCCACCGCGATGACCCCCACGGTTTTGCCTTCCTGGCGCAGGTACTGGATAATGCGGTCCGTAAGGGTGCTCTTCCCCACTCCCGGGGAGCCGGTGATGCCCAGTATATGGGCCCTGCCGCTGTGGGGATACAGGTGTTTCAAGACTTCCCGGGCTCGGGGCACGCCGTCGTCCAATTCCCGCATGAGCCTGGCCGCGGCCCGCACCTCGCCCTGAAGGATGCTTTCAACGATTTCTTTAATTTCCTGCACGGGTTACACTCAAGGTCAGAATAGTTTTCTGTTTACTGTTTTCGGTTTTCTGTAGAAAAATGTAAGTCTTTCGTTATCCCGGCGTCATTGCGGATTGGCGTGAAAAAGTTAACCTTACCCCAAAACTGTCACCTGTCAACTGTCCCCTCTCTATTTATATGGAAAGGCCCGGGGATTGGCAAAGAAAAAGCTTATTTTTTTCTTAAAAGCCCCCACCATAATTTGCCCCGGCGGGGGCTTTTCAGGTAAAATACCTTATAGGAAGGCCCCGGCCTATGCGACCCCTGCTGCAGCATCTTTACCAGCTTTTTTCCCATGAGGATCATCTCCTCATCCTCATCGATGCGGACCCGGACTCCATTGCCGGCGCCCTGGCCTTAAAACGCCTGTTGTGGCGGCGGGTGGCCGGTTGCGTGATCAGCAACATCCGTCCCATCACCCGCCCCCAGAATGAACGGATGGTGCGGTATCTGAATATCTCCCTGACTCCCCTTGATCAGATCATCCTTCCGGGCTTTAATCGCAAGGCCATGGTGGACAGCCAACCCTCGCACCATGAATTGTTTGCGGGGCATAAGTACGATGTCATAATCGATCACCACCCCCGCCATCCCGAGACCCGGGCGCAGCTTTTGGATATCCGGCCGGAGTATGGGGCCATTTCCTCCATCATGACCGAATATCTCCGGGCCGCGGGCATCAAGCCTTCCCTGAAGCTGGCCACCGCGCTGTACTACGGCATCAAGACGGACACCGCCAATTTTGAGCGGCCCACCATTGAGGCGGACATGCGGGCCTTTCACTATCTGTTCGGGTTTACCCGCCGGGCCCTGGTGCGCCGCCTGGATTATGCCGAATTCGACCTCTCCATGCTGGCCTACTTTAAAACCGCACTGAACCGCTTCCGCCTGCGGCACGGCCGGCTTTACGCCTTTCTGGGGCCGGTGAGCGCCCCGGATATCCTGGTGATCCTGGCGGATTTCTTCCTCCGGGTCGGGGACATCGCCTGGACCGTCGTGGGGGGCATTTATAAGGATACCCTGGTGGTGATCTTCCGGAATGACGGGCTGCATAAGAACGCCGGCCGCCTGGCGGAAAAGGCCTTCGGCAAGCTGGGGGCTGCAGGGGGCCACGCCACCAGCGCCCGGGCCGAGGTCCCCCTGGAACACATCCCGGACCTGGCCCCCAACGCCCTGTGGCAGATGTGGCAGGATTTCATCATCCACCGGGTGGAGGGGTAGGGGGGGAGGGGGGAAGCGGGGAAACGGAGAAGCGGGGAAGCGGAGAAGGGGAGAAACGGGGAAACGGGGAAACGGAAATTTCCCCCTGGACCCCGGCTCGATCCTTCGCCCTTTCGCCTCTTCGACTTTTATTCGGGGTTCATCACACGGTCTTGATAATGGTGCGTAAGACGCACCCTACACGAGGATCGCAAATGTAGGGTGCGTCTTACGCACCAGCAAATCTTTCCATAACAGAGATTCTTGCTTCTTCTTGTTCCCAAGCTCCTGCTTGGGAACGCCCATGGGTCCGAAGCTCCCGCTTCGGCAACCTGGGCGAACCCGGAAACCGTAAAAAGGCATAGTCTATGAAAACCGGCCTGCTGTTGGTGGATATCCAGAATGATTATTTCCCCGGGGGTAAGATGGAGTTGCAGGGCATGACCGAAGCCGCGCTGAAGGCCCGGGAGTTGTTGGGGTTTTTCAGGAAGTTACATCTGCCCACCTGCCATATCCAGCACGTGGCCGTCAGAGAAGGGGCGCCTTTCTTTGTCCCCCATACTTTAGGGGTGGAACTGCACGAAGGCATCCGGCCGCTTCCCGGGGAGACCGTCATTCAAAAGCATTTCCCCAACAGTTTTCGAGAAACCGGCCTGTTGGAGCGCCTCCAAGTCGCGGAGGTGGAAGAAGTGGTGATCTGCGGCGCCATGAGCCACATGTGCATTGACGCCACCACCCGGGCCGCGGCGGATTACGGCTTCCGCTGTCTGGTGGTCCATGACGCCTGCGCCACGAAAGACCTGAGGTTCGAAGATAGGCTGATTCCGGCCGCAGGTCCACGGCGCGTTCATGGCGGCCTTGGATCCCCTGTATGCCCGGGTGTTGTCGCTGGCCGAGTTTATTCAAGTTCTTAAATTACGGGGACACCATAATTAATTTGTAAAGACTAAGACTTAAGCTGACAACCATAAAATCGAGAGCAGATTAAATCTGACATTGTGAGCAAAATTTAATAAGTGACATGGTCTTAAATGCAGATATGATAACCATAAAGAATATCAACTATATTTATTTAAGGTGTATATAAATAGCAGATATCATCTTAACCAATGAAGTTTGTGGTTAATATTTGTTGTGCCTTATGTACAAGTTATTTCTTTTTTCGCTTTGGCACTGCCTTTTTTTCTAACCCTAAATGATACTGGTGATATTCATCATCATCCCTTTCATTATCAAGGCCCATGCCAAAGAACGCTCTCCCTCTACGATAAGGACCAAATAATCTCGCAAATTCTCCTTGAAAACGGTGAAATGTATACCAATCCTTGCCTACACCCTGGTTTCCACCTCGATATCCTTTTTGCCAAGGCCTGTGTCCATATTCATCAAATGCGGATGCTGGTCCATCGCTATAACCAATAATTGTCTCACCACCGTATCTTACAGATCTAGGGTCTGGCATTAGTAAATACCCATTACCATATTGATACCAATCAGACTTGGTTACATATTTTTCCGGGTATAACCATTCTTCTTTAGCTGCTCCTATATAGCGATATGCTCGGCTTTTAATGATAAAATTAATCTCACGAACTTCTTGCTCATTAAGATAACGAAGAGTCTGTATATCTAAAAAACTAAACATCGCACTACGAAATGGGTTTGGGTTTGGACGCCAACCGACTTCGGATTGATATGGATTCCTAACCCATGATAGATTTGTGAGTATGAGTATTTTATCTAAAGACAATGGGAATACCGTATGTGTCCCATGAAGCCTAATATCCGGGTCGTTGGAACCGCGACACCATTGCGAACGGGGGCCGTATCTACGGTTATAAACAGTGACTGGGTGATCCGAGATAATAAATTTCGTGGCTGATTGTGATGCATCTGCAATAAGCCAAATACACTCAGTCCAAATCGCGCAGTGAATTTGTCGAAGATTCAACATCAATTGTAAAATTTTCTGTCGGTCGGGTGTCCCGGCCTGATCACTAAGCCAATCGAGGCCCTTTGGGGTTCGAAGCTTCTGGGTACTAATATACATCAACATGTTATGAAAAGCCTCATGCTCTGCCGATGGATGTTTAAAATTTGCAAAATATTCCACCCCATGTTTACCTTTCAAATCAATTTGACCAAAAAATATCTGCTCGATTTCTGTTGATGATACTGATTCAAAATAAGTTGTATAAAGATTCTTTTCAGCAAAACAATATCTAAACCCCAACCGGCGAAGAGCTCGCTTTTTATGAACAACCCCTCGCGGATCAATAAAACTCGCTGCTTTTAAATCAAGATAAAAAAGTTCTTTGTTCTTTTGACCAGGCGGCAAAAATTTTCCTTGATACCAAATCGGAACATAATGATTGTTTAGATATTCATTGGACATATAAAAATAATATCATTGTTCTTAAATAAAAACCACAAATCTATTGGATACATGGTTTCTTGCCATGTCCGACAATTATCACCTTACCCGGAAAAATGCCAGATATGATCTGGATAGCGAAATGGGGCTTTGGTGGGGGGGCGGCGCTGCGAAACTCAAAAGCAAGCAGGTCGGATGATATTAAACTTTGATGGAGCAACGTAGCGACTGTCTTTCAAGTCAAGGTCCCTGGGTGACAAATTGGTTCCAGGG
>CAZUBT010000090.1:0-12126 GCA_964618815.1 uncultured Desulfobacterales bacterium | reverse complement strand
GAGAGTTAATGTCCATGAAGATATTTATCAACCATTAGAGGGTCACTACCAATTTATACAGCACCGCAAAAAATCCCCCGCTATATGATGATGGTACTATTGGCCTCAAAAAGGCAGTTCTTCCTCATCGACATCTGCTTCCCAGTTGACCTTGACCTTGACTATCTTTTCAAACTGCTGCCTACAAACCTCCAGGTCAGGAAGGGTCAAAACCCATGTCTGCTTGGCGTTGATGGTTAGGTGGTTCCGCTTCATGTCGGGGCAAAGAGCTCTAAGCTCCTTGCCAAATTGGCGATCAATGAGCGGGTACCTCTCTCCGCAGTCGTCGGCAAATTCCAAATAGGCCCGATACAGCTTTTCGGTGATGACGTAGGGTTCCCATTCCCGATGCTCATCAAGTAAGGTGCCGGCCCGAAGCCGCTCAAACCAGAACTTATGCGCTGTCGACATGGTAAAGACGATCTGGTCCAAGAGGGCGCCGGTGCGGGGGATGGTGCGCAGGTCGACGCCGCTTATATCCATCTCAAGCAGGTCGTAGAGCATGGCCTCCCGACCGCCGTGGTCCATTTGGTGGAAGATATCCTTGAAATAATCCTTGTCCTGAATGTATTTATCGCTGACGTCCAGCACCATGAAACGGCGCTCTTCCAGGCCGGCGGGAACCACCCATTGGCTGTTACTGGCGATGATGAGGTGGACATGGTTCTTCACCGGGAACGCATCCTTCCCCTTCGGCTCACACATAAAGTACTTTTCTGTGACCATACCCTTGAGGATGCCCTCAGCCGTCTTGTCGCCGGCCCAGATGCCCTCGTCGACAAAGACCAGGAGGGCGTCCTTGAGGTGCTGATTAAATCGGTGCACTAGGTGGGTGGGGTTGGTGATATGTAAGAAGTGGGACCCGAAGATTTCCCCGAATTGTGATGCAAAGCAGCCTTTCCCGGTTCCCTGCCTCCCCCGCATAACCACCGATGTTCCTGAACGCTCACCGCCGGGATCTTGAACGAGGCGGGCCTTCCAGTTTATGAGGTATCGGTAAACCTTTTCATTGCCGCTTGCGATAACCTCCCTGATATGATTCCGCATCAAAGACCAATCGCCCTTGGCAGGTTCAACAGCTAATCCCCGGAATAGGTTGTAAAAGCCGGGAATGTCTTGACCGGGGGCAAAGACAATGCCTTCATACTGACGCCGCTTAGGGGATTCAAGCCACACCTTACTGATGGGTGCCAGAGTAGAGCCTTTTCTTGATGGAACCTCAACTCGCCGGTTGGCGTAACGGGTTTTAAAATCAGCAGGTGAACTGAAATTAATATCGGGGCGGTTAAAGATGGGTTCAACAGTTTCGTTCATGACGACACACTTGCCGCCCAGCATTACCACCGCGTGCTTCCGGTTCAAGTCGGCAATGACGTTGACCTGTGCCGCGGTCTTGGGTGCCCCCCCCTGTGGCTTCGCCTGGGCCCCGCCCTGGATTGATTCTCGCTCTTGTTGGTCGGAGTCCTGCCCATCATCCGCCGGCGGCGCCTGGGCCTGGGCCTGGCCTTTGGGGGGACTGTAAAACTCCGTTGCTCTGGAAATGGTTTTTTGGATCTCCAAAGCCCCCCAGGTGCTCCCCGATTGTGGCCGATCCCACTTCTCCCGCATTAATCCAGATTGCCGGAAAAGTCGGTCAATCCGCCCGGGGTCCGGGCCACACCTGTAAACAAGATGGTTTAGTAAGGCCGCGGTTGCCTCTGAGGCGCTGATGTGGGCCGTGGTGTCGCCTTGCCATAGCCGGGAGAATTTGTCGCCGTTGCGGGCCGCCCGTGCTTTTTCGATAAGCTCATGGTCTGAAAATTCCAGGGCCGGGCCAGGGCCTCTAGGTAGGGCCTGCTTTGGTTCCTCTGAGGGCTTGCCGAAAATCTCCCCATGCAGCACCTCAAGCTCCGCTTGCCGGTCCTCGATGGTGGTGGGGGTTCCTTCCAGGTGGGCGCCGGTCATGGTGTGCCTCCCAGGTGGTGGCCAGTCATCGTGAAGTATCGCCTCTGGGAATACATCTCGACTTGACCTTTCTTATTGCCACCGGGGGGGACGATCCCCTTGATGATGATGTGAACCCCCCGACCAGATGGTGAGATTTCTGTGTAGGAGTTAAGCCGCTTGATGATCTGCCAGGCCCATTCCGCTATCTCTCCGGTTTCCGGGTTCCGGCAATGGTCGAGGTCAACCCCTGCATAAACATCCTGAGGGCTAAAGACATAGCCGATACCGTGAAAGCCGTTTGTCTGGGCCACACTCAGAGCTTGCTCAAAGGTTCCCCAGGTGTCCGGGTTCGTGCTGCTGGCCTTTTTTTGCGGCTTCCGGGGCTGGTAAGGGACTTTGGTGAACCTGCCGTCCACCACCTCTTGCCGCCACACACCCCATTGTGGCCGGGCCTTTAGCTCCGGCGGAATTTTGTCAGGGTCAAGGGCCGCCGCCATGCAGCAGCCACCAGCCACCACCTGGTCTTGGGCGGGGGTGACGGTGGGTTCGGTGCCGGGGTTTGCGTTACCGTTCATGGCCGCCACCACCGCCCTCGGGGGTGATCCGGCCGCTCTCCATGAACCTGATCAGGGACTTGATGGAATAACGGACCATGCGGGATTTTTTTGAATAATCCGGCCCCTTCCCCAGATGCCGCCAATTTCGTAGAGTTTGAGGGCTTGCGTCTAATATCTTGGCAGCCTTGACATCATTTACGTACCGACCTTCCTGTTCCATAAATCCTCCAAAATAAAAAAAGGTAGAAACAAAAGTTCCTACCTCAGGGTATACCGACTAAATATGAAGTAAAAAAGGTTAATTACTCAGAGTTTTTCCGCACACGCTACGTTTGCTTAAAGAAAGTTGATTGATTTAAGCATACGCTACGTTTGCTTAATCCGACGTCCTCCAATCTTCTTGAAATCTCTCTTTATTTCCTCATTTTCCTCTAAGTATCTCTTAATTTGGGAAACACTTGGCGGGTCGATGTCATTCGCTATTTTATTATCGTCTTGAAGGGCTTGACGCTCCTTAAAAACATTTTCAATAATCACTGCAATGGTACTTATGTTCATTCCTATTTTAATTTTTGAGGATAGATGATATATCTCAAAAACATATTTCATTTTCACAGCGGCAGCGAGCTTCTTTGTCAAGTTCGTCTGTGCTACTCCCTCCTTCCTTTTCCCCCAATGCTCGGTATTGGCCACTTCCTCTCCAAGCGAATGAGCCAGCCACACCAAACTACGGTCAAGGGCTGCTTCAAAGCTCGGGGCGGAGGGTGGAGTAGCCGCCAGCGCCAAATTCCTTATGCATATTTCCTTTCTTACTTCAAAATGCCTCCGGGAAGAGGGCCAGGTAAGCCAATAAATCCAAAGTGCTAACAACATCATGGCAAGATGCATTAAGTCGGGCGGGGGACGATACCTTGAATCCCCCAATATCTTTATCCAATCATCGTATTCGAGTCCCCCGTAGTAGGCACCGCCGGCACCCCCTTTTGGCGGTTCGTCTTCATGGTCTTTTTGTGCGCCTTTTACCCTGTTCTTGTAAACGTCTCTTAAATACGAGTTGAAGTCAGGTACACCCGCAGGTGCCCCTTCCCTGGCCACCAGATATAACATAGCCCGCTCGTAGAATACCTCAATCCCGCAGACTTTCTCCTGAACTGTGGGGGGTAGGCTTTGATACTTTGGAAGGAATTCTGCTTCTCTGTAGGCTCTTAGAGTTGGCATATCCGCCTCCTGCTGCGGTCCTGGCCTGATGGGGTTCCGGGGGAAGGCGTCCAGGAAAACGCTTTTTCGGGTGGCCTACCCTATCCCCCGGAAACTGTCAGACATAATTCGCATAATTCAATTATTTCGCAACCCCTGTTATTTCTCTTTCCTCAAGTTCACCACCTGGGGCTGCTTCCCATTCATCGCCTGCCCAATCAAATCCCCCGCCAGGTCAGACGCCCGGCGTAAGGCATCATCCCGCAAATGAGCATAGCGCATCGTCATGCTGGCGCTCTTGTGGGTCAAGAGTTTTTGCAGGACAAAAAGGTCCACTTGGCCCGATGAGGCCAACATGGAGGCGTAAACGTGTCTTAGGCCATGTAAGGGTCGGAAGTCCCGGGGGAGTCTAGCCCGTTCTCGTATGGCGTCGATCCGCCTGGGGCGGCGGGTCCGTTGCCGTCCCCCACGCCCGGGAAACACAAAGGGGCTGTCATCATCCCTGGGGTGAGATTCCAGGACTTCCCGTGCCGCTTGGTTCAAGGGGATAATCTGATCTTTGCCGCCTTTTGGGTTCCGCAGGTGGATAAAGCCCCGGTCGAAGTCAATGTCATCCCATTTCAGCTTGAATAACTCCCCCCGGCGCATCCCGGTGCACAAGGGCATCCGCATAAAGTTGGCGGCCTGGTAGTCGTACTCTTCGTTGATAGCTTCCATAAGGGCCGCCAGTTGCTTCTGGCTTAGGTCCTCGGTCTTGATGTTATGCACCTTGATTGTGGGGGCCTTAAATCTGAGGCCAGGACATAAGCCCAAACGCGCCCCGTGATTAATGATCCTCGCCAAAAGGGCTATAACGTGCTTCGCGGTCTGGGGAGCATGATTTTTTGCCACGCCGATTCTTAGCCGGTCAAAGTCCAGGGGGGAAAGTTCCTGGGGTTCCTTATTGCCCAGGGTGGGCACAATGAATTTCTGGAATCGGCTCCTGTCAACCGTGAGCCCCTTGGTAATGGGCTTGTGGGCGCTGTATTCTTGCCACAGGCGAGTTAGGGTCCATACCTCTTGCCGGGCCGCCTCCCGGCGCTCCTGATTGCTGGGGGCGCCCTCAATGCGCCGGGTTCGCAATTGTGAGGCACGGGCCGGGGTCATATCGTTTTGAAATTGCCGCCCCGCCTTTTCCTCGATCTGCTTCCCGCCCTTGCGATAGAAAATGTAATAAATCCGCTCGGGCCGTCCATCGGTGGCCTTGCCCATAATGTAATAGACGCCGGGGTAGGCCGTCTTTACTCGTTCAACCTTGTTCGGCATGGTGTTCCCCTTTAAGCCGGCTATCAAAAGTTCCCAGCAGTATTCCCAGCACTTATTATAAATATAAAGGTATAAAATGATAAGTCAAGGTAATTTGTGAAGGATAATATCTATAATTATTAAGGGGTTTTAATATAAGAAAGTAAACTGCGGTAAAGTTTGAGTTCCGGCCTTTCACGCCGGCGACCGGGGTTCAAATCCCCGTGGGGACGCCACCATTATAATTATTATTACAACTAGTTAGCACATAAGAGGTTTTTTCCGGCCGTTTGACGGAGGGTAACGTCTCCGTCAAACGGCCTTTTCTTACGAGTACTCTCAGGAGGAAAATCTCGGTCGGCCGCTGGTGAACAAAGAAGATCAAAATTGCTTAGATGTGAGCCAGCACAATCCCCTCCGGCAAGGCAAATACTCTCCTGGATCAAAGGTCGCGGAAAGGCAGCGTGGCTACTCCCGGCGCTAGGGGCAGCCGTACTTCGCCGGGGTGTATGACATAGCCGGGGGCGGCATGGTCCTCCAGGTCCCTTTGGAAGTCCTTGATGTGGCGGGCCATGGCTGGACGGGGCGTAGCGGAGAGTTTGGTCTCCAGGGGGATCAGCCGGCCACCCTCAGCCACCACGATGTCCACCTCGGCGCCGGCCGCGGTGCGCCAAAAGTATACCTGGGGATCCTGGCCCCGATGGCTGATGGTCTTGATGATCTCCGAGAGCACCGCGGTCTCAAAGATGGCCCCGCCCATGGGTCCGGTGGCGGCGTGCTCCGGGTCCTTAAGGCCGGTCAGGTGGCAGAGGGTGCCCACATCCAGGAAATAGACCTTGGGCGTCTTGACCAGACGCTTGCCCACGTTGGCGAAGTAAGGCCGCAGGATGATCACCTGGAAGGTGGCCTCCAAGACCGCCAGCCAGGCTTTGGCGGTGTTGAGGGCGACGCCAAGATCTCTGGCAAGGTCGGTCAAGTTGAGGAGTTGGGCGCTTCTGGCCGCCAGGGCCCGGAGGAAATTCTGGAAGAGGGTGAGGTCGCCGATCTGCCGCAAAGAGCGTATGTCGCGCTCCAGATAGGTCTGCAGGTAACTGGCATGCCACAATCCAATATCCCGGTCCGGTTCCACTGCCAATTCCGGAAAGCCGCCTCGCAGGAAACTCTTCCAGAGGTCCAGCGGCGCCGGCCCCCGGGAAGGCGGCTGGCCCTGGGGCCGCTCCCAGGGAAATGGCTTCCCGGGCTCTCCCTGCATTTCCCGCTGTGATAAAGGCAGCAGCCTGAGGATGGCCGCCCGGCCGGCCAGAGACTCGGTCACCCGGGCCATAAGGAGGAGGTTCTGGGAACCGGTCAAAAGGTAAAGTCCCCGCTCCTGGCGGCGAGCGTCGATAGCTTCTTTAATGTAAGGCAAAAGGTCAGGAGCGTACTGGACTTCGTCCAGAATCACCGGCGGGGAGTGCAGCTCGAGAAACCCCCGGGGGTCTGCCGCAGCCGCGGCTCGGACGTCCGGGAGCTCAAGCGAGACGTAACCGTGCGTCTCGCCGAAGAGGTGCTTGAGTAAGGTGGTCTTACCAGACTGCCGGGGGCCGGTCAGGACCACTCCGGGAAATTCCGCTGCCGCCCGGTTGAGCACCGGCTCCAAGGAACGTTTGAGGTAGCGCCAAGCCATATGTTTGCAATTATGCATTTTAAATGCAGTTTTGCAAGAATAAAAACGGCTCAGTAGATTACCTTCAACATGGGCCCTGGCTGCAAAATCATCAAGCCCTATTGCAGGTTCCAGTCCGGTTACCTGTGTTGACCAAGAATTATGAACTTAAGTCATTTAAAGACCCGCCTCTGATCGGGCAGGGAAGGCCGCTAAAATGTCTGGCGCGGTGAGGCAGAAAGTTCGAAAATCTTCTATGAAGGGACGCCACCTTAGGAATATCAAGGGGTTAGGCCATTGCGGCCTAACCTTTCTTTTTTCATTCCGCCCCCGCAAGCATACAATCAATGAAAATGGCCCCGCCCATGGGGGTATGACATGCCATAGCGGAGGGTATGTCGAGGGGGTCACAGGCGCGGTCGCACGGCAAGCGTACCATCGATTCGAGGATGCTGTAGAGGTTAATCTGCCGCCGGGGAATCCCCGTTCAACCTGGGCCGTTACATGAGGTCGTTTTCTAAAAAACCGCCCCTTTATTCCCGGAATTTATTGCGGGTTTGTGCTATAAACAATCTTAACCGACGTATTAATTGTGTGGGATGATTGCCTGTGGGGGCAGTTTTGATGACAGAGCCTTTTAAAACCTATATCCAATCCCTGCAAGCTGATTTGGCCAGGGGCAACGCCTCTGAGCACACCCACCGCCCTGCCCTCAAGACCCTCCTGGAATCCTTAGAGGAACGCCTCACGGCCACCAATGAACCCCGGCAAGTTAGCGATTGCGGCAAGCCGGACATGGCGGTTTATCAGGGGCCGGTCCTCCTGGGGTATTTAGAAACCAAGGATGTAGGCATCAATCTTGGCGCCGAGGAAAAGGGCGTTCAGCTGAAACGCTACCGTGAAGCCCTGCCTAACCTCATTCTTACCGACTACCTGGAATTTCGCTGGTATGTGAACGGCGAACGCCGGGCCGTGGCTTCCCTGGGGACCGTGGAACGGGACGGTAGGATCAAGGCCGGAAAAGTTGCCCTGGCCGCGGTGGGGGATTTGCTGTCCCAATTCCTGGCCCTCAAGCCCCCGTCCATCGGCACTGCCAAGGAACTTGCCTGGAGAATGGCAAAGCTGGCCGGATTGATGCACAATGCCGCGCTCAAGACCTTGGAAGTCGAACCGGACACGGGGACCCTCAAGGGCTGGCGGGCCGCGTTTGAAAAGACCCTGGTTCCCAACCTCTCCCCGGAGGAATTTTCCGATATGTACGCCCAGACCCTCACCTACGGGTTGTTTGCCGCCAAGGTGACGGTGGGGACGGGCCGGGACTTGCGCCGAGATACCGCCGCCGGGTTATTGCCCGCGACCAACCCATTTCTCCAAAGGCTCTTTTACCATTTGGCCGGGCCGGAGGTTCCCCCTACGGTGTCTTGGGTTGTGGATGATATGGTGAGCCTGCTGAATGCCGCCGACCTTGAAGCGGTCATGGCGGATTTTGGCCGGGGGTCCCTGGAAAAAGACCCGGTAGTGCATTTCTATGAAACTTTCCTGGCGGCCTATGACCCGGAAAAGCGGAAGGTCCGGGGCGTTTACTATACTCCTGAACCCGTAGTTTCCTACATTGTGCGGGCCATTGACCATCTCCTTAAGGAACGCTTTAGCCGCCCGTGGGGTTTGGCCGACAGGAACACCCTGATTCTTGACCCGGCTTGCGGCACCGGAACTTTCCTCCACAGCGTCATTGCCCTGATTTACGACACCCTGTGCGCCCACGGGCAAGCCGGGGGTTGGGCCGCTTACGTCTCCCAAAGCCTCTTGCCCCGGATATTCGGGTTTGAGCTGCTTATGGCCCCTTACGCGGTGGCTCACCTCAAGCTGGGATTGCTCTTGAAGGAAAGAGGCTTTGACTTCCCGCCGGGGCAACGGCTGGGGGTCTATCTCACCAATACCTTAGACGAAGGGTTTAAAAAGGCAGAGGTCTTGCCCCTGGCCGGATTCATCACTGAGGAAAGCAACAGCGCCGCCAGGATCAAAAAGGAAGACCCCATTGAAGTTATCTTGGGAAATCCGCCTTATGCGGGCCACTCCGCCAATGCCAGCTTGCGCCGAGAGGTAGGGTTGACGGGGACTGCCAAAACCGTGCGGACCTTCATTGGCCGCCTCATTGAAGATTACAAACAGGTGGACGGCAAGCCCTTGGGCGAGAAGAACCCCAAATGGCTGCAAGACGATTACGTCAAGTTTCTTAGGTGGGGCCAGTGGCGCATAACCCAGACAGGCCGGGGTATCCTGGCCATGATTACCAATCACGGCTATCTGGACAACCCGACTTTCCGGGGTATGCGACAACAGTTAATGCAGAGCTTTAGCGAAATCTACCTGTTGAACCTCCACGGCAACTCCAAAAAGAAAGAGGTCTGCCCGGACGGTTCCAGGGATGAAAATGTCTTTGACATTCAGCAGGGCGTGGCTATCGGGCTGTTTGTGAAAGCCCCTGATTCCCCCGCTCCGGCCAGGGTGCATTATGCGGACCTCTGGGGGACACGGGAAGGCAAGTACCAGGCCCTTGCCCAAATGGAGGTTAAAGCAACCTCTTGGCGTGAGCTTCAACCCCAATCCCCCTTTTATCTGTTTGTGCCCCAAGAGACGCACTTGCGGGCCGAATACGACCGGGGCTGGCCTGTCCCTGAAATCTTCCCGGTGAACTCCGTAGGTATAGTAACAGCCAGGGATAACCTCACCATTCATTGGACCCGGCAGGAAGTAATGGACACGGTGAAGGACTTCGCCAAATTGGACCCGGAAACGGCCAGGGAGAAATATAACCTGGGAAAGGACGTGCGGGATTGGAAAGTTGAGTTGGCTCAAAAGGACTTGAAAACATCGGGCCTCAAGGAGCAACTGGTAACGCCGGTGCTTTACCGGCCGTTTGACGTGCGGTTCACTTACTATACCGGGCAAACCCGTGGGTTTATCTGTATGCCCCGCCCTGAAGTCATGGGCCATATGCTGGCGGGGAAAAACTTGGGTTTAGTAACGGTTCGACAAGTTGCAGAGGGGGTCTTTAATCATATCTTGGTCACAAACCAAATCGTTGAAAGCAGAATCACCCTCAGTAACAAGGGGATTGGGTTTTTATTCCCCCTTTATCTTTTCCCCTGCAAGAATTCCAATAACAATAACCAAAATTCATTTCTATCTTTATGTGAACCAGAGATTCCTTATGGGAGAAAGGTTAATATTGCCCCGGAATTTTTGCTAACTCTGGAAGAGCATTTGCAATTAAAGTTCACTCCTGAGGGCCGGGGAGACCTGGATTCCACCTTTAGCTCGGAAGACGCCTTTTTCTATGCCTACGCCCTGTTTCACTCACCTACCTACCGGCAACGTTACGCCGAGTTCCTGAAAATGGATTTCCCCCGCCTGCCCTTAACCGGCAACAAGGCTCTCTTTGCCGCTTTGGTGGGCAAGGGGGCGGAATTGGTTTCCCTCCACCTCATGGAATCCCTCCGCCTGGAAACCTTCATAACCCGGTTTCCGGTCTCCGGTTCCCTGGTAGTGGATGGGGTGCGCTATGTAATCCCCCCCGGCCCCCCGTTAGAAAAGGGGGGAGGAAATGGGCGGGTCTATATTAATTCAGAGCAATATTTTGAAGGTGTGCCCCCGAAAGTTTGGGCTTTTCAGGTGGGCGGCTATCAGGTTTGCCACAAGTGGCTCAAGGACCGCAAGGGCCGGACGCTCAGTTCTGACGATCTGCACCACTACCAAAAAATTGTAGTGGCCCTGGCCGAAACCATCCGCCTCATGGGGGAGATTGACGCCGTAATCGAGGCCCACGGCGGCTGGCCCATTGATGGCCCACCCCACGGGTTATCCGGCATATAGTGTCATGTCCCGCGATTACCTTGCCAAGGTTTTGGCCAAAAAACTCCCCCTCCCTTGAGGGGAGGGGGTTGGGGGGAGGGTGATAACCCAAAGAGATAACAATAAAAATATCACCCCCACCCTGACCCTCCCCCCTCAAGGGGGAGGGAAAAAGCCGATTTCTTAATGTAAAGTAATTCTGGGATACGATACTGGAGAGTTTTTATCCGTAACCCAACCCCGCTTTTCCGGGGCCAAGGCCATAATTACTACTCGGAGCGTTAATTGTATTGCATTGGTTATGGGCATCGTAGGGGCGGGTTTTAAACCCGCCCCTACAACAAGGCAACATATTTTACGCTCCGAGTAGTAAGTGAAAGTTCAGCCCCTGGAGCGCGGCGCTCCGCAGCTTCGCGCCGGACCCTTCCCAGCAGCGCGCCATGGGGTATGACAGGAGGACCAATATGGCAGGTAAACAGCGTGGCCGGATGGATCACCAGGCCCTGAGGGAAGCTTTACTGGGCAGCGAGACTCTGTTTCGGGCGGAGCGCAGGTCCTATCAGCCAGGTTTGTGCCTGCGGTTGGCGGGCGGGACCGGCATTACCCGTCCCCTGCCGGGATTCGAGTTGGAAGTGCTTCGGGTGGCCCGGGAACAATTGCCCTTCGTCAGTCGGAATCAGTTGGTGGAAATCGTGCCCGGGGAAGGGACCCCGGCGGCGAAGCCCCGGCGCCTGGGCATCGTGCTCTCCGGCGGCCCCGCGCCCGGCGGCCACAACGTCATTGCCGGGGTATTCACGGCCGCTCGGCGGGCCAACCCCGAGAGCGTCCTCATCGGCTTCCTGGCCGGGCCCAAGGGGATCATCACCAATAAGCACGTGGAAGTCACTGCCGAGATGGTGGCCCACCACCTGAACTCCGGCGGATTTCACATGCTGGGGACCGGCCGGGATAAGATCGACACCCCGGAGAAGATGCAGCTGTGCCGGGAAACCTGTGCGGCCCTGCAATTGGACGGCCTGGTGGTGGTGGGGGGCGACGATTCCAACACCAATGCCGCGTTCCTGGCGGAAAATTTGCGGGAGCTGGGCACCCAGGTCATCGGCATCCCCAAGACCATTGACGGCGACCTCCAGGTACCGGGACTGCTGCAAATTCCCTTTGGGTATCACTCCGCGTGCATGGCCTTTGCCACGGAGATCGGCAACCTCAATTCCGACTGCAAGTCAGACCTGAAATACTGGCACTTCAACCGCCTCATGGGCCGCAGCGCCTCCCATATCGTCCTGGAAGCGGGCTTTCAGACCCACCCCAACGTCATTCTCATCGGGGAGGAGATCGAAGCAAAGGAACTCACCATCCACAATGTGGTGCGCCTCATCGCCGACGTGGTGGTGGCGCGGTCCCAGGCGGGGAAAGATTACGGCACCATCCTGATCCCCGAAGGCATCCTGGAGTTTATCCACGAAATCCACGTCCTCATCATCAAGATCAGCTACATCATCGCCAAGTACAACCGGGAAGCCACGGAAGAGGAGTCCTTTCACAGGCTCACCTTTGAGGACCAGGTACAGCTCATCGACAACAGCGACATCTGGCGGGACTACGACAGCCGCGTCTTTTTGG
>CAZUBT010000089.1:0-12326 GCA_964618815.1 uncultured Desulfobacterales bacterium | reverse complement strand
GATGGTACGCCGTTCAGAGAGGTGCTTCTCCGGCATAGAGAGAATCTTCGGAACCTTCATAAGAGTATTGAAGAGAATATAGCCGACTGGAACCTCGCCAAAGCTGACCAGCTTCTTTATAAAATTGAGGATGCATTTGACAAAATAGAATCTGAATTAGATTAGCCATTAATGGCAGAACTTCAGTTGCCACCAGTTTAAAAAACGCAGTGCCACTTGCTTCGAGTTCGCTTATGATGGCGGTGGTATCGGAGGGAATAGAATAGTTGACGCATTATTTCGGCTGAACCCGAGGGTCACAAGTATGTGAATGCCCCGGTTGTAATGCGTTTCTATCAGCAAATTGCGGTCTGATCTGGAGGTACTTTATGCCTCAGTGCCCAATCTGCAACGCGGCCGTATGGGTGGGAGAGCGCTACTGCGCAACCTGTAACAACTACCTTCCCCATCCGGAGGAGGAAGATTATTTTTGCCCCCGATGCAACATCCGGGTGGCCCCCCAACAGGAAATCTGCCACAAGTGCAAGGCCGCCTTGCCGGAGATTGCTGGGACTCCCTCTACAGCATCGGCCAGGGGCTCGAGGCTCCTTTTTAGGGTCCATGGCATTTTCATCGGCACTGGGTTGGTCATCGTGGTCCTGCTCTTAGTCTTCCTCTTCAACAAAAGTCCAGGACCTCCTAAACTGGCGGTGCCGCCGCCCTCTCCACCCGCTTCCGGGCAAACTCCTGCTGCCCCCCCTATCCCTACGGCAGAAACAACCCCATCGGCTCCCACGGCCCAGGAACCCGCAGTCCTAGCAGAACCAACAACCCCTTCTCCCCCGAAAGTGACGACGCCAACACCATCGCCGCCCAGGTACGTTGTCAACGTCCACAGCCTGGCCCTCCGGACTGGCCCCACCGTGTCTGCACCCCAAATCACCGCCCTCAACTTCCAAGACGAGGTGGAACTCCTGGAAACCTCCGGCGGATGGGGAAGAGTGCGGGACATACGGCGCAATATCGTCGGCTGGTCCAATATGCGCTACCTTGCAGCCGGTGGCGGCTGATGGTTCAGGGAGACGAGTACAAGCGAACCACTGATGAGGTGTCGAAACACTAAAGGCCGAAAATCTTTTTGGCAATACTGAAACGGTTGAGCATGGCTACGCCCCTGAAGATGGGTTAAAAAGACCTTCCACCTTGGTGAAAAATATCATCTGATTTTGAGAATCTCAAGAACGTTCAGATAATCATCCGGAAGGGCTGCGCCAGCTCCAAAATGACAAATTTAGGATATTCTCTAGTATATGGACCCTCAGACAAATTTTCTTTGTGGCAGGGTGCGCATATAGAGCAATGACCACAGTCTGTAATTAAGGCTCAACCTGTTGGGCTGTAGTCGGCTGTGACTTTTCGGGCTCGAACCCCGGTGGATATTTGCTCCACCTGTAGCCGGAGCGGGCCAGGTTGTAGGCCAGCTCAAATTCCTCGTTCATGTATTTGGTGTCGAATTCCGAGTTCCGTTTCGTGTTAAAATCTAACGGGATGAAAGCCAGGTTATAGTCAATCCCGTCCCGTTGGGCCAGGACATAGATGCGGTACAAATCGCCCACGCCCTGGTATTTACTCATGCTGGTAATAGCCCGGGGGCCGATCGACCATATATGGGGTTTGATGCTTTCATATTCGGGAGCTACTTGCGCATTGCGGATGAGGTAAAGCTTGCGGGGGCGTTGGGGCATCAGGGGACCAAGTTTTTTACTGGCGGTGAAGAAACTGATGGCCTCCCCATACAGCATCACCTGGGCCTTGACGCCGCCATCTACGTGCATCTCGTCGTATTCCTGCCCGGCGGCCTTCACCTTGATGTACACCGGATTGAAGGCTACGGGGGTAGAGGCCGAAGCCAGGAGCACCTGGCGGAACAGCTTGAGGGCGTCGGGGTGGTAGGTGGCGGCGATGGCCCCCATGTTCCAGATCACCTGGCGCTGGGCGTCGAGCTGGGTAGTCCCCACCAGCAGGCGCCTGCCCTTGTTGTGCTCGGCGGCGATGGCCCGGAGCATGTTCTCATCGATGAGCCGCTCCATCAGTTCGGCCAACGGCTTGGTATTGGCCGCCGCTTCGATCTTGCCAAGTTTCCGCAACAGCTTCACCACGCTGGTCACAGCATAGATATCCTTATCGGATATCGTGGTGTAGGCCTCCTTCAGCTTGGCGTCATACTCCGGCCCGAGGAAGGCGAAGACCGCGATGAGGGCCCCGGTGCTGATGCCGGTCACCAACTTGAAGCGAGGCCGGGTGCCCGCCGCAGTCCAGCCGCACAAAATTCCCGCGCCGAAGGCGCCGTCGCCGCCGCCGCCGGACAGGGCCAGGAAGTTCGCTTCGGGTTCGAGTTTTCCTTGGTTGGCGGCCAGTTCCTGCTTGATCGACTCAAGGGCGCTCTGCTCCAGGTTTTCACTGTGGACGTCGCCCCAGTCCCGGATGCCGGGCTGGTCGGCCACCTGGACCTGATCCAGGAGGTGCTCCGGCAGCGGATGGCGTACCCGAAGAGCCATACAGCCCTGGAGGAGTAAGCCACACAAAGCCAGACTGAGAAGGAAAAAGAAGCCTCTTCCATCTGAAACGGATCGGGTTCCGCCAGCCGAAATTGACCATGGTGCTTGTTTAATCACCTTACGGTCCTTCTGTTGCAAGGTATGGGTTTAAAGATTTCAACTCATCTCTCCTTTGATCCGGCGCCATCGGCTGCAGCGATCTGGAAGGCTGGCCCCCCTTGCACTAATGGCCCAAGTCAGTCTGATAGCTAGGCAACACGCAGTTGGGCCAGCGATGCCCGGGCGCTGCCACCGCTTATGTCCGGCACAATCCTCAATTCGAGCGCGGTTACCCCGTCGAGATAGACGTCGTAGTCTTCAACCTCATGTGCCGCATCCGGCGGACTGAAGTTATACTGCTGGCGAATAAGATCTCGGTACGACTGACCGCCGTCTGGTGACCACCGTAAAACCAACTCTTGGGTGCGCTTGTGCTCATCTTCATGAAACACCAAGCGAATCAGTTTGAGTCTCAGCGGCTCATCAAACCGGAGGCGAATCGTCTGCTCCCCAGGCTGCGCGGCCCGCCAACCCGAGCCCATATCCGGGATCAGTGCCGATTCAATCGGGTGGTCGACGTCTTCGGAGGTGATTTCGACCTGTGCCAGGCGTTCAAGGTTTAGCCAGCCGGGCTCGGCGGCTGCGACCTCACCAGGGTCATGACCGATAATGCGCTTGCGCATAGAGTACCTCCTCATTTTTCACTCAACGTAACAGCATAACGACGAAATTCAGCGCCGCGGTTTGTCCGCCTCTGCTGCAGTACCTTAATTCAGGTTGCAAGGTTCAACTCAATCCTCAGTCACTTTGATGTGATAATTTTATCTACTGCAACTACATAAACTACAAACAATATTATCACTTTATTTTTTTATAAGTATACTTCGTTTGATCATTAGGGAAACTCATTATTAATTTAGCCCCTTCAGTTGATAGAAAAAACGTTCCCCAATAATCGGAGATAACTTTTATCCGTCCATCATTGAGTACGTTCCACCTTCCCCGCGTATCCGAAGAGTAAAATTCCAAAGTGTTATTGCTAAATATTTCAAGATTACCCCATTTTTTTTCGGCAGTCTCGTTAGGATGTTTAAACTCGCTATTTTCGATCATTTCTTGCAATAGCCATTTGCCAATTATTGTTGCGCTGTGGTAGTCAGCGCCGGCCCACGCCGGGATGCCGGCGGGGTCCCGCAGTTTCAGGCTCTTGTCGCCTTTTTTCACCTGCGCGGCGATAATAGCCGATTTCCCTTGAAAGGTGACTTGGGAGCCGGTGACCTCCACTTGATCCTTGGGCGCGAAGGCGAGGTCTTGTTTTTCGAGGAACCAACCGGGACCCAGGTACACCAGGATGGTTTCTTTGCCCGTCTTCAGGGTCAGGCTCAACCCGTAGCCCATGCCCCGGTCGGTGATCTTGTCCACCGACACTACTTCGCCGCTTACCGTCTCCACGGTTTTCGGGTCGTACATCCGGTCGTACCCGGCCCCTCCTCCCGGCCCCAGGCTCCCCTGGTTTTCGGACCCGCAGGCCATGGTGAGAGCCAGGATGAGCACCAAAGCCGACATCGGACCGTTTCCTTTCATCCCTCTGATCTCCTTAAATGGGTTTCTCCGGCGGGGCGGGGCCTCCGGGCCCGTGAGGAAAATCTTTTATTACTCAGGTCACTTAATAGTTCCCATTTTGCAGAACCCGTTCATGGACCGGCAATAATTTTCCTTGGCCGATGGGAAAAATTATTCGCTCTGAGTAATATAATTACCTGACGTTTTTCTCCTTAGAGAATTGTTTGGCCACCACCTTGCCGTTGGCAAATTGTATGGTAATGGTGGTTCCATCTTTTTTCCAGGTGGTCGCGGTGCCGGAAAATACCCCCACATCCACACTGGACGATTCCGTGGGCTCCCCCAGGATCGCCGTCACTTCCCCCTGGGTCATGCCGGTGTGAATTTTGTCGAAATTTTCCTGAGTAAGCCGCGAGGCGCCGCAGGCAGCAAGGCATAAGGAGAAAAGCACGATTACGGTTAAAATCACCAGCTTTGGGCAGCGAGTCAGGTCCATGAAATTCCTCCAAGGTCTATCAGGTTGGATACTTTTAATGTGATAACATATAATGAAGTCAATTTGACGGCGGAATCGGCCGATTTATCGGCAGGCGGTTGAAAGAAAGGCCTTGTGGTCGCCACTGTCATGCTTGGGGACCTTTGTGTAGAGTGCGCCCGGCCCACCGCTGGCGGGCACATGGGGCCGCCTTACCAATCTTTTTATGCTTTCGGGCGTGTCAAAGGCGAAGATATGGCTGATCCGATGAATAACCGCAACAGCGCGATGACGCGGGAAGAAACCCGCGAACTCTTAAATCTGGGCCTCAAGGCCACCCGGAAGGAGGTCAGGGCGGCCTATCGCCGGGCCGCCCGCGGCTGGCATCCGGACCGGGCCCCGGCCGGCGCAGAGGAAACCTGCCGGGCTCGAATGCAGCAGATTAACGCGGCCTACCAGCTGATAGTCCAATTTATCGAAGACTATCGCTACGACCTGGTTGCAAGCGCCGGCCCCGACGACCTCCAAAAGTGGTGGGCCGACCGCTTTGTGACCGGGGTGTGGGCCCCCGCCCCCGAAAGATCAAGATCGCGAGGATAATTGATGCGTGTCGAGAGGGTTTGGCTCATCATTATATTGTTCCTACTGATATTGTTCCTACTGCCCCTGGCGCCGGCCACGCTCGCCGGCGCGCCGGACATCCGGGAAAATCTGGAATATCAAATAAGCTTGGGCCCGTGGTCGGATGTGGCCCGGGTTCACCTGGTTCTGAAGGAGTTGAAGCCGGGACATTACCTGGCGGAGTTTTCCGGCGCGGCCCAGGGGATGTGGAAGTTGTTGAGCCGGTGGCTGCCCGAACGTTACCAGACTGAGATGCTCTACCGGGATGGGCGGCTGCACCCCGTGGTGTATCGTGAAGAATTCCAGGAGAAAGGGCACAAAGTCCTGAAGGAGTACCATTTCGACTATGACCATAGCCAGCTGACCCTTTGGCGCCAGGTTGACGGCGGCGAGAAAATCAAGGAATGGGAAGTTCCCTTGACCGGCCCGGTCTACGACCTCCTGAGCCTGTTTTATAACGTCCGCTTAGACGCCCTGGGGCCGGCGCCCGGCGGCGCCACCCTGCGGGTAATGGTCCTGCCGAACCCCAAACCCCAGGAGTTGGTCTTTTGCATCGGCGCCACAACCGACCAGGGGCTCAAGGTGATGGTGAACAGTTGCTCGCCGGGCGCAGGTGACGCGGATCAGTATTTTATCTTTTTCAACCCGGAACGGGTCCCCACCCTGGCCTGGACCCGGGTAACCCTCTTTGGCAAGCTCGCGGGGCGCCTGGTGAACCCTGGCGAGATCAAGAAGGAGGGGCTGTTGGGCCTGCCAATCTCCTCTTCTCCCGTCCCTAAAGCCCCACGTTGAGGACCATGCCTCTTGAGAACTCGATTCCGCCTTGCCGGCGCCCTCCCCTGCCTGGCCCTGGGCCTGCTGATGGGGCTTTGGCTACCGGGTAATCCGGCATCATGGAGTTTGTCAGTCAGCAATGTCAAAATCCTGACTGAAGTTGCAAGGCTGGAGTCGCTTACTCGCAGGCCTGGAAGAGCTATCTTGCCCAGATAGTCTATTTAGTTTCATCCGGAAAAGCCTCGGGCCGACAACCGGTCCTTAAAGTCCCCCTTTTCCAGAGGGGGGAATTTGGAGGAGTTTCCGGATAGACACTATTTAGGGTATTGCACCTCAAAGAGGCGTTTGGCCACCACAAAGGCGCCTTTGTGAGATGGTTGGCGCAGATCGGTAATGATCACGCTCCGGCGGCGGCTGGAGGCATGGATCATCTTTCCGTCTCCCAGGTAAATTCCCGCATGTCCGATATGGCGACCCCGGTGGCTAAAAAAGAGGAGATCTCCGGGCAGCATTATGGCAAAATCCAGGGTGTGGGCCACTATCGTACCTACCCGGGCCTGCTCGGGGCTGGAGCGAGGCAGGTCAATATTGGATTTTTGGTAGATAAACTGCACAAATCCTGAGCAATCGGTGGTATGGCCGGTCTGTAAGGAACCGCCCCGCCTGTAGGGAGTACCTAAATAATAACGGGCCTGGGTCAGAATCCGGTCCGTGAGATTATCTGGTTCAGACCGGATAGATAGCTGCGCTGAAGGTGGCGATTCGATATTTAATGGCGAGGTGAAGCGCGGCAGGCGATGGAACGGTCTTAGGGGACTTAAGGGCGCCATCAAGAAGCGTCCGTCCCGCTGGGGAATGACCTTCGTGGTCGGCGTTTCTGAGACGCCGGAGCTTTTGGCATATCTCTTCCCCATCCGGCCCTGCACCAAGGTTTCATCGCCGCATGGGCTCGCCCGGCTGCCGGCTTGGGCCTGGGCCGGATTGGGTGATAAAGTCAGGGCTAGAGTTAATGCCGCGCCCAAAATTATCCGGCACCCCCCGTTTGACCTTAACAGGTATTTTCCCCATGAATTATCCTCTTCCATGTGCAATTCCTCATAGCTTTCCCCCTCAACGTGGAGCCTCATAGTTCCTTATCCAGGCCACCAGGTCAGGCTTATAGAACCGCCACCCCTTGCCCGCCTTGCGGGACGGCAGAATTCCCCGCCTGGCATAATCCCGCACCGTGAAGGGCGTCAGCTTCAAAAACTCCGCCGCTTCCTCAGTGGTTAGCACTTCGTTATTTTCCATAACCTCCCTCCATTTTGCCGCAGATATTATTATATATAGCTATATAAGTCAATATAAAATAATATATTTTTTAATTAGTCAATAATAATATGTATAAGTCAATATAAAATAATATATTTTCTGATTAATCAATATATACCTTGACATTCTCTCATTTATTATTATAATTGCGAGGCAAGGTAAAAAAGAACCCTTTGATTGCATTCAAGGATAGGGGCCATGAAAGGGAAGGAATTGATGGTTAGGGAACGGGGTCAAATGGGGCCGGTTGCCTAGTCCGATAATCAGGGGCTCGCCATGTGGGTTGCCTGGCCGCCCCCCCCCACCACGCCAAGGGCATACGCTTAAGAAGCTCAAGTTCTTGGCCTTGTCGTCGAGAATAGGGTCAGATTTGGGGGTTAAGCTCAAGAACTAGGTTCCAAGCTGCAGTTTTGGACAGAGGAAGATGAGCTGCCGCCTCATCGCAGGTCCAATCTCCAAAATTAAAAGAGTGGCGCACCTTTTCTGAAATCCAAACAAAAGAAGGAGTAGATCATGCCTTTAATCCATGTGGTGGTGGTCTTGGTCGTAGTTGGTGTTCTTCTCTGGCTCGTCAACTCATACATCCCAATGGCGGGCTCCATTAAGTCGATCTTGAATGCTGTCGTAGTCATTGCCGTGGTCTTGTGGCTCCTGAGCGTTTTTGGGCTCATGGGTGAACTATCCAAGATCCGAGTGGGGAAGTAACGGTCTTGGTTCAGCGCCAGAGGACGTTCTTTTTTGCTTAACCAGGGCGCTCAGTACGATAGCAATGATTAAATATTTTGTTATTCCGGGTTTGTCGTGAGTGGGCAAATGGATGCCTTCGAGAACAGGGTTATTCTTTGGGGTCAAACTCGAAAGATTGGTTTCAAGCAGCAATTTTGGACAGACGAAGTAATCTCGAATTAAAGGAGGAGCACATGCCATACCAACCATACCTCGCGCCAGTCGTTGCTTTAATCGCCGGGATATTGATATTGATTCAACCCAGCCTGTTGAGCATTATTGTGGCAGTTTACCTGATTGTCACAGGCATACTGGGTCTGATGGGGGCGCGGCCCTCGGGGTTTTGGCGCCGCTAATCTTTTCGCCGCATAATAAATTAGCCTTTCTTGGCATTCAGGGCTTGGGGCCATGGGAGGGAAGGAATTGACGGCAAGGGAAAGGGGCCAGTTGGGGCCGGTTGACTAGGCCGGTAACGATGATCGGTATGTCGTTGCATGGCTGCCCCCAGCCGCAAAGCGACTTAGATATTTTGGACTGGTAGGAGGGGCAGATGAAAAAGATCATGGGACTGGGGGCGATGCTCCTAACAGGTTTATTGGTAATCCCCGGCAATCTCTGGCTCGCGAGCCAAGTCCTGGCCCAAAGCGATGCGAAGACGATTGAGGATAAGCAACAGCAAGAGTTACAGCAGAAGCGGCAAGAGGAATGGCAGGATCGCGAACGGAGGGAGATAAAACTGCAAGATACCGGCAAGCGCCGGCAAGACGCCATTAAGCGCCAGCAGGATGCCGGTAAGCGCCAGAAAGCCGCCGAACGGCGCCTGCGAGAACTCGAGGAAGAAGAGAATTAAGACCGCCTAAACAATGCTACCGGAGGAAATTGCCATGAACCGAGTAACCAACATATCAGCGTGGCTGGCGATCTGGCTTTTTATCGCCTCGGCCCCGGCCATTTTCCCAGGCGCCATCACAGCCGCCCAGAGCGGAGAGACGCCGCAGATTATGCAGACAGTCCAGTACGACGGAGAATCTGAGGGCCGGGTATTTAGAGGGACTTTGAACATCCGTATCCAATCCGAGACTGGGGGATATCCCCCGGGGGAGCTAGTGCTCACCGATCCCTCCGGAGACCGGACGGGTCCTGAGGCCCCGAACATCCACCTGCGCAATCCGATGAGCGGCCGTTATAACCTGCGGATAATCGGCCTGGAAATCGGGGTTTACACCTTGTTCATCAAGGCTCATAGCAAAAGCGGCGGCACCTCGGATGTGCGGTTTCCACATATGACCATCCAGGATGGAGAGGTCCATCACTATCGGATAAACTTTTCAGCTCGGGGGCCTAAGCTCGATGTGCTGCGAACCCACATAACAGAGTAAGGCTTAATTGGTGATTATTTGAAGTGCAACTTACATGAGCCTGCTGGGTTCCAAGCAGCAGTTTTGGACAGACGAAGATGGGCTGCCGCATAAACGCGAGATAAAAATCTTACCAAAGGGAGGACAACATGAAAGGTAAATTCAATTTCAAGTTAGGGGCACTCTGCGCCATCCTAAGTGCGATGCTGCTCATGCCCGCACTGGGCCAGGCCAAAGAAGATTCCTGGGATGAAATGCATAAAATGCGCCGGGCCACTGCGGTTAAAGAATTGAAGCTCAGCCCGGAAAAGGCCAAGGACTTTAACGCCGTGGAAGAGAAGTATGCCAAGGAGCGCCAGGAACTCATCGAGAGTTTGAAGAAATCCTACACCGAATTGGAGAATGCTTTGGCCGCCGCCACCCCCGATGAGGCCAAGATCAAAGGCCTAGTGGCCGCGGTACGCGCGAACAAGGACAAGATGGTCAACTCCTTCAAATCCCAACAGGATGAGGAACTGGCCCTGATGACGCCCGTGCAGCAGGGGCAGTATCTGAACCTCTTGCACAAATGGCGGGAAGAGATGATGCAAGAGCATAGGAAGATGAAGCAAAAATAAGGCCGGGGCGCCCAGGGGGGAGTTAAATTCGCCTGTGGGCGCAAGGTCAGGCAACAGTAAACCTTAAACTTCTCTGCTCAGAAAGGATGCCTATCTGAGCCGAACTTAGCTGCTGCACTTAAAAAGAGGCCGATTATGTCAAAATATTATTGGTACATTATATGTCTAACGGTAGTTCTATTTTGTGGCTGCGTTTCTCCATATGGATATAGCAGGAGCTATCCTCCATCTGGGTATCGTTACTCTACCCCATATTACACCACTCCATATGGATCGCCACAATATGGTTATCCATATTATCCATACCGCTACCAACGGTAAGGGTATCCGGAGCCGGGTTAAACCTGGAAAAAGGGGTCCCAACCAGGTTAGGACAGGCGCAGCCAAGGCTGCCGCCCTTCCGATTGGCGAGTCTACAGGTTGTTAAAGGACAAAAGGAGTACGACAATGCAAGCACTTTTTAGGGTCTTGATCCTGGTGTTTTTAATAACCGGACTATCCTGCATCGGCGCTTGGGCCAGGGACCAGCAATTTTCTCCGCCGCTGCCCCCCGACCTCACTCCTCAATGGGCCCCCATCCCGGGAGCGCCTGGAGTGCAGCACGCCCCCAATACCAATACCGACCTGTTCCGCTATGGGAAGAGGTATTACTACCAGCAGGATGGCAGGTGGTATCAGGCCAGGGACATCGCGGGTCCGTGGCAAAGGATCCAGAACGTCCCCCGGAGGTTTCACCAAATCCAGGCCAATTATTTTAAACAACCCCCAGGATGGGCCGCCCCCATGCCCCCATTGCCTCCCGACCTCACTCCTCAATGGGTTCCCATCCCGGGAGCGCCAGGAGTGCATCACGCCTCCAATGCCAATACCGACCTGTTCCGCTATGGGCAGAGGTATTACTACCAGCATGATGGCAGGTGGTATCAGGCCAGGGACATCGCGGGTCCGTGGCAAAGGATCCAGAACGTCCCCCGGAGGTTTCACCAAATCCAGGCCAATTATTTTAAACAACCCCCAGGATGGGCCGCCCCCATGCCCCCATTGCCTCCCGACCTCACTCCTCAATGGGTTCCCATCCCGGGAGCGCCAGGAGTGCATCACGCCTCCAATGCCAATACCGACCTGTTCCGCTATGGGCAGAGGTATTACTACCAGCATGATGGCAAGTGGTATCAGGCCAGGAACATCGCGGGTCCGTGGCAAAGGATCCAGAACGTCCCCCGGAGTTTTCACCAGATCGAGGCCCCTTATTTTAAGCAGCCCCCAGGATGGGCCAAGGGGAAGAAAAAGGGCTGGGGCGAGGCCCCCATGCCCCCGGGCCAGATGAAAAAACATGATGAAGGTCAGCACATGCCCCCGGGCCAGATGAAAAAGCATGACCGCTAACTCTGGGACGGGTCCGCGGCCTTTAGGGGAAAATAAAGATTCTTCTGGGCCGGGAGAAAATCGTGCCAACCTCAAAGGAGATTAAAAGTGTTCCCAACTGCTTATCTAACGCCGGTGGTTTCACTGATTGCGGGAATATTAATCCTCATGATACCCAGGCTCCTGAACTACATTGTGGCGATTTACTTAATTGCCATAGGTATTCTAGGTTTGGTGCATCGTTAACCGCAGATGAAAAGGGATGCTCTTAGTTAACGTTTACAGATTCCTGACCCAAAACTTCCCAAAGAGGAGAACTGGTTATGAAAAAGACTAAAAGCTAGGCCAGAGACTGATCCAGCCTTATTTGGAAAAAATACACATTGGGAGGTATATATGAAAAAATTAAGTTTTGTTTTGGTACTAGCAATCTTGCTGGTTGGAAGCGCGGTCGTCACAACGTCTGCACCTTCTTATGCTCAGGGCTATAGCTATCCACCCCCGCCCCAGAATCATTACGCGAATCCTTGGGTTGGGCCTAATACACCGTGGGTCTATTACAACGGTGATTGGTTTTTGAATGGAATCCTATATTACTTTTTCGGCAATAAGTATGGATGGGCCCCGTATTACTCCTATGGTCATACCTATATCGTAAGACCTAATGACTGGTATGCTCCGAGGTGGAATACGTGGTATCAACAAAATCCTCATTACTGGGAAAATTTTTCTCAAAGGTATCCCTATTGGCGCGGACACCAACATAGTCGGCGTTATGGCCAGGATTTTTATAATCAGCACCATCATGACCAGGGTGGAGGTTGGAATAAAGGATTCCATGGTGCTCGTCCTCCCGGAGCCAAGACCGGACCTGCTGCTCATCCTCCCGGAGCCAAGACCGGACCTGCTGTTCATCCTCCCGGAGCCAAGACTGGACCTG
>CAZUBT010000088.1:0-12392 GCA_964618815.1 uncultured Desulfobacterales bacterium | reverse complement strand
GGAAGAACTGAAGCGCCTGCTGATGCCGGAAGCCTAGTAAGTCAAAAACGTAAAATTTGAGAGGAAGATCTAATCAATCAGGGCAGGTTCCTACAGGGGCCTGCCTTTTTCTTTTGTAAAATAAAAACTCCAAAAATTATTATTATAATTGAAAAAACCTGACCAATAGTCATAGGGTTATAAAAATAAATGAAAATAGTCAATACCTTGCCACTGTCTATAATTCTCGAAACCCTGCGATATATTATTAATATCAGTGTCGCGAGGCCACGGGTGCTGGCCCCAGCGGTGCTGACTAAGCATTGAGGAATCGGTGTGGGGGGCCTTCCCCCTTCTCCTGGCCGAAATCGCCCGCCGAAATCGCCCGCATGGAAGGCGTCAAGAACCCACACGGCGTCCGGGGCATGATTATTAGGGTATCGGATCAATTAAGATGTGGGGAAATCAGCCTTTTCGAGAAAGACCCGGAAGAGGCGGAAGCGGCCAAGGCCAGACTTGAGGCTAAAAGGGCCGAGCGGCGGGAGAACCACGCCAAAAACAAGGACCGAATCAACGCCAAGCGGCGAGAAGCTTACGTTCCTAAAAAATCTACCGAAAGCTGCACCTGTTCCGCTAACGACTTCTAATCTTGCCTTTTGTCGCTGGCAAGAATGCTGACAATCTCCTGAATAGAGAGTGGAGAAGCAGGAGAAATAGGGCGGGGGGATGATTTTTTAATTCCTGGCGGCCTCTTAGCTCCACCATCAACCGGTAACGGTGCTTCGTCACCGTTCCACAAAATACCGGGGTGGGGGACACGATAAAAATTGGAGCCGTCATCCTTCATGGGTTTCGCCTCAGCGTCTTTAGCCGGGTCACGCTGAAAGCGGGCAAGAGCGCCGACCAAGTATTCCTCAACCATATCCACGCATGTCCACCTACGCCGTAGGCGTTCCGAAACCTCGCCAGTGACACAGCTCCCTGCAAATGGATCAAATACGCTGTCCCCTTCATCTGTCAGCATACGAATGAAATATTCGGGCAGGGCCGACGGGTATCTGGCAGGGTGCGGTTTAATGCCGTTTTCCTGACAGTAGCGAAGATAAAAGCTGTTGCTCTCGGTATTCGGAACAGCGATTAAATTAGGCGGGATCGCCGCCCCGTTGTCCACGGAAAACTTTTCACTAATGTCGTGGCCGGAAGGTCTCATTTTGGCCTTATAGCCCTTTTCCAAAAGCACTCTCATGCTTGAGCTGTAAGGCTGCAAGACGCGCCGGTTGCTGGCTTTCGGCCACGGGGTTTTTGATAGCCACCAAACCGTATTGATAGCGTCCTTAACCCGAATACGGCGCACTGTCACCCATTCCGCCGGGGTGGGAAGCTTCGAGGGATTCCACCAATAAAAATCTTGGGCGAGATGAAACCCGAATTCCTCGCATAGCATGATAAGCAGCTTAAAATGATAAAGGCTTCTAGTCGGCTTGCCGGGAGTCCACGCGCCGCCAATATCAATAACAAGGCTGCCGCTGTCTTTCAGGACGCGGTGAAATTGCTTCGCAAAAGGCTTGAACCAGTCAAGATAATCATCGGCGTGTACGTTCCCATATTCTTTTTTCCTAACCAGTCCGAAAGGCGGGCTGGTCATGATAAGGTCAAGGCTCCCGGCCTTCTCACCCTTGAGCACGTCTAAAGCATCGCCCAAATATATCTTTCCCTGTTGGGTTTTATGAAAGACCGTAGGCTTTGGTGACGTCATACTGGCACTCCTTAAATGTCTATTTTTTTGAGTGTCATGGCGTGCCGCGCCTCGCGGTTAAAGGCGTCCACAATGAACGCCGTGTTAGCGCAGATACTTTCCAAGTCGGTACGGTCAATCATCACATGCACAGGTTTGAATCCGTCATGATCTTATTGGCGTAACGGCGGGCCTCGGCCCCGATCTCGCCGGTGCTTACCATCACAATGACATTGCTTTTCAGGAAGTGGGTTAACCCGACCTCCTTTGCAATATCATCGAGGGCAACGCGCGACGTGTTCTTGCATTGCACCTGCCAGCGGGAAAAGACAAGGCGGGCCGATTCAAAAATCAAATCAACTTCTGCGCCGCCGGTGGAAGATGCGCGAAGCCGTGTTGCCACATAGCTCATATCCAAAAACCGCATGAGCTTGAAGGCCATAGCTTCCAAGGCCAGCCCGGAAACATAACGGTCTTCCGAAGTCAGCTCGGCAATGATCTCTGATAGCGGCTTCCTTAAAAGCTCAAGCAGCTTTGGGTCTAACTGCGTTTTGAGCTGGTCAAGGAGAGGCTCCACCACATCGGCAATAAGCTTTTCGGTTGGGGCCACAAGAAAAGGCTTCGCGCCCCGCCCGGTCGTGCTTTTCTGTGCAGTGATATAACCGGCCTGCTCAAGCCCATTAAGCACGAGCTTCGGCAAGCTCTTTTCAGGAAACTTGACGCCATAAGTGGCCGCCGCAAGTCTGGCGATTTCATTTGCTGGCTGCGGCTCTGTTATGCCGGTATTGGCCAGGGCGCGGAGAAATGCCCTTTGCTCTATCGTGAAGCGGGCAAGGACGCCGTATTCCTCTGGGGCAACGCCGAGAACTTCGCGTAAGCGCAGTTCATCAACCTGCCAACGATAGCCGACAAAAATCCCGGCCTTGGCGAGCCAAAGGCGCATCATGCTGGGATGTTTCCCGCCAGACGGATAATGAACGCCGCGCTCCGCTAAACCATCGCGCAAGCTGGTTAGGTTCACTTCCTCGCCCGCCGCCGCCATGTCCTGTATGCACTGAACAAGGGACATGCCTTTGCGGTTCAAAAGGATGTGGCGGGCAAGCTCCGCGTAGAGCTTCGTTTCATCCTCACGCAATTCATAAAGGCGCTGCCCAAACGCTGTAAAATTAGCCTGCCGTTCTATGATGCCGTAGGCAATCATCCCGAGCTTGCAGTTATTAGCAAGCTTCCCTCGGTTGTATTTTGCGGCGGCGGCTCCGGCGGCTTCATCGCCGTGCCCTGAAAAATACTTTTCCATGATGGCGGATTCCAAGGCGTGAAAATCGCCTTGATTTTCATGCACAATCTCAAGGAGATCAGGAAGGTAAATCTGTGAAGGCGAAAACTCGCTGCCAAAGGGTAAATCACTGCGGATCATTGAAGAGCCCTTTGTCTAATACCGTTCTGGGTTGACTGTATTCCTCTGTTAAATCCCTTGGTCCTTATGGGCATGATAGCACAAATTTAGTCGGTAAGGTAAGGATTTTACCTTAACCCTTTTTGAGCAAATTTTTCTCGGATCGGCGGCTTATGAACCTCGGCGTAAAAGCTTTAGGTGGGAAAAAAGTGGGATAAATTTTCATTAAAAATAAAAAAGAGGTTAACGCCTGACCGCTAACCCCTTGAAATCTCTGGTCGGGACGAGAGGATTTGAACCTCCGACCCCCTGAACCCCATTCAGGTGCGCTACCAGTCTGCGCCACGTCCCGACAAAATTTAAATATATCAAGGGGCGTTAGGGCTGTCAATGGCGATAGCTTTCAAAATCACTGCCAAGACCTTCGGCGCCCGCCCCAAGGCGGATTCCGGAATCATTGACATGGCGCACCTCTCGGCGCTATTATCCGAAATCCGCCCCAGGGGACTATTCAGACCCCGTGACTTGCGGTGGGGACCATAGGCCGGGGCTCCCTTAAGGGGACATTTTTCAGGAGAAACAGGGGACTCGGGGGTTATCCCGCAAAGGCGTAATCAAACAAACTTGGCTGGGGGAGGAGGATTCGAACCTCCATCGGCGACTCCAAAGGCCGCTGTCCTGCCATTGGACGATCCCCCAGTAGTGCGGCAAGAGAGGAAACCGGGAACCTTGGGGGTCCCCGTAAAAGAATTATTACCGGTAACACCACGGGAAGGCAAGCAATTTGAGACCTCTGCTAAAAGGGCTTGAGCGATGACAAATCAGCTTCAAACGAAAAGAAACCAGTGGCACAGGCTTCCAGCCTGTGGGTAACTCTTTGGTAAATCAAGATTTTTTGCACAGGCTGGAAGCCTGTGCCACCAGATTTTTTCCCTGGATTTGGTTTCCCTGTGTACCGGCTGATTTTCGCAGAGGTCTCAATTTGTAAGAGGCCCGTCAAGGGTGGGGAGTTCCCTTGCCGACGCCAAGCTCAGAAAGTGATTGCAAAAATTTGATGGCGAACCGCATTTCCCATATTCCGAAGCAGTAATTCATGTTCCTTCGGAACCCCCGAAACTATGGAAAGATGGATATTGGGGGAGGGGGCCAGGGGCCGACGGCCCCTCCCCTCCCACCAAAACCCCATACAGGGGGTTGGGAGGGGAGTATGAGGGGAGGGCGGGGGAATTGCCTTCCCCGGCGGCCCTCCCCTCATACCAGCTTTTCGGAACAGGTGCTCATGAGCCTTTGGCTCACCTGTAACTCATGAAAAGTGGCAAATATTGAGGGTGCGTGGAACGCACCTTACATTGGCGGGCACGGAGGCCCGCCCCACGAACTTGAAACTTGAAACTTTTCAGGACAGTCGCGCATGAGCCATGGGCTCTCTCCAAAAGCATGAAAAGGGGCGCACTCCTAACTTTGAACTTTTCCAAGCAGAAGAGCGCTTGGTTACGGCTGCTTGAGGCCTGGAGAGATGGCGGCCAACCCGGCAGACGCCCGCTCAGGGGCCCCTTCCATCATCTCCGGGCTGGGCCGGAAACCATCAGCTGCCCATATCTTTTCTCAGGGCCGCCAGCCGGTCGGCGGTGCCGGTGGGTTTCTGGGTCCCGGACGCCTTTTCCAGCGCGGCGGCGATGAGCGGATCCTCATCTTCCTTTTTGGTGGCGAACATCTCGGCCTTGATCCTGGATTGGGCCGCCATATCCTTGGATTCCTCGGCCCGTTGATTGATCTTGGTCAGGACGATCTTCAGATTGGAACTGCGCTGTTGGATACCGGCAATCTTCATGGCCTGCTCTTCCACTTTCTGGGCCATCTTGGCTTGTAGGTCCGCGGTCTGCATCTCCCGTTTGGCTTTTTCCACTTCCCCCTTATAGTTCTGCAGCTCCTTTTTCAGAGTCACCAGGAACTGCTCCAACTGCTCCATATAATCCTTCGCCTGTTTGGCCTCCTCGACTTCCCGCTCCACCTCCGGGCGCAGCTCCTCCAGCTTGGTCACCAGTTTATCCAGACTGGCGCGAATATTGGCGGCTTCCGGCTTGCCCTCGGCTTCCGCAGCCTTGGCCTGGCCGTCCAGGTCTTCGGCGGCCGCCAGCATCCGGTTGTAGTTGGAATTGGCCAGATCGGCTTCTTTTTGCTCCCGGTCATATCCCCGCTTGGCCTGAACGTAGTCGTTGGTGGCTTTGTCCAATTCCTGCTCCAGGCGGCGGACTTCGGCCTCGATGGCACTGGCGGTGTCCAGTTTAACCAGGGTGCCCACTGCGCCATCCTGGACCTGTTCCATTTTTACCCCTAGATAATGTTTAATAGTTTGAAAAAAGCTGCCCATGTCCTCCTCCTTAGCTTTGGTATCTTGAGTAAGCGAATTTGTTAGATGACCTTTAGGACCAGGGGCATCATATCGATGCCCACCAAAAGATTGATCAAAGCCTGGTGGGAGCCGTGTTCCTCCGCTCCCACCAACATGTACTCCACGATTTGATGGGTTTCGTTAATCGTGCGGCCGTAAAGCATCGCGGTATGGATTACGGTTTCCACCTGTTGGCCGTAGCGATCCAAAAAAATGGTTTCAGAGAATTTAAACCCAGACACGTGGTTGGGATCGTTGGCCGCCCAGACCCGGGAATATTGGGTCTGATCGTCTTTGGTCTCAAAAGCCGGCCAGCCGATATAACCCTCATTTTCATCGAGCCAGAAGGCCCATTCCTCCGCCCCGCGGGGATAGACCTGGTCAAAGGAACGAAAGAGGCGGCATTCCTCGACCCCGCCGCCCTTATCCACCGCCACTTGTAGCATGGATTCCTGGTCGCCGGGCATGGACTTGAGATAAAACCGGTAGAGGGTGCTGCCCTGAAAATTGATCCGGCCGAAGGCCTCTACCGTATTCCGCTCCCCCGGCAGCTTGATTTTCAGGGCCGCCCCCCCCAGGAGAAAGGGCGTGGCATCCAGGTCCACGCTCGCTCCGACATATAACCCCAGGGGCAGGTTGCGGTCCACCGGCTCCGGGGGTTTTTCACCAGAAATAAAACTCTGCACCTGCTTGGCCTTTTTCGACATGATGGTGGTGAAGATGCTCCAGGTGCCCATTCCGCTCTCCTTATGGCGATTATTGCCTGCCGCTTACAATAACTCCGAAATGCCGGCAAAACCTCCTTTTATCTTAACCTTAAGCCTCTTGCAAAATTCACTGAAATTATTTCAAAACCTCAGAGCCTCTTGCAAAATTAACCGAAGTTTATGGGTCCGCAGGCTTTAGCTGTAAAGGTCCCCCGGCCATGCCGCGTGTATGTGTAGCACCGCCGCCCCCGGCGGTGTATCCGGAGGGGACAGCCGAGGGCGGCTGTCCCACATTTCCTGGATAACTTGCCCACAAACCGGCAGGAAACGGAATTTTGCAAGAAGCTCCCTTGTGAGCCATTATTTCAAGCCGTCCACCTGATGGTACATTTTCCCCGCGGCCCGGGCAACAGCAAAGGATAAGGCATCCACTGCGTTGGCGTCGTGCTGTTTTACCCAGTCATTGCGCAGTACCAGTACCGCCATCACCGCCAGGGTCTCCACATCCCGCCCCCACATCCAGCCCTTCTGGAGACTGGGATAGGTCTTGGACGGAATGTTGACGAAATTATAAATACGGTTGCCGTGTTCATCCTTTTTATCATTGAAGTCCCAATCGTCCACGGCCACCAGTCGCAGTTTGCCGGTCTCCTTGGCAAATTTTTCCGCCTGCTGCAGGAAATCGCTTCGGAACCCGCTGACCAGCATCATCAGGGCGTTGGGATTCGTTTCCACTTCCTTCAGGGCGGTGTTATAGTCCGTATGTTTCACGGGCATCTTGCAATAAGTCTTGTCCTGCTGGCAGAGCCCTTCCCAGGTGATGGCGGTGCCGGATCCTTCCGGGCCGATGTAAACCACGTGCTTTTTGGGGTCCAAATCTTTGATGGACTTGATGTCGGAACCGGTGTGGGCCACCAGCTGGACGGTCTCCCGATATATAGGGGCTTGCTCGGAAATCAGGGACTGGCCCGGAAATTTTTTCTGTTTTAACGCCAGCACATCGGACTGCACCAGGGCGGCGTCGGCGTTGTTGGCCAGCAGCTTTTGTAAATTCCCCATGGCTCCCGCGGTACCGATTAGTTCCACCTCGATATTCAACTTGGCAGCCTCTTTCTGGAGTAGTTGGCCGAACTTGTCATAGTTGCCTCCCTTTTGGCCGGTGGCGAAGCGCAGCTTGGGTTTCCGGGGGTCCTTCTTGGCCAGCACCGTCGAGGCCAGGGCTACCTCCGGGGGCATCCCCGGCGGCAAGTAGGCCGCGTCCCGGGCCAGCCCGGCGGCGCCCTGCTGTTTAACCTCGGCGTCCAGCTTGGCCAGCTTCTCTTTCAGCTCCCGGTTGTTTTGGGCCAGCCGCTCCGCCTCCTGGCGCCATTGCCGGTAGCCCGGGTCGTCGGCGTGATGGTAGGCCGCCATGGTATATCTGCGATCCCCTAAGTGATCCAGGACCATCCACCACATCAACGCGTCCCAGACCCCAAAACTGGGGCTGGACATGTAAACATAGGCGGGGGGGGACCAGCCGGTGGTGACGTAATAGCGGTCCCGGCCGGTGTAATAATTGCCGTAGTCGAAGGTGGAATAAGTTTGGGCCCTTTGATAGACCGGATTAGCCGATACCTCGCTCTGGCTGAGGGGTGCCCCGGGTTGTTTGAATTTATTCCGCTCCCCCTGGTAAGCCTTTAAGGACTCGGCAGCTCTCTGCTTTTGCATGGTTTGGGTCATCTTCTCGTCGAACTTGGAGCCGATGGGCGCGCCGGCTTTGGCGTCTCCGGCCCTGGCGGCCTTGGCTGGATCAACTGCCGCAGCCTTGCTTTGCCCCGGTTTGGCATAACCCCCAGAAGTTGCCGGAGTCTTGATTACATCAGGTTTGGTGTAGGTGGTGGCGCTGGGTCCGGCCTGGCCGGTGGCCGGCTTGGTATAACCGCCGGAAGAAGGGGCCGACGGCTGCGGGGAGGCCGGCTTACTGTAACCGCCGGAGGCCGGGGGCCCGGCAGGTTTGCTAACGCTTCCCGAAGGTGCCGGACCGCCGAAGCTCCCACCCCCGCTGCGGCTGCCAAAGACGTTTTGGCTGGGACTGCTGCTGGGCTTGCTGTATCCGGAAGATCGGCTGGAGCTGCTGCTGGAACTGCTGCTGGAAGAAGATCTGCTGCTTGTAGCGGCTTCGGCCAACTGCTCCCAGAGTCCCGCGGTTACAAGCCATAAACCTAAGATAAGGATTACCAGTCGTTTGGTCTTATGTGCCATGGTTTACCCCTTCTATCAGTTATTCTTACAATTGCCTGGAACTGGCTTGACGCCATCAGCCAGGATCAGCAGGGCATGGAGCCGGAGTTGGACCGCCGAAATTTGAAAAGCGCGGGCATTGATACCGTTTTTTAAAGGGTGATTTAGGGGCAATACTGTTGAATTAAGAGGGCGAGGTTGTCCGACAACCTCACCAAAAAGAAGAAAAATGTGGAATAGCCGCCCTCGGCTGTGCTTTTTCAAAGGTTTTTGGCGGGCCCATATGGTTTCCAGTGCTTAAGTGAACCTCATTGGATTTAGGGGGATTTTTCATCATCGGCATTTTCTCAAAGGGGACTTATTTTCGGCTCCGAGTAGTAAACTGAGATTATGCCGCGTGCATAGATAGTTCTGTCCCAACAAGGTTTGGAGCCTCTTTGGCCGAGTAAAATCTCCCAAACGATCCTCTCAGCGAAGCCATTCCTTCTTATCGGGGGCACGTTAGCACAAATTGGGGCGAAAAGTCAATTTTTCCAGATCTTGGGTAGTGTATCAGTTTCAATCCGCCAGCCCTGCGATTTCTTCCAAAGACCATAGATGACTTGAAACCCCCGGTTCCATTGCGGGGGCTACCCTCAAGGTTTTATGGATTCTGGCAAAGTTGTAATACATGAAATGCAGAGATACCGCGTGAGCCAAGTTCTCCACCTTCTTTGAAAAGGCGTTGGTAAGGCGGGTAAACCGCCTCATGCTCGTTCTCATAGTCAGGTTTTGCCGTTCTGCATAGCTGGTAGAGATATGATGACGATCCGGGTTCCCGGCAATAATTTCCTTTCTACTCCCGGTATATTTGGCTGGACTATACCGCTTTTGCATCTTGGCCTCTAAGCTCTCCCCATACATTTTAACCAACATGGCATAGTCTATATTTCCACCAAAAGCACCCTCCACGGCCTCCAAATATACCTTCAAACCATCAGTGGTCAACTGGACCTTGTGGGCAAGCCTGGAGGCTAAGTCCTCAATGAATATCGAAGCCGTCTCAAGGTCTCTGCTCCCCACAAGCCAGGAAGGGACTATTTTGGTATCGGCGCAGATCGCCGTCCAGGTCCAAACATCGCCATACCCAAATTGACCCTTCTTATCTTCCGGGACATTCTTGTCCTTGGCGTAGCAGAAAGCCCAGATTTCATCGCATTGAAGACGCTTGCACTTGAGAGTCCGTAAGGCTTGGTTCTGATATTCAGCACAAGCTTTGCCGACATCTACCAGGAGCTTAACGACCGTGTTAATGGCTGTATCGGTCATGCGGGCCGTAGCCCGAAGGGAATTACCCTCTACCAGACAGCCTAGAATCTGAGCGCGCTTTTGAAGATTCAATCTGTTCATAATGACGTTTATGCCTGACCGGTAAGGCTTTGTCAAGGAAAAAATGATTGACATTCAAAAAAAGTTTCAATAATCTGAGGACAAAGGTGGGGCCGAGGGGATTTGAACCCCTTACAAGCGGATTAGTAGTCCGCCGTTCTCTCCGATGAACTACGGCCCCAAATGGCTTGCCGCTCTGGCCCCTAACCTCGGCGGTAGGCCATTTTTTATGAAATATAATAAATTTATTATATTCAGTCAACAGATTTCCTCTTGATTTTATAATATTTTTGTTATATCTATATGAATATAAAAACCGACTTGATAGCGGAATGGCTTTCCGAGTTACCTAAAAAAGATAGGTTTAGAATTGAGTCAATTTTGGTTTTTTTGGCAAGCCAGCGGATTTGGAGGAATATACCATACGTTAAGAAGCTTACAGACTGTGATGATATTCATGAAATAATTATTACTTACAACAATATCCAATATCGACCATTAGGATGCTATGGACCAGAAAAGGACGAATTCACTCTGCTAGTTGGAGCGACGAAGAAGGGGAAAATTTGGGTTCCCAAAGATGCGAAAACGATTGCAAAAAAAATGGCCAAATTGATTCGGCAAAGATAGGAGACATCTAATTGAATACAATTAGAAGTAGGGAAAAATTAACAAGAGAATTACAGGATAAAGAAATTAGGGATTTCTTTGTTGCAGAACATATTAATATAGGAATACCATTTCAAGTTCGGGCATTGCGCGAACAAAGAGGATTGACTCAAAAAGAATTAGCCCAACGTGCCGGAATGAAACAAGAAAGAATATCAGCCATCGAAAATCCTAATTATAAAAATGCATTTACATTGTCAACATTGGTGAGGTTAGCATCTGCATTTGATGTTGCTTTGATAGTTAGGTTCGAGCCAATAAGTGAATTGGTTAAATGGGAACTTAATCTTTCATCGGAGGCATTAGAAGCAGTAAGTTTTGATGAAGACCCCTATTTTAATAGACCGGCTCAAGAAGAAGGCAGCATAGCATCTTTGGGTTCAGCCTCGTTGCCACAAATATCGAATCAGGGCTTAGGTGATGTTATTCCAACTCATGAGTCTCTTTTGCCGCAACCTTTGCGACCAGGACGATCAATCTTATATATTGTTAAGCAAGAATCTCAGGAAATAGCAGCAGGATTTCAGAAAAAGGAAAGACCACTCCAAGAAGCAATGATGGGGGCACGGTAATGAAACTGAAAGCAATTGGTAGAGCACGCTCTATTTGGGTTGTCTACTTAGTAGACCTTAACCCTCGTGGGCGCAATTTGCTCCCATTAATTTCATCTGTGATTGAAAAATATAAATTCTTGCAATATCCCAGCAAACCAGAAGAACTTGATGTAAGTAAGGGGGTTAAATTTGTTAATGGCAGTTTTCAAAAAGATTCACAGAATGACATAATTATTGACTTGACTATCTTTGGTGAATTCATGGTCGCCGATACACGATCCTCAACTAAGGACTCTGATGCTTTTCTTGATGATTTCCTTACTTGGCTATCTTCAGAGTTTGGATTTGTTTCTTACCAAGAGGTTCTAAGATCGAGGGTCTATCTTAGTGAACTATGGGTTCAGACTAATAAGTCTCTGAGTGGCCTTAATCCAAAATTAGAAGCTTTTTCGAAACGCATAACCTCGTTAATTGAAGGACATAGCCATCATCCCGTTGCGTTCGAAACTGCTGGTATTTATTTTTGGACTGATCCAAACATAGCTAATTCTCCAGGCCCTTTTAGATTGGAAAGGGCAAGCGATGTACCATTTACCGAAAATCGCTACTATTCAGCAGCCCCCCTACAAACGGATATCCACATAGAAATGCTCTCGGAATTAGAGAACATCCTCAGCAGTTAAGCCTTTTACTCATCCTTCTTCTCCCACCTGGCCTTAGCAGCCTTGCGGGAAATCTCTGACCTTTGTTCCTGGGTAAGTTTTTCGGCGCGGGCCTTGCCACCCTTCAAACCACCAAGGCGGCCCAAGGCTACGGCGTGAGGATTGCGGGTATCTTCCACAGGCGGGGTCTCTGGTTCCCCTTCAGTAGCCGCACGGACTATTTCAGAGGCCAAGACGTTTAAATCGCGGGATCGTTTTGGTTTCTTTGAACGCTCAGGCATATTTCGATTATGCCACAACCTATCTAAAAATCAACCCCATCAAAATTCAAACTGATACACTACCAAATTTCCGGGGATAGGGTCGCTCCCGAACGGCGGTTATCCTGGGCCGCCTTCCCCGGATTCAGCACCAGGAGCGCGACAGGAGGCGGGGCATGGACGATAATAAAAAGATTCATCCGGTTTAAGCGTACCTGGTTTTCTGAAGGCATCCCCCTCTCTCGTTCCCAAGCTCCCGCTGGGGAACGCACTTGGGTGGAAAGCTCCTGCTTTCCAATATTAATAGGCTTAAGGTCCCGCAAAGAAGGTCTGACACCAATTCGCAATCAAACGGTTTTTTTCGTAGGGGCGAACCTTGTGTTCGCCCAGAATGGTAGGCGAACACAAGGTTCGCCCCTTGTATATTAACAAAGGAGCCGGCACATTCCC
>CAZUBT010000087.1:0-12520 GCA_964618815.1 uncultured Desulfobacterales bacterium | reverse complement strand
GTATGCATGCCATATTATTTGCTAAATGTCAAGCTATTTACGGATAAGCTCTTAGATAAAAACCGAAATGGCAAGATAAGCCTGGAGGAGTATCTTGGCTTTTTTGGGGCGGACCATCCGCAAAGGCGTCAATTCTTGGAATATGAGTTTCGGAAATACGACAGAAATGGCGATGGTTTTATCACCATTGAGGAGCATAGGGCGCCCGTGAGTTTAGCAGATGAATTTCGGGCTCTGGATAAAAACCGGGATGGCCGCATCAGCCAGGATGAATTTCTCCAAGGTGAACGGATGTTCCGCCGCTTGGACCGTAATCATGACGGCTTTATCATCTGGGACGAGTACTCGGACGCCTACCGACATAGGCCAACCAGTAAATAAATTTGTGGAGGCAACCTGCTATTATAAACATATCAATACACTTCCTATCCGGTAGTGTGTTGCTTATATAGCAGTTATCTTGCAATTGGATAAAGAACTTTTGTTAAAAATTAAAGATTTGCAAGCCTGACCCCTGCACCCCTAGTGGATGGGCCGTAAGGAGATTGACATTCAACTCGGCGAACGGGTCTTCTGATAATGGCATTTTTCTCGATGAGTAATCACTCAGCCTTCTTTCCTAATGTTCTCTACACTTTTCGACTGAAGCCGTTTAATACTGAGCTAGCCGTAATGCGCCAGGGGGAGACTTTATGAATTTTGAGATGTATGAAAAAAAGATGCGCAGCGATTACGCTGACCTTGCCGAAACTGTCGGGACAATTCTGACGGCGGCAATAAAGGCGCACCCCAGCCTCCGATTGCAGCAGGGATTGCAGCAGATAAAGCACCGCGCCAAGGACCCTGAGTCTCTTAAGAAAAAGCTTGAAGAAGCCGGTGCGCTTGAAAGTGAAAATATTGAAGAAGATATTAAGGACCTGGCCGGATGCCGTCTTGTTTTTTACACTAATTCCGACGTTTCCCGGTTCTTGTCATCTGGCATTGTTGGAGATAACTTCGAAGTTGATTGGGACCGGACTAAAATCCACCACCCAAGTCCAGATACGAATAGCGCCACTGAACTCTTCAGTTCAACCAACTACGTAGTGCGCTTTAACGATCAACGTGTTGTCCTCCCCGAGTATACCCGCTTTTGTGGCATGTGGTGTGAAGTCCAAGTTCAGACAACGCTAAATCATGCGTGGTCTGAGATGGCTCATGACACTATCTATAAAAAACCAAAGCTAAAAGGTTTCGGTGGGAGATTGATGCAGGGCATTGAACAGCGCATGGAGAAAATAATGCGCGATTTTCTGTTGCCTGCTGGCTACGAATTCCAGAAAGTTGCTACCGATTTTGAACGCCTGTCTATAGGCAAGGAGCTATTTGATCAGGATGCATTGACAGCGCTTGCGAATTGCAAAGACAATTGCAAAGACAATAATGAGCTACATGACCTGATGGAGAGATTTGCAACATATGTACTTCCTAATTATGACGATTTACAGAGCGTCCAGCATGAAGTCCGCTCGGCTGTTGTCACGGCAGTAAAACAAGCGCGCGAGACACCGATGCGACCTATCGAGACACCATTTGGCGAGTATCCTGGCCACACTGTAGAGCAGATCATTAATATCGCGGCCGATATCCTCGGCCGATTGCATTATCTCAACGAGGAGGCAGTTGAGGCGACTTTCGATATTATTTGCGAACTCTTTCCAGGCGCGAAGAGCGATGAAGAGCGTAAACGTTTGCTCCTATCGGCAGAAAATCTTTCCAAGAACAGACTTGATATTTGGAAACAAGCAGGGCCTTTGGTTCAACATTTATTGGTGGAACGCATCCGTCGTCTTAATATTGAAGAACTCGCTCCCATTAAACCAGTTGCACTGAAGGTTCTCGGGCAAGCGCTGCAGCCGGAGGTTGAGGGCACTTCAAGCACATACAACACGCTAACAATTCACACAGGCGCTGTTGTGCCAAGCGAGATGCTAATCAATATGCGTTCCAATGCTATTGAGATTCTTAAGACTTTCTTTAGGGACGCCAAAACCGACGCTGAGCGGCATGAGGTTATGCAAACTTTCTCCACCGCAATGAGATTGCCTCACCGTGGTAATTATTCAAATGATCTGTTCAAAATCGTATTGGACGATAAGGCGAATATTGTCGAGTTCTACAAAGAACTCGCGGATGACCAGAGCTATGAACTCCTTCAAGCGCTTGAACATGAGCTGTTTTGGCTATACCGAAACAACCGCGATATGCCGAACGACACCGCAGGTGACCCGGAAATTACAATTTCCCACCGGCGGCTGATTGAGCACATTCTCGCTTTTCGCGAAATTTTAAACAGTAACCGCGAGTTTATTATTTATAAAACATTGGTGGGATTTGAATCTGTCTTCCCACCAGCATGGGAAGACGCGAATTTCGGTTGGGAGGCGCAGGAGGCGTACCGCAACCAACAGATAAAGAAATTTATCAATGAAGTCACTGAAGAAAACGCCGCTGAATGGTTTGCCAGATTGTTGCGTTGTGCTCATACGGAGTCGAAGGATGCCGCCACTTTCCCAAGCTTTGGGCGTTTTCTGAAAGAGCTTGGACAATCGAAGCCTCATATACTAATTACTTATCTCGAACGGCTGGATGATCGGCTTGCAAACTTTCTGCCCGCGATGTTAGCTGGACTCGAAGGCGGAGCAAAAAGAGACGTCGCACAAGAGAAGGTCAGGCATTGGGTCGACACGCGCCGGTACTTGTCCCAAGTCATCTGGTACCAACGCTTCGCAGCTAATTTTGACGCAAATTTGCTTGAGCGAGCTCTGAGAGGCGCAATCGAACTCGGCGATGATATTGCCGTGTATAATGCAGTTAGTACAAGCGCATCGCGTCATGGAGACGTCGAAGGGGGTCTGATTGATAGGGTATTCCTGCCTGCCCTCGACTACCTAATAAAGAAGGGCGACACCAGATGGGTGAACGCCGTATGGCCGTGTCGGAAAGAAGAATCACTGCTTGAAGATTTGAAGTCGGAGCAGGCAGACCAGGTGCTTGCAAGTTTAGTCCAACACCCTCAAATAGACCACCGCGTCGAGGATGTTTTGGCGTCAATTGCGGCCTCTTGGCCAACTAAGGTGGTTGACTTTTTCGGCTCCAGGTTGAAAGTCGAGCCAAAATCAACGTTCGGAGACAAAATCAGACATGAAGCTATACCTTTCAAATTTTACCGCTTGCATGACCAACTTGCAAAGATTCCTGAATACTTAGTGGAAAAGTCCCGATCCTGGTTTGAGGAAGATAAGCTGTTGTTTCAATATCGCGGCGGTCAATTGCTCTCTATCGTCTTTCCGAATTTTCCCCCTGAGTTCGAACGCATCCTACAAAGCCTCATAGAAGGTCGTGACAAAGCTGACATAGAGTTCGTAGCTAAGATTCTGCGTACCTACGACGATGGCCAAGTTTTTATATATGGTCTCTGCAAAGAAATCGTGGCTCTTCTGCCACCAGAAGACACGCTGCTAAACGAAATCGAAGCAGCCCTGGACTCGACAGGCGTAGTTACCGGAGAGTTCGGGTTTGTAGAAGCCTACAAACAGAAGAAGACGGAATTTGAGCCGTGGCTCAGCGATCCACGGGAAAGAGTTCAGTCGTTCGCGAAACGCCATCTGCTAAGCCTTGACCGACAAATTGCCGCCGAGCAGCGCAGGAGCGAAGAGCGATTGGAACTGCGAAAGCGCGAATACGGCGAAAAAGATGACGGACGCGATAAACGGAACGAATGATACCCACCGGACAATTGCCCGATCGCGGCCGTCATGGGACCCCTACTGGGCAGAAGCCAAAAAACAAAACGGTTGATGCCACATTACTTGCCAAACCAAAAATTTATCTAAAAAACCAACTAATTACCGATATGATCCGAACACTGAAATTGATCTCTTGTGGGGGGATTTCCAGAATCCTTTTTTGTCCGATGACACTAGGCCTTGATGGAGAGGTTGCCTGGTCAGGTCTTGACCATTACATATAAAATATTTGGTCGGTCTCGCCTCCCTCGCCGTACACCTTTATTTATCCCCAACCCCATTCTCCCTTACTACTCGGGGCGTAAAATATGTCGCCTTGATGTAGGGGCGGGTTTAAAACCCGCCCCTACGTAGCCCACAACCAATGCAATACAATTAATGCTCCGAGCAGTAAATCTCTCGGACCACGTTCCGCCTCCCGGGGGCGGGCGGGAAGCGGTTATTTTCGCTGACGACTCGGCCAATAATTTTTTCATCCCGAGGAATTTATTCCATTGATTTTTATTGATTATTTGAAGGTTCTTTTACAATATTAGCCCATGCTGGCGAAACTGAAAAGCGGGGCTTTGCAGGGAGTGGACGCGTTCATCGTGGAGGTGGAGGTGGACCTGTCCTTCGGGATGTCGGCCTTTGTCACCGTGGGCCTGCCGGAGATTGCGGTCAGGGAGAGCGGCTACCGGGTCAGGGCCGCGGTGAAGAATTCCGGCTACCAGTTTCCCGGCAACCGGGTCACCATCAACCTGGCCCCCGCGGACGTGCGCAAGGAAGGCACCGGCTTCGATCTGCCCGTGGCCGTGGGGATTCTCATCGCCCAGGGGGTGGTGCCCCAGGAGGGCATGGAGAAGTATCTCCTCTTCGGGGAACTGTCCTTGGACGGCCGCCTGAAGCCCACCCGGGGGGTGCTGTCCCTGGCCTTAGCGGCCCGGGACGCGGGGCTGGCCCTGATCCTGCCCCAGGACAACGTCCGGGAAGCCGGGGTGGTGGCGGGTCTGGACATCTACCCGGTGGAGTCCCTGGCCCAGGTGGCGGAATTCCTCTCAGGCCGCCTGAGCCTCACCCCGGCGCCGCCGCCCCCGCCGGAGGCCCAGGGCTGGGACCCGGTGGACGACGTGGACTTCCGGGAGGTCAAAGGCCAGGAGCCGGTGAAACGGGCCTTGCTCATCGCGGCCGCGGGAGGCCACAACGTCTTGATGGTGGGGCCGCCCGGCGCGGGGAAAACCATGCTGGCCCGGCGCCTGCCCAGCATCCTGCCGCCGCTGAGTTTCGAGGAGGCCCTGGAGACCTCCAAGGTTTACAGCATCATGGGGAGGCTGCCCCAAGGGAAAGCCCTGATTACCGCCCGCCCCTTCCGGGCGCCCCACCACACCATCTCCGACGCGGGGCTCATCGGCGGCGGCTCCAATCCCCGGCCCGGCGAAGTGAGCCTGGCCCATTACGGCGTGCTCTTCCTGGACGAGTTGCCGGAATTCAAGCGCTCCACCCTGGAGGTCCTGCGCCAGCCCCTGGAGGAAGGCCGGGTCACCATCTCCCGGGCCGCCACCTCCCTCACCTTTCCCGGCCGCTTTATGCTGGTGGCCGCCATGAATCCCTGCCCCTGCGGCTTCTACGGCGACGCCCGGCGGCCCTGCCAGTGCACCCCCAAACAGATCGCCCATTACCGGGCCCGCATCTCCGGGCCGCTCCTGGACCGCATCGACATCCAGATCCAGGTGCCCACGGTGAAATTCCAGGAACTGGCCGAAGGGGACTCCGGCGACAGCTCCCGGGAGTTGCGGGAAAGGGTGGGCCAGACCCGGGACCTCCAGCGGCAGCGCTTCGGGCAGGCCAAAATTTACGCCAACGCCCACATGACCACCCGGATGATCAAGCAGTTCTGCCCCTTGGGTCCGGATTCCCAGCGCCTCTTAGAGGTGGCCATGGAACGCCTGGGACTCTCCGCCCGGGCCTATCACCGCATCTTGAAAATCGCCCGCACCATCGCGGACCTGGAAGGGGTCGAGTCCATCACCACTGCCCACGTGGCCGAGGCCATTCAGTACCGGACGTTGGATAGGAAATTTGCTTGATTGAATTCTAAACCAGTCGTTCATGCTCCGTCGGAACACCCGAAACTATGAAAAGTGGCAAATATTGATGGTGCGTGGAACGCACCCTACATTGGCGGGCACGGAGGCCCGCCCCACGAACTTGAAACTTGAAACTCGAAACTTTTCAAGGCAGAGCTCGGCCTCCAGGCCCATACGGCACAGGCTAAAAAGCCCGTGCCACCTATCTATCCCCCCTAACTAATTCGGAGGTTCGATCATGAGCAAGGTAACCATTTGCAGCTTCAATGTGGAGAACCTGTATCTGCGTTACGATTTCACTCCCATGCCGCCGGGGATCAGGACCAAGGAGATCCCGGAGGAAGATTTTGTCAAAGGGGTGGGATACTTACCGACTAACTACCTGAATAAAAAAAATTACACTTTGTATAGGGACAGCGCCCGGGAGCTGACGGCCCTGGCCCTGACCCGGGGCAACGCCAGTTTTCCGGAAATCTGCTGCCTAAGTGAAGTGGAAAGCATGCAGGCCCTGAGGGCTTTTAACAAGAAATACCTTAAGGAGCATTACCCTTACTGCCTCCTCATCGATTCCCACGATATGCGGCTCATCGACCTGGCGATCCTGAGCATCCATCCCATCACCAACATTGTATCGCACCTGGATGAAAAGGATGACCGGGGTTCTTTTCGGTTCAGCCGGGATTGCCTGGAAGTGTCGTTCAATATCGGGAGCAAACCCCTCACCCTGTTCGCCAACCATTTGAAATCCAAGTATGCCGAAAACGAAGCCGAACGGACCAGGGGGAATGCCAAACGTAAGAGCCAGGCGGTTAGGGTGGCGGAGGTCCTGCGGGAGAGGTTTCCGGGCAATGCCTATAAGTCCGGGCGGTTTGTGGCGCTGGGGGATTTGAACGACTCGCCGGACTCGGAGTTTGTGGCGCCCCTGGTAAAAGACGCGGGCCTGGAAAACGTCATAGAGCGCCTGGAGGCCGGGGAGCGCTGGACCCACTGGTGGGCCGGGAAAAATCGGGTGAGCCAACTGGACTATATCCTGTTGAGTCCGGCCCTGTCTAAGTCATGCGCCGGGAAACCGGTGATCGAGCGGCGAGGAGTCAGCACCAAGATCAAGAAAAAGAGTTATTTCAACCTGCCCGGAGACGCCAAAGGCTCCGCGGTGGATTTCACTTTTCCCAGGTTTCCCGGGGTTACGGAAGCGGTGGACGCCTCGGACCACTGCCCGGTGTTTTTCGACCTGGAGCTGCCCTGAACTTCGAGGATGAAAGATTAACCCCCGAGGCACAAGGGTTTAAAAAAACCCATGGGGGCGGCTGTTCCACATTTTTTCTTTAGGGTCTTGGCGTGAGGCCTTATCTTTTGTGATGTCCGTAAGAAAATGGTCGCGGGTTGGGGATAGCAGGTGGGCTTAAGAAAAGGAGGGCAGGGGTACAACCCCTGCCCTGGGTTTTGCCGGTTGGATCTCGGGAAAATCTTGAGTTTGCCTGGCCCTGACACCCAAGTCAGGTAAGGCGCCGGCATTGTTCAACTGTGCCGGAGGTGAGGTAACGTCAAGGTTACATCCCCGGTCTCGCCCGGCGTACCGCGGATTGGGCCGCATTTCCCCGGGCCTGGGGAGCCATCTGGGCGCGAGGCATGGCCGCGGGAGCCCGCATCTGGGGAGCGCTGGGCATCCGGGCCTGCATCTGAGCCTGGCCGGGCATTTGGGACCGGCCCGCCATGGCCTGCTGGTTTGCTTGAGTGGGCCACTGCCGGCCCTGATACTGAGCCTGCTGCCGGCTCTGTTGGGTTTGTTGCTGGGCTTGTTGTTGGCCCTGCTGTTGGGCTTGCTGTTGGGCTTGCTGCCGGCCCTGATACTGAGCCTGCTGCCGGCCCTGTTGGGTTTGCTGCTGGCCTTGCTGTTGGGCTTGCTGTTGGGCTTGCTGCTGGCCCTGGCCTTTCAACTGGTCCAACCCCTGATTTCCCTTGCTTTGCCCCTGCTGGTTAGCGGGAGTGGTGCCGCCCGGCTGGGTCGGAGTCGTGCCGTCCGTGGGAGCCGGAGATTTCGGGGTTTTCCCGTCAGTGGACGCGTTCGGATCATACTTGTGGTGGCGGTGTTGGTGCTGTTGATTATACCCCGGGGGATAATTATAAGAATACTGTGAAGATCCTTGGTATCCTTGATGCCCCGGATAGCCCTGATAGCCCCCCTGGGCCGACCCGCCGTACTCCGGAACCGGGACCGGCACGGGCACGGGATAGGCCCCGCCGCCGCCGCCGCCATAGCCCGGAATTCCCGCCATTCCTCCGCCATACCCACCGACATAGCCGCCACCGCCGCCATAGCCGCCGCCTAAGCCGCCGCCTAAGCCGCCTAAGCCGCCTAAGCCGCCTAAGCCGGGAAGCCCCATGCAACCTCCCATGAGCAGCAGCCCCGGCAACAACAGGAGGCCTGCACTTAACCTGATAAACCTTGACATTTCGTTCCCCTTTCTTGGTTTATGTTGCTGTGGTTAATGTTGCTATAAAGATCAGGATAATCCGGCAGGCGGTTGGTAAATGACACTGCCAATTAACCTGGGACTGCTGGAGAAACGGCCCCCCAGGTTCCGGGGGTCTAAGCCAAGCGACGCTGAATCCGGGGGAGGACCGGGGTTAAACGGGATCAGGGGCCAGGGACCGGTAAAAACTTTCTTCCTCCTCTCCCCCTTGGTGGGGGAAGATATTCGGATAATCCTGAACTGAATCTTTGATCCCTGGTTCCTGAACTCTGTCATAACCCTTCCCCATCTATTTTTATAACCCTTCCCCATCAATAATAATGAATGGCTGGAGCCGGCTCCCGGTACTGGGCCGAAGGCGGCGACTGGGGGGCCTGCTGCGGTCGGGCGGCATGGCCGCTGGGCGCTTGGGGGGCCTGCTGCGGTTGGACGGAATGGCCGCTGGGCGCCTGGGAGTAGTGCCGGCCCGCATGAGGCTCTTGGCCGTAGGCGGCGGGAGGCGCGCCGGAGCCGTAGCGCGGGGCATACCCCGGCTGAGAATAACCTTGAGGCTGAGAAGGATTCCGGTTCTGGCGAACCACCTCTCCGCCCACGCCACCCAGGACCCCGCCGATCAGGGCTCCAAAGGCCGCGCCCCGCCAGGGGTTGCTTCGGTCGATGATGGCTCCCGTGCCGGCGCCTAATCCTCCCCCCAGAGCCGCGCCGGTGTAAATGTAAGGGCTGGCTGTGCAACCCAGTAAGGATAAGGCCGTCACTGTCAGTAAAAGAGGCCGCAGCCAAGTGTTCACGGTTTCTCCCTCCCCAACAAGATTGATTTCTCCCTTCTCGCTAAATTAGACTTGGGGGGAATTGAAAAAGTTAAGATGGGAGGAAAAGAAAGATTTTCTTAAAAAAATCTTGCGGAAAATCGTTAGCTTCTGGGGTGAAAAAGGGAATGGGAAGCCTGATATCCGTTTGCCGTCAAAAGACCACCTTGGCATTTCATTCCGGCCCGGCGAGGGCTAACGCCCCTGACGCTGCGAAGCTTGAAAATCTAGCGCCGCCGCCCCCGGCTGTTCTTTGGCGGCACAGGCTTTCCAGCCTGTGCATGAGCAGGCGAGGGCGCCTACTCCACATCTTTCGGGTTGCACCGGCGAAATGCCCCATGGCCTTTACCATTGCCGATATCCAAGGTTCTATGGGGCGTGAAACTTGATTAATTATAATAACTTATAGATCATTCACTTCATTCAGGATGACAAAAAACCCATTTCTCAACAGCCTGTCAGAGGATTTTCAGAGCGGAAGAAATTCTTTTTATATGAACATAAACAGGGGAAGCCGGGAGGTTTCCGACTTCCCCTGTCTTAAGGGAGGGGTTTTATGGAATGAGGCGGAAGCCATCCGCCCCGGTAGTTAAACCGGTTTATCAGTAGTAGTCAGGCGCCGGGGTTGCAGGCGCAGGCGGCTGAGCATTGTAATAAGCATGGTTCTGCGCAGCCGGAGGCGTGTTGTAACTGTATCCGGGAGCAGGAGCCGATGACCTGGGGGCCGGCGCTGGTCCGTAATAGGGCTGCTGCTGCTGATAATAACCCTGCTGTTGCGGGGGGGTATAGGGGTTGTTGCGGCCATAGACTTCCCCGGCCACGCCACCTAAAGCCGTCCCCATCAACGCGCCCACAGCCGCTCCTCTCCAGGGATTGCTGTGATTGATGGCGGCCCCCATGCCGGCCCCCAGGGCCGCACCCAGCCCCGCACCCGTATATAAGTAGGGATTTTGTTGGGGTGTGGTGCATCCAGTTAACAGACTCAAGGCCACCAGCAGTCCCACCAGGAACTGCGGCGCCCTCATCCTGCCGAACTTCCGTTGCCATTTATTCATAACCCAATCCTCACCCAAAGGTTAACTTTCTCCATTCAGTTTATTAGACCCGGCTCCCGGGGAAAAGTTAAGGTATTGAAGCTTAGGAAGGGAATATATTTAGGGAGGAGAAATAAATAAGGGGAAGGCAAGTCTGCCTCGCCTTCCCCTTTCTAAAAGACTTAAGACATTGGGGAAGTTTTTCGTAAGCCTACGGGACCTGACCCCTTAGCCTTCTTCCCCCAAGAATAGGGGGGGAACCCCCCGCCCCTACTTCATATCAGTCACTCATGAGCCTTCGGCTCCCCCCAAAAGCATGAAAAGGGGCGCGCTTTTATTGGTGCGCAGTGCGCACCCTACTCAGGCGGGCACGGAGGCCCGCCCCACGAACTTGAAACTTGAAACTCGGAACTTTTCCAAGCAGGGTATCGGTTATGGTTGCGGTTATTTGCCGATCACCAGGATCACCGCGTCCTTGGCCACGGAAGCGCCGGGTTCGAAGTTGATGGCCTTGACCGCGCCGGAAGCCGGGGCCGGGAGGCTGTTCTGCATCTTCATGGCCTCCAGGATGCACACCAGGTCGCCGGTCTTCACAATGTCCCCCACCTTGACGTTGTAGCTGATGATCATGCCGGGCATGGGGGCCCTTAAGGGAACTTCCCCCTTGGCCAGAGATTCCGCCGGGGCCGCGGCCGCGGATTTGGGGACGGGGGCCGTGGCAGCGGGGGCCGGACGCGGGGCCGCGGGGGCCAGGGAGGTGATCACCGGCGCGCCGGAGGTGCACTCCACTTCCACTTCGTAATACTGTCCGTCCACGAAGACGTTGAAGGTGCGCAGTCCCGAGCCTTTTCCCGGCGCGGCTTTCTCCAGGCTGTCCAGATATTCTTTGACCTTGGCGAACAGGTTCTTTTTCTTGACGGTAAGATAAACCTCGTCTTCCAGTTTGACGGCTTCCAGGGTCTTGGCCTTGACGTCTTCGGGCACCGGCTCCAGGCCGTACTTCCATTTGAGGAAGCGGCTTCCGGTGGTGGGATACAGGGCGTAGATCAGGACGTCGCCATCGTTCTTGGCCAGGCCCTTGGTGGCCTCCACCGCCTTGTCCCACTCCGGCTCCAGGATCTCCCCGGGCCGGCAGGTGATGGGCTCTTCGCCCCGTTCGTAGCCCTTGAGGATGCGTTTCTGCACCTCTTTATCCAGGGGGGCCGGGGTCTTGCCATAGAGGCCGTAGGCCACGCCCATGACTTCTGAGGGGACCTTATTATAGCGGCCGAACAGCACGTTCATCACTGCCTGGATGCCCACGATCTGGGAAGTGGGGGTCACCAGCGGCGGAAAGCCCAGTTCTTGCCGGGTCTGGGGCAGGTCCGCCATCACTTCATGCATACGGTCTAAGGCGTTCAGCTCCTTGAGCTGGTTCACCAGGTTGGAATACATGCCCCCGGGAATCTGGTGCAGCAGCACCCCGGTGTCGATCTGGGCCATCTTGCTGGTATCCAGCAATTCCCGGTATTTCACCGCCACCTTTTCCAGGTCGTAGCCGATTTCGATGAGTCCGGCCAGATCCATGTTGGTCTCCCGGTCCGTCTGCTCCACCGCCACCAGGATGGGTTCGATGGCGGGCTGGGAGGTGCGCAGGGCGAAAGGCGACAGGCAGGTATCCACCACGTCCACCCCGGCCTCGATGGCCTTCAGGTACGACATGGAGCCCTGGCCGCTGGTGTAGTGGGTATGGAACTCCACCGGGATCTTGAGGGTCTCTTTCAGGGCCTTGATGATGGCGTACGCGTCATTGGGGGAGCACATGCCGGCCATGTCCTTGAGGCAGAAGGAGTCGGCCCCCATGGCTTCGGACCGTTTGGCGAAGTCCACGTAGTATTTCAGGTTGAAGATGGGGCCCCCCATGCGCCGCTGGGTCAGGGAGTAGCACACCGCGGCCTGGAAATGCGCCATGAGCCCCTCTTTCTTGGCGTCCATGAGGGCCTTCACGGAAACTTCCCAGTTGCGCTGGTCGTTCAGGGCGTCGAACACCCGGAAGATATCCACGCCCGCCTCCGCGGCGTAGCGCACAAACCGGTAGGTGACGTCGTCCGCGTAGTTGCGGTACCCCACCAGGTTCTGTCCCCTGAGCAGCATCATCGTGGGGGTTTTTTTCAGGATGCCCTTGATGGTGCGGATGCGCTCCCAAGGATCGTCGCCCAGGAAGCGGTGGGTGGTGTCAAAGGTGGCGCCCCCCCAGACCTCCAGGGCAAAGTAGCCCATCTGGTCCATGCGCTCCATGAAGGGAATGATGTCTTCGCTGCGCATCCGGGTGGCCAACAGGGATTGATGCCCGTCCCGAAAGGTGGTGTCCGT
>CAZUBT010000086.1:0-13093 GCA_964618815.1 uncultured Desulfobacterales bacterium | reverse complement strand
GTCTGATTCACGCACGCCTTGTCGCGGGGGTGAGGGGGGAGGGTGGGGGAGGAGAGGGTGGTGGCGGGCTGCCGGGGGCGACCGCACCGCCCGGTGGTTTTCAAATATTTTTTCTCTTCACTGCACCAGGGCCGCCACTTTCAGGGCCGCGTCCTGCATATCCTTGGCCACGGTGAACTTGAGGCCGGAGTTCTCCAGGATCTCCCGGCCCAGCTCCACGTTGGTGCCTTCCAGGCGCACGATGATGGGCACCTTCACCTGCACGGTGTTCACGGCCTCCACCACGCCGTTGGCAAAAACGTCGCAGCGCAGGATGCCACCGAAGATGTTGATGAGGACTCCCTTGACGTTGGGGTCCGCCAGGATGATGCGGAAGCCGTTGGTGACCATCTCCGCGGAGGCCCCGCCCCCCACGTCCAGGAAGTTGGCGGGTTCCGCGCCCGCAGCCTTGATCAGGTCCATGGTAGCCATGGCCAGCCCCGCGCCGTTCACCATGGCCCCCACATTGCCGCTTAGGCGGATGTAATTGAGGTGGTGCTTCCGGGCCTCGTGCTCCAGGGGGTCCATTTCTTCCGGGTCTTCCAGGGCCGCCAGGTCGTGGTGCCGGAACAGGGCATTGTCATCCAGATTGATCTTGGCGTCCAGGGCCAGCATGGCTCCCTGTTTGGTGACCACCAGGGGGTTGATTTCCGCCAGGGAGCAGTCCAGGGCGACGCACATCTTGTAGAGGTTTTCGATGAACGCGACGGCAGGGCGCAGCAGGTGGGGATTGAGGCCCACCCCAAAGGCCAGGTTGCGCCCCTGATAAGGCATGAGGCCCGTGGCCGGGTCCACCGCTTCCTTGATGATCAACTCCGGGGTGCGGGCCGCCACCTCTTCGATGTCCATGCCCCCTTGGGCGCTCATCATGATCACCGGCCGGCCCAGGCTGCGGTCCACCACGATGCCCAGGTAGAGTTCCTGTTCAATGTCCTGGGCCTGTTCCACCAGGACCTTATTCACCAGGCGCCCCTCGGGGCCGGTCTGAGGAGTGATGAGGGTCATTCCCAGGATTTTCCCGGCCACCGCTTCCACTTCCTCGGGAGTGGCTGCGGTTTTGATGCCCCCGCCTTTGCCCCGGCCCCCGGCGTGGATCTGGGCCTTGACCACAAAGGGGCCTTCTTCCAACTCCTCGGCCACTGTCCGGGCTTCTTTCGGGGTTTCGGCCACGTCCCCCTGGGGCACGGGCACTTTAAATTTTTTCAGCAGTTCTTTAGCCTGATATTCGTGAATTTTCATGGAAGATCCTTCCTGAGGGATAATCTGTCGGAACTGAGTTAAGTTAAGATTAAATCATAGGCGGGCAATAATCAAAAAAAATCCACGGAGCCTGGAGTCCCGGAGGCTACGCGCTGCCGGGATAAATTAATATTCTCGGACCTCAACTTGCCCTGGCCCGGTCAAGGGCCCGGCGGATCAAGGCTTCCGAGGGAATCGAGGAGAAGCGACCCTTCTCGTCCGCATAGCGGCGTCACGCCAGGCCGTAGGTGGACTGAGCTTCCAGCCCGGGCTCCACGTCCAGGCCGTTGACCCGGATGGTGGGGGAGCCGGGAAACCTTAGGCTTTGGGCTTCCTCCAGGGAAGCGATGATAACCTCGCGCACCTCCACGGGCCCGGAGCTTTCCCGCACCAGCCGGTCTATCAGGCTCCTGGCCTCGGTCGCCGCCCGGCAATCGGGGGCGTAGAGCAATTCAATTCGCAGGATGGCGGTCATGATTTTATGTTCCGAAAAGTTCAAAGTTCAAGGTTCAAAGTTGAAAGAATGGAGCGCACCCTCCGACTAAGCCAAGCATCTTTTCATAATTTACGGGTGGGGCAAAGGCTCATGAGCAAATGCCTTGAAAAGTCTTTAGTCTTCGCTTTTCAGATAAAAGAACGGTAAGGGGCATATCCGCATGGTCCCAAGCTCCGTTCGGGAAGGCATGTAGGGTGCGTCCTACGCACCATCCGCCCCTTCCCCCGCGCCTCGGCGAATTTCGTCGGGCTCAAAAAGCCAGGGTCAGGGTGTGCATCCGGCCGGTCTCTCTTTCCTTGAGTTGAAGGCGCAGGGCCTGGGGCCGGCCCGCCTCCTTGGGGAACAAGATGATGCCGTAAGCCAGTTCCCCCGGCTTGATGGGGGTGTTTCTAAGATTGCGCCGGGTCAGGTCGTCGGTGATGGTGCGGGGCACCCGGGGGTCGCCGACTCCCTCCGCAGTCCCGAAGATCCCGCCGCCGGCGCCGCCGATGGCTGCCCCCCGGGCGGCGTAATCTCCGGCGCTATGGCCGGCCACCACCCCGATGGCCGCGCCCAAAAGCGCTCCGGTGGCCCCGCCCAGGAGCGCGCCCTTGGTCAAGCCTTTGACTCCTTCCTGGAGTTTGACCCCCCGCCTTACCCGGTCATAGGCTTCCTGGTCCGACAACACCGGGAAGAGTTCCTGGTTCCGGTTGACGAGAAAGGTCTGGGATGCTTCGATCATCAGGGTTTGGTTGCCCCGGTTATCAAAGCTCACCTGTACGGGCAGAAGTCCGGCCCGGATGATGTTGAACCCGAACGCGGCCCCGGCCTCTTCTTCCCGGTCCCAGACCCGGGCCGCCACGTAGGCCCCGTTCAGGCGCTGCACGTTGGCATGGGCCTCCGGGAGGGTCAGGGGCTGGACCTTGGGTTCGTAGGTGGAACAAGCCGACCCCATCAGGGCAAAGCTTAAACCGAAAATCGCCCCCCAACGGCGCATGACGGACTCCTTTATGAGCTTTCAGCCAGTTTTTGCCGAAGCAGGACCCTCGACCTCATGGTCATTCCCAAGGGAAAACCCGGCAAGGAAAAGAACAGCCGGGGGCGGCTGTTCCACATTTTCCTTCCCATACACTTACTATTAATCCGAGAAAAACCTACGCCATTAATTGTAGGGGGGGTTGCGAACCGCACCTATTTTAGCTCTATGCGGTGAAACCCACCTTATGCTCCGATAAATTACCGAATGCCGACCCAAACTTGGCAGGCAACGGCGCCCCCTTGCCGAGCTTGGGAACGGGAAAAAAGCTGTAAGCTCTAGGCTATAAGCTGATAGCTGCTCAGGATTTTATCGGCAATTGCACGCGCACCAGTTCCCGGCAGCGGCCCTGGGAGTCGATGTCCACCACCACTCCCTGGAGCTGGATATTGCCGCTGGCCACCTTGAAGGATTGGGGTCTCATGGTCAGGAAGCGCTCAAGGATGATCTCTTTTTTCATGCCGATGACCGAGTCGATGGGACCGGTCATGCCTACATCGGTGATGTAACCGGTGCCCCCGGGGAGCACCCGTTCATCTGCGGTCTGGACATGGGTGTGGGTGCCCACCACCGCGCTGACCCGGCCCGAGAGGTGCCAGCCCAGGGCCAGCTTCTCACTGGTGGCCTCCGCGTGCATGTCCACCAGGATGACTTTTACCTCCGGGGGCAAGGCGGCCAATACCCGGTCCGCGGTGCGAAAAGGGCATTCCAGGGCGTTCATAAACACCCGGCCCTCCAGGTTGATGATCGCGGCCGGCTCTCCCGCGGCGGTCTCCACCACGATAACGCCCACCCCCGGCGTCTCGGGAGGGTAATTGGCGGGCCTCAGCAGGCGGTCGGTGGCGTCTAGATAAGGGAGGATTTCCTTGTGCTTCCAGATGTGGTTGCCGCTGGTGAGGACATCGATGCGCAGGGCAAAGAGCTGGTCCGCGATCTGGGGGGTGACGCCGATGCCCCCCGCGGCGTTTTCGCAGTTGGCCACCACCAGGTCGATGGCATGGCGGTCCACGACCCGGTCCAGGAGTTCCTCTACGGCCCGCCGGCCAGGCGCACCCACGATATCCCCGATGAACAAAATTTTCATGGGCAGGGTGCGCCTTACCGGGCGTATTCCACCGACCGGGTCTCCCGGATGACGGTGACCTTGATCTGACCCGGATAGGTGAGGTCCTGCTCGATTTTTTTGGCCACTTCCCGACTGAGGAGGGCGGCTTCTTCGTCGTTGACCCGCTCACTTTCCACGATGAGGCGGATTTCCCGGCCCGCCTGGATGGCGTAAGACTTGCTGATGCCGCCGAAGGACAGGGCCACCTTTTCCAGGTCCTCCAGGCGCTTCACGTAGGTCTCCAACATCTCCCGCCGGGCCCCGGGGCGGGCCCCGGAAAGGGTGTCCGCGGCCTGCACCAGCACCGCCAGAACGCTCTCGGGGGGGACATCCTCATGGTGGGCGGAAATCGCGTGCACCACCTTGGGGGATTCGCCGTGGCGTTTGGCCAGGTCCGAGCCGATAAGGGCGTGGACCCCTTCCGACTCATGGTCCACGGCCTTGCCGATATCGTGGAGCAGTCCGGCCCGCTTGGCGTGCTTCACATTGAGATTCAGCTCCGCGGCCATGATGCCGCAGAGATAACAGACCTCTATGGAATGCTGCAGGACATTCTGGGCATAGCTAGTGCGGAATTTCAGCCTTCCCAGGAGCCTGATAAGCTCCGGATGCAGCCCGTGCACCCCGGTGTCGAAGGCCACCTGTTCCCCGGCCTCCCGGATGTTCACTTCCAGCTCCTGGTTGACTTTTTCCACGATCTCTTCGATGCGGCCCGGATGGATGCGGCCGTCGGTGATGAGGCGCTCCAGACTGCGGCGGGCCACCTCCCGGCGGATGGGATTAAAGGCCGACAGGATCACCGCCTCGGGGGTGTCGTCAATGATGATGTCCACCCCGGTGGCGGCCTCCAGGGCCCGGATGTTGCGGCCCTCCCGGCCGATGATGCGGCCTTTCATCTCTTCGTTGGGCAACGCCACCACCGATACCGTCTGCTCCGCCACATAGTCCGAGGCGTAACGCTTGATGGCCAGGGCGATGATCTCCTTGGCCTTGCGATCCGCGTGCTCCCGGGCCTCGGTCTCGATGCGCTTCACCATGCGGGCGGCGTCGGCCCGAATTTCCCGCTCCATGGTGTGCAGGAGATATTCTTTGGCCTCGTGGGCGCTCATCCCGGCCAGTTGTTCCAGACGGGCGTTTTGTTCCGCCACCAGCCGTTGATAACGCTCCCCCTGGCCTTTCAGTTCCTCTTCCTGCTGGGCCGCCAGCTTGTGTTTTTTTCCCAGATCGGTTTCTCGATCATCCAGCACCGAGCCCTTCTTCTCCAGATGCTCCTCTTTCTGCAGGAGGCGGCGCTCCAACAGATTGAGCTCCTGGCGGCGATCATGGGTTTCCCTCTCGAAGTCCAGCTTCATCTGGAGGATCTGGTCCTTGGCCTGAATCCGAGTCTCTTTTTTGATATTCTCGGCTTCTTTGCGGGCCTCATCCAGGATCTTCTTACCCAGGGCCTCCAAAGAGCCCCGATGGGTGTCCATGACATACTTGCGATAGAAAAAGCCTGCCGCAAAGCCGATGGCGATGGCGAGACCCTCAAAGATAATATGAGACCAAATAGTCATGAGAAAATTCCTTTGGCTATATATTAAAACTGTCCCGGCAAAGCCGCGGCTGAGGCGCAGAAGCCTTGCAAGGCACAGGTAGGAAGCCTGGAGATGGGTGGCAAGGGAGTTTGGCTGGACGGCGCCAAGAGCCGTCCTGGGGAGGACTGGAACAGAAAGACTGAAAGGCAGAGAAAAACTGAGGTCCCGAGCTCAGCCGGTTTTACCGGTTTGCCGGATTCCTCACAATGGGGATGTCACCATGTTATTGAGTAACCTTATTCACTTCCCCCATAAGTGCGATTATAGTTATCCGGGAAATCCCGGATTAATTAAGATAATTAGCCTCAACAATCTTTCCGCCGATAATATTTCTGACCGGTGCGGGCCTCCGCCGCCCGGATTAAACAAAAAGCATCTCCCTTTCTCACTCAACCCAGGCCTCTTCCTTCCTGGAAGAGGCGGCAGGGAACTGCTCAGCGGCCCTTCCCTATGGCCGCGATCTTAGGGTCCGGGGGGAACATGTGAACCGTGCGTCTCCAGCCTGGTAATCAACTGCTGGGAACGCTGTTCAATGTTGGCTTGGAGTTTCTGGAACTCCTCCTTGGTTTCAAGGCATTCGTATGCCAGATTCAGGGCCACCAGAATGGCCAGGTCCGCCAGGGTATTGGTGGGGAGCAGGTGTTGCAGTTCCCGCAGTTGTCCATCCACCTGACGCGCCACTGCTTGCAACGCCTCCAGGGGCAGGCTGCCCTGCAACAAAAAGGCGCGCCCCAGGATTTCCACCGTCACCGGCTTGGCCTCCCGGTCCAATTCTATGCCGATTCTCCCATACCTAAGGTTTCTAACCGCTTCAGGATCTTATCGATCCTCTGGCGAACCACCTCTCGTTCCCGGGAGATCTTTTCCAGAGCGCCTTCCGCGTCCTTGAGGGCCTGTTCCTTCTGGGCTACAGCCTTTTGCAAAGCGGCGTTGGTCTCCGTTAAATTTACAAGTTGGCCCAGGACCATCTCTAACTTTTGTTCCAATACAGCGAAGAGGTCGGTTACCACTCTTTACTCCCTTGTTAAGGATTGTGCTCTTGCAAGCCGCAAATGTCAAGAACTTTTACAAACCGGGCAGTTAAGCTCCGGAGTTCCTTTCAGCAGAAATGGCAAAGGAATCCGCCAGAATCGACCTTGATCAGACTACCTGCGTTAACGCCCATTGAGGAGTATGCCTTGAACTTCCCCAATAATCGGTGGGGCGGGCCTCCGTGCCCGCCATGGATATTATCCACGGATGCACGTGGCTGAATGACGCCAAACTGCGTTAATTAGCGTGCCTCTGCGCCATTGCCCGACCATGGCCCGGCAATGATTTGTCGTCCCCGGCTGGAGCAGGAATTTCTGTTTTTTCTTGGGAATGCCGATAGAATTATGGAAAATAATAATTTCCCTTCGGCACTCTCTAAACCATGCAAAGGCCGTGTTCCACCAGGCGGCCGCTAAATTTACCCTGGCGAAGGCCCGGGCCGCAAGACCTACATTTTACATTCCCTAAAGGAAATTGGCATCGTGGAAATTTGCTCCTTACCGGTTCTTAACAGAAAACAGAAAACAGAAAACTTTTCAAGGCAGTTATTCATGAACCTGGGGCACACCCATAAATTATGGAAAGTTGGTGGCGGATTTGGCGCGTAGAACGCACTCTACATACCCTCCCAAACGGAGCCTGGGACCGTGGAGATTTGGTCCTGACCGGTTTTTAACCGAAAACAGAAAACAGAAAACAGAAAACTTTTCAAAGCAGACCCCTCTGGAAATGGAGAAACCCTCCTTATGAACCTTATCTCCCGAAAACCTCGTCTTTGGATTCTGGGGTTGGTCCTGGCCCTCACGGCCCTCCTGGCCGCGGCCCCGGCCCAGGCCTTTCGGTTCGTGGTCATGGCCGACAGCCCCCAGATTATGGACAAATGGCCCAAACAGGCGATCAACCAGGAATGCCTGGAATATATCCGGGATCAAATCTTACAGTTGAATCCCAAGCCGGATTTCGTCTTCTTCTTGGGAGACCTGGTGACCCGGGCCTACCGGAGTACCGATGGACGCCGCTTCATCCCGGATTGGAAAAATATCATGAAAACCCTGCCGGAGAATAACATCAAGGTTTACGTGGCGGTAGGGAATCGAGACCTCTACGGCCCTGACGGCTGGCCGCCGGAAAAGACCTTGGAGGCTGAATTCCAAACCCTCTTCTCCGATCCCCCCTACTTCGACATGCCCAACAACGGCCCGGCAAATTACCAGAAATTGGCCTACTCCTTCAAATACGGCAATGCCTTTTTCGTGGTGCTGGACACCTTTGGCTTTTATTGGGATGAAGCTCAACAAACCTGGGTCAACTGGGACAACGGACTGGATACCGAGCAGCTTAATTGGTTTCTTAACCAGGCTCAGAACTCCGATTCCCGGTTTAAGTTTGTTCTCAGTCACGGACCGGCGTTTTCTCCCGAAGGCTGGACCGTGAAACCCTCTTTGGGGTCCGTGTGGCGGATAATGGAGCAGTTTAACTTCACCGCATATTTCTGCGGCCACGAACATATCTTTTCCCGCTGGCGCATTGACAAAAGCGTGGACCCCACCATCACCCGCATCATGACCCAGACCTTGACGGGAACCGCCGGAGCCTATCCCGACGACCCCTCTTCCATAGTAAAGAAAGAAAATATCCGGCCGGCCCATATCTGGTCGGGATATAATTTCGTGGTGGTGGATGTCGGAGCCGGCCACGCGGTGCAGCAAGCCTATGGCGTGACCAAAGAGACCGGCCAATATAAGACCAAACTGATTGACCGGGTCATGTACCGCTAGACCGCCCGGCAGGGAGCAATTATACCAGGTTCTGTTTCCAATACAACCAACTTAAGTTGCAACTTGCTGATAACCCTGGTCTATTTGACCGAAAACCGAAAACCGAAAACCGAAAACGGTATTAAGGGCGAATACAAGATTCGCCCCTACGGAAAAAATTTACGTTTGATGGCTAATTGGTATCAAATCACTTTTGCAGAGGCCTCCCCCCAACGCGCCTTTCAACTTCGCGGCCAGATCGGTGAAGCGCCGCACCGGCCGGTCGTTTTTGATGGCCATCCCTAAGGCCCGCTTGCTCCCGAGGATCACCACCATCCGCCGCCCCCGGGTCAGGGCGGTGTACAGCAGATTGCGCTGGAGCATCATAAAGTGGTGGGTGGAGAGCACCAGCAGCACTCCGGGAAACTCGCTGCCCTGGGCCTTGTGCACTGTCACCGCGTAGGCCAGGGTGAGTTCCTCCCGATCTGCGGCGTCATAGGTGATCACATGTCCGTCAAAATTCACCTGGAGCTGCCCGGTCTCCGGTAAATAGCCGCACACCTGGCCGATGTCGCCGTTGAACACCTCTTTTAAATAATTGTTCTTAAGCTGCATGACCTTGTCGTGGCGCCGGAAGGTGCGCCCGCCCCAGTGCCAGTTCTCCCCCCCGGGATTGAGCCGAGCTTGCAGTTCGTGGTTGAGCACCTGAATCCCTAAGGGCCCCCGGTGCATGGGGGAGATCACCTGAAGGTCCTTCATGGGGTCGAAGCCGAAGCGCCGGGGCAGGTCCTGTTCCACCAGTTTCAGCAATTCCTGCTTCAGGGCCTCGGGCTCTTCCAACTCGATAAACGCGAAATCCCGTCCCACCCCCTGGCGGGGAAGGATAGGAAAGACCCCCTGGTTAATGCGGTGGGCGTTCACCACGATGAGGCTGGCCCGGGCCTGGCGGTAGATCTGGGTCAGGCGCACGGCTTTCACCGCGCCGGAATCCAGCAAATCCTTGAGGATGTTGCCCGGCCCCACCGCGGGCAGTTGGTGCGCGTCCCCCACCAGGATGAGGCGGGCCTGGAGGGGTATGGCCCGGGTCAGGTGGTACATCAGATAGGTGTCCACCATGGACATCTCATCCACCACCACCACTTCCGCCTTCAGAGGGTCCGTGGGATTGCGCTTGAAGCCTCCGGTCTGGGGCGACCACTCCAAGGCCCGGTGAATGGTGGTGGCTTCCGCGCCGGTGGTTTCGGTCAAGCGCTTGGCGGCCCGGCCCGTGGGGGCCATGAGCAGCACCCGGGCCCCCATCCCCCGGTACAGGTCCAGGATGCAACTGACTATGGTGGTCTTGCCGGTTCCCGGGCCGCCGGTGATGATGAGGATTTTTTCCTTCAGGGCGGCGCTCACCGCGTCCTTTTGCTCCGGCGCGAGATCGATTCGCCGGTGTTTCTGCACCCGCTCCACCATGTCCTCCAGGTGCAGGGGCGGGGCGCTGCCCGGGGTGGTGGCCAGGCGTCCCAGGGTCTGGGCCACCCCGGTTTCCGCGATCCAGGCGGGGCGTTTATACACCGCCCGGCCCGCGGCCAGCTCCGGCATCACCACCCGGCCTTCCTGGGCCAGGCGGTTCAAGGCCCCGATGAGGGGCTTCTGGGGGACCTTGAGCAGCTCCATGGTCTCACGGAACAGCAACTCTTCCGGCACATAGACGTGGCCGTCCCCGGCCTTGTCGTCCAGGACATGGACCAGGCCCGCGGCCAGGCGGGCCGGGGTCAGGGGGTCCAGATTGAGGCGGGCCGCCAGGCGGTCTGCGGTTTGAAAACCGATGCCGTGGATATCCAGGGCCAGTTGGTAGGGATTGGTGGTGATGATGTCCAGGGACCGGGCCCCGTAGGTCTTAAAAATCTTGGTGGCCTGGCTCATGCCCACCCCCAGGCCCTGAAGGGTGACCATGACCTCCCGGATTTCCTGGTGGTCGTGCCAGGATTGGCGGATCTGCCCGGCCCGCTTGGGGCCGATGCCTGAGACTTCCTCTAAGCGCTCCGGGTGCTTGTCGATGACCGTGAGGGTTTCCGCCCCGAACCGGTCCACTAAACGCCCGGCCATTTCCGGGCCGACGCCCTTGACCATCCCCGAGGCCAGGTATTTTTTGATGCCGGCCACGGTGGCGGGGAGCACCGCGTACCACCACACCACCTTGAACTGTTCGCCCCACTTGGGGTGGATCTCGTAGCTACCCTTGAGGTGAAGCTGCTCCCCCTCTTTTACGGACGCCAACGGCCCCACCACGGTGGCAAGTTGGCGCCGGCCCTTGACCTTCAGGCGCACCACCGCGTAGTGGGTCTCCGGATTCGCAAAGGTGATGCGCTCCACCGAGCCTTCCAGGGTGTCCAGGGGGGCTGAGGCGATTTCGCTATGAATGGGAGGCTTTGACTCTAACAAAATATATGCCAGGAAAATCCTGATTATTTAATTAGGATGGTAATCTGGGGTGGCCTATACGCAAATCGGTTCTTTCCATCGGCCGTTTTTCAGTTTCGATTTTAATAGATAGAGGTAGAGTTATAGGATTTGGTAAATTCTCAGCATAAAGAGCTGCAACAATATCTACCTTTTGTGAATTATCTCCTACAATATATATTACGCCTGTCGACCATACCTTCGATCTAGGAAGAATTTTTCCAAAGCCGATCGTTAATTCCCAATGGTCTCCAAACTTTGAAATTATAGGATCAGGCTGATAAGTAACTGGTTTTAATAATTCTGGTAATGTATGCCGGACCGCAAAAAGAGTATAATTATATTGCGGCCTTTTCGGCCCATCTTTATTATTAATTAATTGCAATCCATTTCGTATCATTATAGTAGCTTTAAATTGAACTCCTATTGCCAGTTCCCCACTTTTGTTTTCTATTACAAAACCGATAGGTTTAAATTTATGAAATTTTGCAACATATTGGATCAAGTCTTCCTCATAATTGGGATTACGGTTTGGATCATATAAGGATTCAGGCAGTTGCCAACCGCCAAATTTTTTCGGAGATTTAAGGCTCTCAGGATCCAATAAAGGTTCCAAGATTGTATTTTTAATAACTATTTCATTACCTAATTCTGTACGAGCATCAATATCAGCAAACTGCAGATTTAACTCAGGTATTTCCCGCGAGGCTATTGCCGTAGCGGCCCCCATCCTTGCTATTTCATCAGGATTAGCCTCGTCTGTCGAACTCCCCCTACGTATATATACAACTTCCTTTTTTAATCTTCCAAAATCCTTTATTAAATATATTGGACGTTCTTGAACTGGTATGGTGATTATACCTATCTGAGTGCCTTCAAATTCATAAGCTTGATAAGAAAAAAGGACTGGACGTTGGGTCTTGCTTTTTACAAGCTGTTGTAAGTTAGATTCGTTTAAATGATAATTTACACTTACAACTAAGCTCCTGCCACCTTGTATGTCATCAACTCCAATAAGAATATATGCGTCTGATCGTCTCCACGCATTTGCGAACGCAATAATATCTTTTATTAATTCAGATTTTTCCTCATCAGTTGCCTTATCAAAGGGATATTGGTCCCTCTTAAAATCAAGATAAGAACTCTCGTCCTCGTTAAGGAGTTCTTCAATTAATTTATCGTTCATTTTTTATTTTCTCGTTCCCAGTTGTACTAGGGAGCGGCAATGACCGCCAAGCTCAGCTTGGCGGCAAGTGCCTTCCCAAGCCCAGATTTGGAACGATAATTGGAAGATTTATACCTTTTACCAGGGAGGGCAACTAATGGCAAGGGGCGCGACTGGATCGTCCCGTTTAGTTCGCCCAAAATGAGATACGGTGCGCCCTGCGCACCATATTTTAGCATCTTTCTTTGCGTCTTTGCGTGAGGTTGTATTTCAGCCGGCAACCGCCACCACCTCGATCATGATCTTCTGGGTGATGCCACGGCCCAGGGCGACGCGGCCGCCGTTGATCCCCACGATGATCTGCCCCCGGTTGTTTTGGATAATCTCCACTTCCCGTCCTAGATTAAGACCCAGGGCCAGGAGCCGGGCCCGGAGCATGCGCCCGCCCGCGTGCCCGGTGATGCGCACCCGCTGCCCTGAAGGCACGGAAGCTAAGGGTTGGTCTGTGGGTGTTGCTGCTGTTGCCGTATCAATCGCCATAAAGATTCACTGTTTTCCCTAATGGCCGTTACTTACCCGGCCTGTTGACAGGAGGCGCAGTAGCCCCGCACCTCCAGTTGATGAGTCTTGATCCGATAATTATAGGCCCTGGCCAGGTTCTTTTCCAGGAGTTGCAAAAAGGGCTCCTCAAACTCCACCACCTGGCCGCAGCCCAAACACCTGAGGTGGGCATGACGGGAGCGGCCGTAGATATGTTCGTAATGCCAGTGGCCGTCGGAGAAATCCACTTCCCGGATGAGGCCGCATTCCCGAAACAGGGGCAAGACCCGGTAAATGGAGGCCCTGGAGATCTTGACCCCTTTTTGCCGGAGCTGCAGGTAGAGTTCGTCCACATCGAAGTGGCCGTGAATCTCAAAGATCTCCTGGAGCACCCGCTCCCGCTCCGGGGTGCGCCGGAGTCCCCGCCGGCGGATAAATTCCTGAAAGATTTCCAGTTCCGATTTCATACCATTGTTAATTTTAATGAGTCTTAGTCTCAATAATAATAAAACCCCCGGGATTAGTCAAGGGTAAAATTTGGAAAATCTTTGGAATATAATGAGGTTCAAGCAATCCGAGATTGGGCCGTTGGGAAAAACTTTAAAATCCTCCCTAACCCAAATACGATGGCCTGGTAAAAAGTCAAACTGCTATTTTTAACTGCACCGGGGCGTGGTAGG
>CAZUBT010000085.1:0-13291 GCA_964618815.1 uncultured Desulfobacterales bacterium | reverse complement strand
GCTTTCCACCCAAGTGCGTTCCCCAGCGGGAGCTTGGGAACGAGAGAGGGGGATGTCTTCAGGAAACCAGGTACGCTTTAGTCGGATGAACCATAATTAATTTTTGCGTCTTTGCGCCTTGGCGCCTTGGCGTGAAACCCTACACCAGGCTGAGTTTCACCTGGTCCTCCCGGGGGGCCACCCGGTCCACCCGCACCTGAATGGCGCTGCCGGGGGTGAGCTTCAGCGAGGCGGGGGCCGGCAAAGAGGCTTCCAGCATCAGGGCCGGGAGGAGCACCCGGTAGCGATGGTTCACGGCATCCAGGACCAGGGCCTCTAACTTCTGTCCCACCCGTCCCGCCAGGTATTTCAAGAGCCAGTACCGCAGGCGTCTGGTCTTCAGGAAGCCGGCCCGGCGCATGGAGGGCCCGATGGTGGTGATAATCCGCTCCAAATCCTGCCGGGTATAAGGCGGGGGGGCCTCACTGAGGACCGCCAGCATCTGCCGGTGCATGAGCAGGTCCAGATAACGGCGGATGGGGGAAGTGGCCAGTGTATAGCAGTCCAGCCCCAGACCCCAGTGGGGCTGAGGCGTCAGGTCCATCACCACCCGGCTCAGACGGCGGCGCTCCTGCCATAATTGCCAGAGACTTTTGCCTTCCTCCCGGCGTAGCGGCTCCCGGGGCTCCGGCTGGGTGCGGTAGATGGCGGGGATGCCGTTTTCCGCCAGAAACCGGGCCGCCAGGGAGTTGGCCAGCACCATGGCTTCCGCCACCAGCTCCCGGCTGGGAGTCTCCTGGTCTTCCAGCGCCAACCGGAGTTCTCCCCCGGGGGTGAAGTTGACCCAGACCTCCGGCAGCCGCAGTTCATAACCTCCCACGGCCAGGCGGCGTTCCTTCAGGCGTTGGGTGAGGGTGTAAAGCTCCGCCAGTTTACGGTCCTGGGAGAGGCCCCGGTTCACTTCGTCATAGGTCAGCCGCTGCTGTACCTTGATGAGACTGGGCAGAATCCGCCAGTCTTTGATCTCCCCGTCGCCGTCCAGGGTCACTAAGAAACTCAAGGCCCGCCGCTCCTGGTGGGCCAGGAGGCTCAAGGTGTCTTCGGAGATTTCCTCCGGCAGCATGGGCAGGCGGCGTTCCGGCAGATAGATGGAGGTGCCCCGGGCCTGGGCCTCTAAATCCAGGGGGGTGCCGGGGGCCACCACGGAGGCCACGTCCGCGATATGAATGCCCAGGCGCCGCCCCTGGGGGACTTCTTCCAGACTCAGGGCGTCGTCGAAATCCCGGGTCTGCTCCCCGTCTATGGTGAAACACTCCAGGCCGGTCAGGTCCACCCGCCCGGCATAGGGATCGGGATTAAGGGACCGGGCCAGAACCGAGGAGAGTTCCCGGGCTTGGGGAGAAAATTCCTGGGGAACCTCCAGGCGGTGCGCATCCAGGTCTTCATCTTCTTCAAAGACCCCTAAGCGCACCAGCAAGCGGAAAGGAGCCTCGCCGGGGTTAAGCCGGGCCTGGTCCAGGAAAGCCTTGCCCTCCTCGTATTCCGGGGCCTCTGGACCCGATACGGCCATGCGGCGCAGCAGCTCCACCACCCGGTCCCGATAGGGCGGGGCCGGGACCGTATCTCCGGCCCACACCGCCTGGAGCCAGGCGGCCACTTCTTCCAGTTCCCGGCGGCGCTCCAGTTCCCGCCGGTGCTGTTCCCTCAAGTTTTCCACCACCTCCGGAGCATGGGGCAGCCAGCGGCCTTCCTTGTACCGAAAGAGAAACCGTTCTTCCCTAAGGGCCCGGGCCAGGGCCGCGATTTCGTCAGGAAGGCCGCGGCCGAACCACAGCTCGGCCATCTCTTCCACGGTGAGGGATTGGTCTTCCTGGGCCAGCAGGTCCCACAAGTCGTCCAGATTGATGGAGTTTTTCAGGGCCTCCCGTCTCGTGACGGTTTCCTCCAGCAGGGCCAGGACCCGCTGGCGGGAGGCCTCGGGGGAAATGGGACTGGGACAGGCGTGGAGCACCCGCTTGGGGGCCAGGGTCAGTTCCCGGCCGTTTTGGGTGAGCACACGGAAGCGCTCCCCCTTGAGCTCCATGATCAGGCCGCACAAGAGGCGCTTCTCCTCAAAAAATTCCACCAGATAACCGGGTTTCATAACTCGCGGGAAGGTATCAGATTAGGGGAAAATGTCAAGGAAGGGGGGGGCGAAGTAGTGTATCAGTTTGAAAATTAAAAAAGTTGATTTTTAGGAAAAACCCAGGCATAATCATTTTATGCCTGACCAATCAAGCAAGAAACCAAAGCGGTCCCGTGATTTGAATGTCCTGGCCTCTGAGATAGTCCGTGCGGCTACTGAGGGCGAGCCGGAGACTCCGCCCGTAGTAAGGGATACCCGTAATCCCCACGCCGTAGCCTTGGGCCGCCTTGGAGGCAAGAAAGGCGGCAAGGCCCGCGCCGAAAAGCTCACCCCGGAGCAAAGGTCAGAAATTTCCCGCAAGGCCGCTAAGGCTAGGTGGGAGAAGAAACCGAAACCATAAGAAAGTAAAAGAAATGCCCTCCTTCTCGTTCCTCTCACAAATATTTCAGAGCATTTCCTAAAAAACATTTGCAATGTTTGTTTGGTCATGCTATGTAATAACCACGAACCTGAAGGGGGGAATATTTATGTCTATCCAAGACGATCCTGTCAAATTGGCAATCGAAGCTAAACAAACAGAAAGAACCCAACTTTTCAATGAAATACAGGCTATGGAAGGGGAGCTTGAAACAAAACGAACAAGGTTGTTTTGGTTAGATACCTTCATTGAGAAAGGCAATTTGCTGCTCGGAATAGAGGTTAAACCTATAGAACCCGATCAGCAGCCTTCCCTTTTAACTGAATCCTTTTTTCAGGGGCCTGAATCTTCTCTCCCCATAGAAAAAAATCAGGTAGAGGGTGCTATCGAAATTTTAAAAGAATTTGGTCGCCCTGTGAAAGCTAGGGAGATTGCCGAAGGATTTTATAAGAAAAATTGGAAACTTAGCAAGGATAATGGAACACAGATAATCCGCCAAAGTGTTTTAAACAAGCATCCTGAGCTATTCAGGAAATTGGAAGATAACTATTTTACTTTAAAATAAACAAAAAAGGCCCGGCTGGCACCGGGCCTCAAAGGAGAGTTAGGCGTGAACCTTATTATGATAGGCACGGCGCGATGCCGTAGCCCACCATTCCCCTATGTGTTTGAATATGACAGGATATGCTTACCCTGTCAAGCAAAAAATGAGGGGCGGTAGTTCAGGGGAAAGAACGGCGGATTACTAATCCGCTTGCCAAGGGTTCAAATCCCTTCCGCCCCTCCATTTTCACCCAAAATAATCTTTTTTTGGGGTATAGTCAATTTTTTTCTTGACATGCTTATACGCTCAAGCTCTTTGTAGATGTCGGCAAGACTTGCGCCGAATACCAGAACCATACCTTTAGAAACCTCTCCTGTAAGCGCCTGCAATGCGATGAAATCTGGTCATTCTGTTATGCTAAGGCAAAAAATACCCCGGAAGACAAAAAGGGGCAATTTGGCTACGGCGATGTCTGGACCTGGACGGCTATTTGCGCCGATTCTAAACTGGTTCCGGCTTGGCTTATAGGGGATAGGAGTATAGAAACCGCCTCTGTGTTTATGGAAGACTTGGCCTCAAGGTTTAGCCACAGGGTTCAGCTTACTACAGACGGCCACAAGGCTTATTTAGAGGCCGTAGAAGGGGCCTTTGGAGCGGATATTGATTACCCCATGCTGGTTAAAATGTATGGGGAGAGTATAGAGACAAAGGTAGAAAAACGGTATAGTCCAGCCAAATTTACCGGGAGTAGAAAAGGTCATAGCTGGCAATCCCGACCGCAAACACATTTCCACCAGCTATGCAGAGCGCCAAAACCTCACCATGAGAATGTCCATGCGGCGGTTTACCCGCCTTACCAATGCCTTTTCAAAGAAGTGGAGAACTTGGCCCACGCGGTATCTTTGCATTTCATGTATTATAATTTTGCTCGGATTCACAAGACGTTAAGAGTGGCTCCGGCGATGGAGGCGGGGGTATCAGATCATTTGTGAAGTTTGGAGGAAATTGCGGCTTTGATTGGATAATTCAAATGATTTAAAATGGTTAAGTTGACCATAAAAAATTCTTAAAATTAAAAAATAATCAAATTAATGGTTGACAATATAAATCCGATATTTATAATCAAATCAGCGATGGGGTCAATCCCTGCGCTAACGACTTGGATTCCTCCCCGGTATTGGTTGTACACAATATCGGGCCGATTCATCCCGGGGGTTGGCCTTTTGGCCAACCCCCGATCTTTTTTTAGCCAATATACAAAGGAGGTATCCATGACAAATCCACCTGGGATAGTGCCTGAAAAAGTTATGGTATTTATTGATGCCATGAACCTTTACGAAAGTTTGGGTAGAAAAGAGCTTAATATCAATACCAATATCGACTTCTATAAATTTGCCTGCAAACTTGCAGATTGTCCAAATCGGCGGCTAATTCGTGTACATGTTTATACTGGCATCTACGATCAAACCAGAGAGCCAGAAAAATATGCGGCTCAGATGAGATTTTTTAGCAGGGTTCAGCGTATGCCGTTTGTTACTCTCAAAACGCGTCCCCTTCTCTTTAGAAGTGGCGGTTATCTTCAAAAAGGGGTAGACACGCTGATTGCGACAGACATGGTTTCGATGGCCTTCTTAAATCATTATGATCTATCTATCCTTGTGTCTGGTGATGGCGACCTTGCGCCAGCTGCAGATGCTGTAAAGGCCGCAGGGAAACAGATTATCGCTGCAATGTTTAATCGTAGTCGTTCAAATGCTGTAGCTATCAGTGCCGACCAAGAAATCCGATTGGATGCTGCCTTTTTCACAGATTGCTATTAATTTCTCTATAACTCAAAAAAATATTCGCGGCCTCCGGGCCGCTTTTTGAATCAGGTTTAAATTGTTTACATTTTAAGCAATTTCCTGCTCTAATTCAGCCTACCTTTAATTTTAAAATGACCCCTATCCATTCGTCAACTATGTTGAATTAATCAACACAGGTGATTTCGTGTCTAGTTTTAAAACTGATACACTACCGGACGGTGACTTATGGCTCGGAGCATAAAACAATTCTCATTGACAAAAAGAGAACTTTATTAAAAATCCACCCGGCCCCAGGCTCCTGAAAAATTAGGTTCCGGAGAAAAATCCGGTCTCTCGCAATTGACAATTGTGCTAACAATCTTATAATTTGAAAAACCTTCTTGGGTGCAGGTCCACATGAGCCCTTCCCGAAAAGCCCGAATTCTGCTGTATGTCGTCATAGGCGTGGCGGTGGTCGCGGTCCTGAAATTATTCATGCTCTTCGGTCCCCCGGGACTCTACGCCAAGACCGAAAGCCCGGAGTTCTGCGGCAGTTGCCACGTGTTGGATACGGAATACGAGGCCTGGTTTCACTCCGGCAAGCACAGCAAGATCAAGTGCGTGGACTGCCACCTGCCCAATGACACGCTCCTCCGGCACCTGGTATGGAAGGGCATTGACGGCACAAAGGATTTTGTAGCCTTCCATACGGGCCTGGTATCCGATGACATCCGCCTCTCCGACCACGGCGCCCGGGTGGTGCAGGAAAATTGCCAGCGCTGCCACGCCGAAACCATGGCCCGCATCAATGATGAACGACGGTGCTGGGACTGCCATCGCCGGATTTCTCATAAACGCACCGGGACCATAGCAACCTGGACCCCTTAATTCAAATAGGATGGTAGAGGGTATGAGACCGAGACGACCGATCTTCATTTTCATGGCGCTGCTCTGTTTGGGGCTGATTTTTCTACTGGGGGCCTGCTCTCCCCAGAAACCGGAGCCGGTCAAGACGGGCGTCATTGCCGACGGGGAAATTGATCCGGCTAAGTGGGGCCAGGTCTATCCCCTGGAGTACGACTCCTGGCTGAAAACCAAGGACCCCAAACCCGCGGGGAAGAGCAAGTACAAAAAGGGCTATGACACGGACCTGGTGATCTTCGACAAGCTCAGCGAATACCCCTACATGGCCCTGCTGTTCAACGGCTGGGGGTTCGGCATCGAATACAACGAGTCCCGGGGCCATCACTACATGCTCATCGACCAGTTGGAGATCGATCCCTCCCGTTTGAAGGCCGGGGGCGTCTGTCTTAGTTGCAAATCCCCTTATGCGCCTATCCTGGAGAAGCAGTACGGCGTGGACTATTTCAAACAGCCCTATATTGATATGCACGCTAAGATTCCGGCGCAATTCCAGAAGCTGGGGGTGACCTGCATTGACTGCCACGACAACAAGACCATGGCTCCCAAGATGACCCACCCGGTGAGCCTCAAGGCGGTCAAGGACATCGGGCTGAATCCCGACCAGCTGGCCCGGCAGCAGGCCCGGAGCCTGGTGTGCGCCCAGTGCCATGTGACCTATGTCATCAAAAAAGACGAGAAGATGAATTCCATCGACCTTTTCTTCCCCTGGCAGGGGAGCAAGGAAGGCGATATTTCCATAGAAAACATCATTAAGGTGATCCGCAGCGATCCCGCTTACCTGGAGTGGAAACAGAACGTCACCGGCTTCAAACTGGGATTCATCCGGCATCCGGAATATGAATTCTACAGCCGAGACAGCACCCACTGGCAGGCGGGGGTGGCCTGCGCCGACTGTCACATGCCGTATACCCGGGTGGGGGCCAACAAGATCTCCGATCACGATGTCATGAGCCCCATGAAGAACGACCTGAAAGCCTGCGTCCAGTGCCACACCGAGTCCTCCCAGTGGCTCCGGGCCCGGGTCACCGCCATTCAGGACCGCACCGTGTCCCTGATGAACCGGGCGGGCTACGGCCTGGCGGTCACCGCCAAGCTCTTTGAAATGGCCCACATGGCCCAGAAGGACGGCAAAACCATTGATGCGGATTTGTACAAACCAGCCAAGGACCTGTACGAGGAGGCATTTTACCGGGTGAATTACATGGGCGCGGAAAACTCCGTGGGCTTCCACAACCCCATGGAAGGCGGGCGCATCCTGGGGGATGCCATTGCCCAGGCCGCCAAGGCCGAAGGCTTGCTGCGCCAGGCCCTGACCAAGGCCGGGGTGGCAGTGCCCGCCGACGTCAACCTGGAGTTGGCCAAATATCTCAACAAGCGGGGCGTCAAGGAATTGATGTTCAAGCCGGATATGGAATTCAAGGATCCTTTCGGCAACCAGGACCGGATTACCCCGCCCGCGTCTTTGGGGAAGTAGAGAACTGTGAAGAAGTGATTTGAGGGGAGGGCCGGGGGATCGGTAGGGGCGGGTTTTAAATCCGCACCTACACCCGCCCTCCCCTCAATGCATTATACCGTTTTCGGTTATCGGTTTTCGGTTAAAAAGACCAGGATTACCAGCAAGTTGAAACTTAAGTTTGTTCCATTGGAAACAGAACTTGGTATTAGAGGAGTCCCGACATGAAAATCTGGGGTTTGGTGGCGAGCCTGGTGATTTGGGGCGTACTGACAGCCCAGGCCCAGGCGCCGGCCGATCTCACCGCCCAGGGCAAAGAGGTCTTTGAAGCGAACTGCGCCCAGTGCCACCGCAGCAACGGCGAAGGTCTCCCGGCTAAATTTCCGGCCCTGAAGCAAAATCCCTTGGTCCAGGGGGACCCTAAGGCCGTGATTGCCACGGTGCTTAACGGCCGAAAAGGGGATTTGGGTCTCATGCCCGCGTGGAAGGACAAACTGGATGACTGGCAAGTGGCCGGCGTGGTGACCTATATCCGCAACGCCTGGGGTAATAAGGCCACGGGGGTAAATGCCGGCGCGGTGGCGGCCCTAAGGAGCAGATAACCGGGCGACGCAATATCCCTTAGCTGCGGCTGGGCGGTGTTTGGGGGAGAGGGGAGGGGGTCCCGTCCCCTCTTTTTTTTCCTTCACGCAAGGCTACACTCTTCGATAAAAGTCTGCGGCTTAGCGGCCCTCGACTGTAATGTTTTCGGCGGACCCCAAATAGGATGGGCAATACTCGCGTTTTTCCGGTAAATAATGGGAGAGCGGCGAGAAACTATCCCTTCCTGAGGAAAACTTTGAGCGGAATCTCTCGTATATCTAAATTGTGGCGGCTCCTTCTGGGGCTGGGTTTAATCATGGCGGGCCTACTGGCCTCAACCGGTTGCGGGGTCCGGCAGTTGACCCGGGTGGGAGAATTGAAACCTCCCAAGGTCACGGTGCAGGCCGTGGCTTTTGGGCTGCCCCATAAGGGCGGCTGGCCCGTGTCCTTAACCCTGGTCCTGGATAATCCCAACCCACAGACCATCGATATTCTGGGGTATGATTACGAATTGTGGCTGCAGGGCCGCAGCGCGGTCCAGGGAGGCAGCCAGGAACCCGTGACCCTGCCGGCCCTGGGGCAGACGGTGGTTACGGTCCCCATGGTGGTGAATCTGCCGGTCCTGCTGGGGCTGTGGCCGGCCTTCTTGAATCCCGAGGAAAAGCTGCGCTACCAGGTGGCGGGGGGGGTGCGCCTGCCGCTGCTGTTGGGCGGGATCCGGGTGCCCTTCCGGTTTCAGGGGGAAGCGGCCCCCAAGGGAATGGAAGAACTCCTGCGATCCTACATCCGATAAACCGTGCCGATGAGGTATGGAACAGCCGCCCTGGGCTGTCTAGTTTCTAATCCCTGCTTGGAAAAGTTCAAAGTTCAAGGTTCAAAGTTCAAAGTTAGGAGTGCGCCCCTTTTCATGCTTTACGGGTGAGCCCAAGGCTCATGAGCGACTGTTTCCGATGAAACCAACTTAAGTTTCAACTTGTTGATAGTCATGGTTTATTTAACCGAAAACTGATAACCGAAAACCGAAAACGGTATTAATTGTGAACCCATACCCTAACAGAATGGACTTGCCTCTGACGCCCAGGCTGGAGGCCGCGATTTCCCGGCTGGGGGCCACTCTGCGTGAGGCCCAGCCCCTGGCGGGGGACGGCTCCGACCGCCGGTTTTACCGCCTCCTGGGTTATCCCACCCTGGTCCTCCTTTACCACCCGCATCCTCCCGGGGGCGAGGTCAATGAAAACGACTCGTATTTCCGAATCGGACGGCACTTGAGGGCCAGGGGCGCGCCGGTGCCGGAGATTTTTGAATATTGCCGGGAAGAGAAGTGGATGCTCCTGGAGGACCTGGGCGACGTGAGCCTGGAGGCCGCGCTCCAGGGGGGCCGTAAGCAAGACCAGGAGGCCTACTGGTACCGGCAGGCCCTGGAGATCCTGGCCCGGATGCAGGTGGCCGGCGCCCAGGGTTTTCAGATTTCCTGGTGCTTCGACACCCCGGTGGTGGACCGGCCCTTCCTCATGAAACGGGAATGCCTCTATTTTGTCCGGGCCTTTCTCCAGGGATACAAGGGGCTGAAGGTGGGCCTGGACGACCTGGCGCCGGATTTTGAACAGCTGTTGGAAAAGGCCATCCTGCCCGGCCCCGACTACTTCCTGCACCGGGACTTCCAATCCCGCAACCTGCATATCAAAAACGGCCGGCTGCGGGTCATCGACTTCCAGGGGGGGCGGCGGGGGCCCCTGGGGTATGACGCGGCCGCGCTGTTGATCGATCCCTACGTGGGGCTGACCCTGGCCCGGCAGGAGGAATTACTGGATTACTATTTGGGCCTGATTACCGCCCAGGTGAATATTGACCCCGCAACCTTCCGGGAACAATATTATTATCTCGCCCTGAGCCGCAACCTGCAAATCCTGGGGGCCTTCGGCTTTTTGACCAAAGTGAAGAAAAAAGACTACTTCGCCCGCTACATCCCCGGGGCCGTCGAGGGGTTGCGGGGGCGGCTAAAAGCCAGGGCCGGGGAATTTCCCCGCATAGAAGAGGTCGTGGCGAATTTGTAGATGGTCGGCTAAGGTAAGAGGCTTCTGCAAAAGTCTCTTATTGATAATCTGTAATGACTAAGACTTAAGCTAACAACCATCAAATCGAAATCAGATTATATCTGACATTGAGAGCAAAATTTAAAAAGTGACAAGGTCTTAAATGCATATATGGTAACTATATAGAATATCTATTATATTTATTTAAGGTACGTATAGAGGGCAGATATTTTATCGGGGATTACTCAGTCGAGTGGCAAGAGGATTCCGTGGCGGTGGAGCGAAAGGAAGGGAGAGGGTGAACGACGTATTAAGCTCACCCGCGTTACCCGTCGTAAGCGGCGCAGCGAAGCGGAGCCGCAGGGTAACGTCGGGTGCAGCGCATTGTTAGGCGGCCGCCATAAGAAAATCGAGCATCTTTGTCGCATCAGGCCAGAGTTGCTGGCCAAGATATGCAAGCTCAAGATGACTTGGATCGCTTTTACGAATCCATTCATTCAGATCCTTGATTACAGTTGCAGATTTAAATACAGCGCTCGCGGTTGGATTATCTAGCGCAGGGCGTCCAAGTTCCTCCCAACGTTTCAGGATCGGCGCTGCCATAACCGGATCGAGATCTGGACCAACTTGTCCATTGCAGTTGGGGCATTGAAGTCTCCACTGTTCTGGCCGTAGCCCCGCTTCATATACGAGACTTTGCACGTGCTGAGAAGATGATGCCGATAGTCTGCAATTCTGACCGTAACATCGGAGTTTAAACTTAGCGAGTTGCTGAAGCGCCCTTTGACGCTCCTCATGAATTGCCCCTGGAAGAATTTTTCGCATGAAGTTTTTCTTTCGAGGTACCCAAACAATAAGCTGGTCGGAACCAAAAGTGCGTGAAGCAACAATTTCAGCATAACCTTCCATCAACCCGCGTATACTGGTCAAGGTACGTTGAAATGCCCACTTGCCACCAGGCATCCATGCTGGATAGAAACCATCTTCACCGATGAAAGGAATTCCAGACACAAAGATAACTCCCGCCGCCTAACGTTACGGCTCAGCTGCGGCGGAACGCGGTCCGCTGCAGCCGCTTGTGGCATGATAGCATAAATTTCCATGAATCTGTCAACCCACCAGCCGGACAAAGAGATTTTTTCAGAATTTTTCATACCTAACCCTCATAACCCAGATACCTCAGTGCGGTGGACCCTAAGGACCTCAGGCCATTACTAATCTGCAGTGGTGTGCCAGAGGAAAGGCGGAGGCGATATGCACATACCGCCTCCGGTCGTGGCAGAAAACCCTGGCCCCAAGTGATGGGCCGAAGGGGCAACTATCTTGCCACTGTATGCAGCTTCCAGAATCTTGCTATATTAATTGGATAGCGAAAGCCTCTGTGCCTCATGAAAAAGGCCCCGGCTTATAGGAGCTCCGGGACCATTTTGTTTACCAAATGTTTACCATTTACTCCTTGATACCCCCCTATTTTGCCGTTGCCATTATATTTGTTGTACACCTATTTCAGTAGCAAAATCGCCAAAGTGTGATTGTGATTAAGTTTCCTCCACCCCCCACTAACCCGCATGGCTTTCAGGTTGCAACGGGCCACGCCGGAAAAACGGGCGGAAAACCAGGCGCTTTTTGACACTATCCGGCAGAAAATGGCGGAACAATGATACAATGATTACCCATGGCTCCCATGGGTAAGGGATTTCTGAAGATCAAGAAGGTGGCGGCGCACCTGGACTGTAGCCGATCTCAGATTTATGACCTGATATACCAAGGAGAACTGATGGCCATCAGGGTTGGTTCAGCTTTGCGAATTTTCAAGGAATCCCTGGAGGACTTCGAGGAACGCCACCGCGTTCAGGACAGCGAGCGCAATATTAAGCCCTAAAGTTGGATATGAGGTTGGACTTAGATTTTTAGGGAAAAAGAAAAGGCCCCTTTTGGGGCCTTAACTTATTGATATTATTTGGCGGGCGATGCGGGACTCGAACCCACGGCCTTTGGTTCCGGAGACCAACGCTCTATCCACCTGAGCTAATCGCCCGCTGTGAAAATTCTATGGGAAACCGGCGGACTTGTCAACCGGGAGGGGCTTCAGCTCCACAATTTGATCTCCATAAACGGTCCTTGATTCACCGGCGGCTCTTGGCCCATGGCCACCCACATGGTTCTCTTCGATGGATCAAACACGGTGCACACCACGGTGCCGGGGTTGGCGATCTGGGGGTCCGCCAGGACCTTCTGAATTTCTAAAGGGCCGAGTTTTCTCCCCGCAGCCAGTTGGCGCAGCCTCCGGTCCCGGGACTGGCTGTAAGCCTCGGTGAAATGAGACGCGGGCACCGGCGAAAAGGGCGGGCGGGGCGGGAAGGGTCCTTTCAAGGAGGCCATGGCCGCGCTTTGATAATGGTTGGTGGCGGTGAGCAGACCCCCTTCAGGCCGGCGCACCGCAGCATTCCAGGCCGAGATTTCCAGCACTGCCGCATCCCGAGGGCTGCAAAGCATGAGATTGTTGCCGATGGTCCCCGGCGCGGCCATTATTAGGGATGCCGCTTTCTCCAGGGTGTCGCCGGCCTCCAGGGCCTGGCGGAAACGCAGGGCCGCGGGCACGCCCCTTAGGGTGCGATCCCGGCTCATGGCGGACAGTTGCGCCAGGGCCACCCCGGCTCGGTTCATGCCGGTGCACACCCCAACATAACCGGGCCAGGCCAGGGATGTCAGAGGCAGACGGCCATGGGGCTCATAGCGGAACAGGGTCTGCAGGACCGTCATAACCTCGATGAACAGGGGATAATCCAGGTTGCGGCCCATGAGATAACGGCCCCGGGGATTATAAGGCCCCCCGGCCGCGATGGCGGAGCAGCGGGGGCTGTTGTTCCCCAGGTCGTCAATCACGTTAATGAGCAGAATGGTTCCCAACCCTACCCCGGCCCCCGCGGCCACTCCCAGCATTTCCTCCTGGAGACGCGGCGGGATATAAGGCCGGAAGATCCGGGCCAGGGATTGGCCGAGCCAGTACAGCGGCAAAGCCCCGGCATAAAGGCTGAGGCGGGCCAGATAAGTTAATAAAGCCCGGCGCAGTTGCCGGATCTCCGCGGCCAGCAACTGGCCGTGCCTGATCCCCATTTCCCGGGGAGCGCCGGAAAGTTCGATGATGCGCATTTTTTATTAGAGATGACAGCTATCAGCTTACAGCTAACAGCAAGTTTAAGATTATAATAATAGTTTATCAGGTTTGCGCGTACTTTTTGACAAGAGATGGTTTTTATACTCGTTCCCAAGCTCCCGCTTGGGCAACACCTTTAAAACCCTCCAACACTCCCGACAGTCCCTTTCTCCGCCATTCCCAAGCTGTTAGAGCCGCTTGCCTCATACCGAATTGCTGACAAAGAGATGTTAAAAAGTAGGGGCGAACCTTGTGTTCGCCTACCATTCTGGGCGAACACAAGGTTCGCCCC
>CAZUBT010000084.1:0-13712 GCA_964618815.1 uncultured Desulfobacterales bacterium | reverse complement strand
TTAGAGGAGAATACCCCCTGTTCATCATGGAACTCCCGCCCTACCGCCTGCCGGGGATGCGGAGCCTGATGATCCATACCTGGGAGAAAGGGAAACACTTCCTCATCAAGGCGGGAACCTATATCCTGGCGGTCTCCATTCTCACCTGGTTTCTCCTGAATCTGCCCTGGGGGGTGGAAAACAAGAAGGACTCTTATCTCGGCCAAACCGGCGCCGTCATTGCCCCGGTATTGCAGCCGCTGGGGTTCGGAAACTGGGAAGCCGCCGCTTCCTTGCTCACCGGAATGATCGCCAAGGAGATCGTGGTGGGCACCATGGGAGAGATTTACCTTCCCAAGGCCAAGGATGAAAAGAAGGAAGAAGCCCCCAGCCTGGGGCAGGATTTAAAGGACGTGGCCGTCTCATTTGGGGGCGCCGCCAAAGAGGCGGCTCAGAATGTGTTCTCTTTTGGCAGCGCCAAGTTCTCCACCGAGGAAAAGGAAAAAACCAGACCCTTAAAGTCGGCGCTCCAAAACGCCTTCACCCCGTTGAGCGCTTATGCCTTTATGGTCTTTGTGCTGCTGTACATGCCGTGCATGGTGGTGGCCGTGGCCTTCCGGCATGAGTTCGGCTCCTGGAAATGGTTCGGCGTGGCTTTTGGTTATGAAATGGTGCTGGCCTGGGTAGTCGCCTTTGTCATCTACCAGGGCGGCAAGCTGCTGGGACTGGGAGGTTAAGATTATGACTGATTTTTTGTTGGCAGCCGCAATCATCATCGGCGCGGTATATGTGCTTTACCGCTCTGTCTGGAAAAAGCGGGGATATTGTCCGGGATGCGATTCAGAGACCTGCCCCACCAAACCTGAGAATAAAAGCCCTGACTCCAAATTTTGGGGGCCAGAGGAAATTAAAAGGGAGAAAGGAGAATGACGATGTGGCGGACATTTGGCAGGCAGGTGGCCTTATTTACGGTCTTGGTGCTCCTGGTGGTGAACGTCGCGTTAACTCCGGCCGCGGCCCAAGGCCCGGCCCCACTCATGATGGAGAAGCCAACCGCGCCTGAAGAAAAGAAAGAAGAGACTCCCACCACCTGCGGCCCCCTGATCAGCGACACCTGTATGCCCATCGAGACCCACAAGGCCGCTATGCAAATCCTCTGGGGCATGTCTTTTGTGGGCGGGAATTTCAGCCCCAACTGGCGCCGGGTGAGCGCCAAGGGAGATTTCTCCACCTTTTTTTCATCGGTGAAATTTAGCTATGGCCCGGCCAAAGACCTGGAGACCTATATCGTTGTCCCTTACATTCATAACTTTGCCGGCAATGTCGATGGGAGTCTGGCCGGCCCCAAAGGCGAACGGTCCGCCAGTTACGGCGGGGTGGGGGATATCACTCTGGTAGGCAAATACTTGCTGCTGCCGGAAACCGACCTCCGGCCCGCAGTCACCGGGGTGGCGGGAGTGGGTTTTCCCAGCGGCCACGCCTCGCATCTCAACCCCGGGCGGCTGGGCCAGGATGCCATCGGCGCCGGGGCTTTCACTTTCACCACCGGCGTCAACCTGTTCAAATACCTGAAACCGTTTCTGGTTCATGGCCAAATCTGGTACAACACCCCGGTAAATCTCTTTAAAGCGAGAGATAATGCCGTCCGTTCCCGGGACTTTGTGACCTTCAACCTGGCCGTGGAATATCCCCTCACCAAACGCTGGGTTGCCCTGTTGGAATTTTACAGCGCCTGGACCTGGACCAACATTTCTACCCCCCAGGGCTTCCAATCCCCCTCCACTCTCTTGGGAATCCTCCCGGGGATCGAATTCTTCTTCTCAGAAAAATGGGCCTTCTCCGCGGGCGCCGCCATCGACCTGGTCGGGAAAAGCGGCTCGTTTAAATACACCCCAATGTTTACCGTGTACCATAATTTTTAGCAGCCGTCGGGTTTGCCTTGGTGAATAAAAAAACCCCTCGAATTCCAAGGGGTTATTTTTCGTGGTTCCCCAGTTGAACTTGGGAACCCAATTGCCCGCAAAGCTGTGCTTTGCAGAATATTTTAACCAAAACCCATGGCTATGATAAAATTATTAGGTTGTTGCCGAAAACCGAAAACTATTTCCATTTAAAGCCGGCGCCGGGATGCTCAATGGTAGAAACCCTTAACTTATTTAAAGATCTTTATCGAAGGTGGAAAGGCGGCCCTTCCCGGGAGGAAGTGGCCTCTGCGTTCCGCTTTAAATACACCTGTTTCAAGGACTTGCTGGATTCCAACACCCAACTCCTGAACATCATTACCGACCTGGAAGACAAGCTCCAGGGCCGGCAGGTCTTCGGCATGTCGTACGTCCGCTCCCAGGCGGTGCGGGCCGCGTTTCACGCCTTTCGCATGATCAAGAACCTGGATGTCCTCGCAGGTCACACTTATCCCCGGCTTTACGAAGTCCTTGAACAGATCAACCGCCACATCCAGGAGCAACTGGGGGAGCGCAAGGAGCTCCCCGAAACCGCCCTGATCCTCCCCTATTCCCGGATCACCAGGGACATGGTGGATTGGGTGGGGGGCAAGAGCGCCAACTTAGGGGAAGTGCTCAACCGGGTAAATCTCCCCATCCCCGCAGGTTTTGCCGTCACCACTTGGGCCTTTGAGGCATTTCTGGCCCACAACGACCTGGTGGATGAAATCAACAAGCAGAAGATGGAACTGGATCCCCAGGACCCCCAGACCATGCAGCAAGTGAGCGAAGCCATCCAGGGGCTGATCCTCGCGGCCCAGGCGCCCCCGGCCCTGGAGGAAGCCATCCTCACCGCGTATGCCGACCTGGCCCGGGCGCTCCCGGAAACCAGCGCCTCCCAGCCCCCCTTGCGGGTCTCCATGCGTTCCAGCGCCATCGGCGAAGACAGCGATCTGTCCTTTGCCGGCCAGTACCGCACGGTTCTCAATGTCCCTGGGGACCGGCTGCTTCCCGCGTACAAAGAAATCCTGGCCAGCCTCTATACCCCCCGGGCCATGTCCTACCGCCTCAATAAGGGGATCAAGGACGAAGACTCGGCCATGAGCGTGGCCTGCCTCCAGATGGTGGACTCGGTGGCCAGCGGCGTCATGTACACCCGGCATCCTTTCAACATCCTGGAGGACAACTTGCTCATTTCCGCGGTCTGGGGTCTGGGTCCCTATGCGGTGGAAGGCGTCATCACCCCCGATACCTATCGGGTGGCCCGGGATGAGAGTTCAACCATCCTGTCGGCGGAGGTGGCCGCCAAACTCGTCCAGTTGGTGAGCCGGCCCCAGGGCGGCCTGGAAGAAATTCCCGTGCCCCCGGAAGACCGGGATAAACCTTGCCTGTCGCCTGATGAGATCAAAACCCTGGCAGGCTACGGCCGCCGGTTGGAAGAACATTACCAGGGTCCCCAGGACGTGGAATGGGCCCTGGATCGCGAAGGGCGCCTGTTGATCCTGCAAACCCGGCCTCTGCGTCTCCAGCCGCCCACGGATGCCCGGATGGAAGCCGCGCCCCCGGTCCCCGGATACCCCATCCTGGTGGAGCGCGGCGCGGTGGCCTATCCCGGGGTGGGCTGCGGGCCGGCCTTTCTCATCAACAATGACGAGGACTTGCTGAGTTTCCCCGACGGCGCGGTGCTGGTGGCCAAACACTCGTCCCCCAAGTTTGTCCTGGTGATGCCCAAGGCCCAGGCCATCGTCACCGACTTCGGCAGCATCTCCGGACACATGGCTTCCCTGTCCCGGGAATTCGGAGTGCCCACGGTCCTGGATGCCAAAGTGGCCACCCAGGTCATCACCCCGGGTCTGGCAATCACGGTGGACGCCTTCAGCGGTCGGGTCTATCAGGGGCAGGTGCCGGAACTCCTGGCCCTGCGCCAAACCCGGGAATCTCACATGCAGGATACCCCGGTTTACCGGACCTTGAAGGGGGTGGCGGATTATATCCTGCCCCTGCGCCTGGTGGACCCCCAGTCTCCGGACTTTACCGCGGCCGGCTGCCGATCCCTCCATGACCTGGGCCGGCTGGTGCACGAGTTGTCTTATACGGAGATGTTCAGGATCAGCGACCTGGTCTCGGACAAGGGCGGGGGCGCCCTGAAGCTGGAGGCCCCCATCCCCATAGACCTCTTTCTCATCGATCTGGACGGCGGCCTTACCGGAGTCAAGCAGGGAGCCCGCAAGGTCAAGGTGGAGCAAATCGCGTCCGCGCCGTTAAAGGCCCTGCTCCGGGGCATGCTCCACAAAGACTTGCAGGCTCAGGGCCCCCGCCCCGTGACCTTTTCCGGGCTGATGTCGGTGATGCGGGAGCAGCTCCTGGCCTCGCCCAATATGGAAGAGCGTTTCGGGGACCGCAGCTACGCCATCATTTCCGACAAATACCTTAATTTCAGCTCCCGGGTGGGTTACCACTACAGCGTCCTGGACGCCTACTGCGGCCAGACCGTCAACAAGAACTACATCACCTTCTCCTTCAAAGGGGGCGCGGCGGACGACCTGCGCCGGAACCGCCGGGTCCGGGCCATCGCCGTTGTCCTCATCGGCCTGGATTTTTCCGTGGACGTGAAACGCGACCGGGTGGACGCCCGCCTGATGAAATACGAGGCCCCGGTCATTGAAGACAAACTGGACCACCTGGGCCGTCTCCTCCTCTTCACCCGACAGATGGACATGCTCATGACCTCCGAGGTCAGCGTGGAAGCCCTGGCCAAACAGTTCCTGGAAGGCAATTACAGCCTGGATTTTCTAGAAAAACCCTTGGGATAACCCCTCCGCATGATGATGGATAGGCCCTGAACCACCCTCTCATACCGATTCGCCATCAAACGTTTATTTTTTGTAGGGGCGAACCTTGTGTTCGCCCGCTTTGGGCGCACACATAGGTGCGCCCCTACGATAGCGTTTTGCAATTCTTTGATTGCACCTCGGTATCATAAAACCTGTCTCCTTTTTCAGACCGAATAGTTCATGAACTATAGGGCGCACCGTGTGCGCCGTCTATGTTGATGGCTGTTCTTTGGTGGCACAGGCTTTCCAGCCTGTGCATGAGCAGGCCAGGGCGCCTACTCCACATTTTTCGGGTTTCACCGACGAAATGCCCAATGGCCTTTACCATTGCCGATATCCAAGGTTCTATCGGGTGCGAAACTTGACTCATGAACTATAGGGCGCACCGTGTGCGCCGTCTCCGTTGATGGCAGCCATGGGCCGCCCTATAATACCGTTATCGGTTTTCGGTTATCGGTTTTCGGTTAAAAAAATCAGGATTATCAGCAGGTTGAAAATTTAAGTTTTAGGCATTTAAAACCGATCTTGGTATCGCTCCCCTGATTATTGCCCCCCATAGCTTGCTTCAAAGCCATTTTTTCTCCAACGGGGCGCAGTTAACATTTTTAATCAGTCGCTCATGAGCCTTCGGCTCTCTCCAAAAGCATGAAAAGGGGCGCACTCCTAACTTTGAACTTTGAACCTTGAACTTTGAACTTTTCCAATCAAAGGCAGCCCCGTTAATTTTGTCTGTTGCCATAAAGCCGGAATAGCATTACTGTATCCAAGAAAAGTGGCTGAACTCACCCATGACCGCCAGCCCGAAACGGATCAACCTGAGGAGTCGAAGGAAGGATGCCGCCCTCTCTGAGTCCCGGCAAATTTGGCCTGATTTTCTTGATGGCATTGGTGTTGACCGCCGGGTGCATCAAAGTCGGGCCGGACTTCGTGAAACCCGACGCCACCCTGGCGCCATATTGGCTGGAGACCGCCGACAAGCGCGTAAAAACCGGGTTTGAGGACCACAAGAACTGGTGGCGGGCCTTTAACGACGCCGTCCTGGATAAGCTTATCCAGAAAGCCTATCAGGAAAACCTGCCCTTGCGGATAGCCGGGGTGCGCGTCCTGCAGGCCCGCGCCCAACTGGGCATCGCCACCGGCCAATTGTTTCCCCAGACCCAACAAGCCTCAGGCGCGTTGCAAAAAAATCGCCTCAGCGAACAGGCTCCCACGGCTGCTCCAGGCGCTCCCAATGCCTTTGGGCAATCGCAAATCGGACTGACGGCCAGTTGGGAGATTGACTTTTGGGGCAAATTCCGCCGGGCCATCGAGTCCGCCGACGCCACCTTGCTGGCCGCAGTGGCCGATTATGACAGCGCCCTGGTCAGTCTCACCGCGGATGTGGCCAACTCCTACATCTTCCTCCGGACCTTGGAAAAGCGCCTGGATATTGCCCGGCTGAATGTGACCACCCAGAAGGAGAGCCTGCGGATTGCCCAGGCGCGCTTTAAAGGCGGCACCACCTCCCAGCGGGACGTGGAGCAGGCCAAGACGGTGTTGGGCAGCACCGAGGCCACCATCCCTACCCTGGAAGGCCAGGTGCGGCAGACGAAAAACGCGCTCAGCGTGCTGATGGGCATGCCGCCCAGCGATCTGGGGGATCTCCTGGGGTCGAAATCGGATATCCCCGCGCCGCCGCCCCAGGTGGCCCTGGGTATCCCCGCGGACCTGCTCAGGCGGCGGCCGGATATCCAGAGCGCCGAGTTGCGGGCCGCGGCCCAATCCGCCCAAATCGGCGTGGCCAAGGCCAACCTCTACCCGGCTTTTTCCCTCACCGGCACCTTTGGGTTCCTGGCCAGTGATGCCGGGACCTTTGCCCTAAGCGACATGTTCCAGTGGAAGAGCCGCACCGCCTCCATCGGGCCGTCCGTCCAGTGGAATATCCTTAACTACGGCCAGATCACCAACCTGGTGAGGGTCCAGGACGCTCGGTTCCAGGAATTGCTCATCGCTTATCAGAACACGGTCCTCAAGGCTCAGCAGGAGGTGGAGGACGCGCTCATCGCGTTCTTAAAGGCCCAGGAACGGGCCAAGTTCCTGGGCGAGAGCACCGCCGCGGCCCAGCGGTCCGTGGAACTGGCGATCCTGCAATATCGCGAGGGGATCACGGATTTCACCACCGTCCTCACCGCGGAGCAAGCTCTCCTGGCCCAGCAGGACAGTCTGGCCTCCACCTTGGGAGACATCTCCAGCAACCTGGTGGGGGTTTACCGGGCCATGGGAGGCGGCTGGCAGATTCGCGAGGGACAGGATTTTCTACCGACCTCCGTTAAAGAGGCTATGGCCAAACGCACCAATTGGGGCAGGCTGCTCGAACCCGCGACTCATACCCCCTCTCCGGAGCAACCGCCCGAGACCCTTATCCGGGCTCCTGATTGGTAAGCCGAGGAGAAAAATTTTTTACCACAGAGACACGGGGGGCACAAAGGGACACCGAGGGAAGCATAATTTTCCCTTTCCGGCAAACTTATTGATCTATGTGCTCTCTGTGCCTTTACTCTCGTTCCCAAGCTGTGTTTGGGAACGCTTTACCAGCCAAGCTTAGCTTGGCATAATTGTCGTTAGGTTTTACTAAGAAATTATGAGAATATCTCTCAAAAATACAGAAGAACCGTGGTCCTTTGGGAATATTAGAGATGCCTATTTTTATAACTTTTCCGAAACTAAAAAAATTATTGAGTCAACCGAAGGCGGTCTTATATGGAAGGAATTAAAAAATCTAAATGATAGTGTATGGGTTTTAAATTCATGCACATCCGACTTGCTTGATGAAGTTAGCGATTTTGCACACCAGACAACTAAAGATGGTTTTTGGGATAGGCTAAACAGACCACAAGAGGAACTTTATGCGCGAATAGTAAAGAAATTTATTTTCTGTACTACCTCTGCTGCTATGGCTTTAGTTGACCATGCTAGAAAATTTAATCAGAAATACCCATATCCAGAATTTGAAAAAGAACGAAACGAAAGATTCGGCAGTTCTGGTATACATGAATTTATCCAAAAATTAAGGAACTATACGTCTCATTGGCGTATGGCTGAAGCTAACTGGGAGATCAATGTAGACTTTATAAAAAAGGTAAGCAATGTAACGTTTATTTTAAAGGGGGACGAGTTACTGAATTGGAATGGATGGTCAGACCAAGCAATAAAATATATTAATTCGTCTGGAGACAAAATAAATATATATGAAGTATTTTATAAATACAATGAAATAGCAAGAAAGTTTTATCAGTGGCACAAATCAAAAATACTTGAAACTAGGTCAGATATCCTCAAGATATATTTTCAATACAAAAAATATTTGAATCAGCTTCAAGAACGTACCTCCTGGAATTTGCTGGTTTCACATATTCCAGAAGGCAAAGACCCTTATGAATATTTGGGCAATTATCTCACTGATGATCAGATAGAGGAAGTATTTTCCCTTGAATACAAAAGCATCGAGCAGGTTGACAGATTGATAAAGATACTAGATTTACATGGTGCTTGTGATGAGGAGTTGCGAGCCAAAATATATAGTAGTGTTTTAAAAAAAAATAATGATGACATGTAATGAACAGCTTTGCCTTTCCCCCTGCCGGTTGGCAACGGTCCAGGCAAGGAACTGAGCCAAAGGAACTGGAAACCATGGTTGAGGTAAAGAGAAGCTCAATCCGGTGTCGCGGCCACGTCCCCGATGTGGCCCTCGCGGTGGCGCTTCTGGTCACGATTATGGCCTGCGGGGAAAGGAACACCTATGCGCCGCCGCCGCCCCCCAAGGTCACGGTGAGCCGGCCCGTACAGCAGCCCGTGACCGATTACCTGGAATTTACCGGGAACACCGCGGCTTTTAATAAAGTGCAACTGCGCGCCCGGGTGGAGGGCTATCTGGAAAAGGTCTTGTTCCAGGACGGCGACAAGGTGAAAAAGGGCCAGTTGTTGTTTCTCATTCAGCAAAACACTTATGAAGCCAAACTCAAGCAGGCGGAATCGGAGGTCCTGGCCAATAAAGCCCGTCTGTTTCACGCCGAAACCGAATATGTCCGCTTCTCCGGGCTGGTGAAGGAGAAGGCCGCGGCTCAGACGGAAGTGGACAAGTGGCACTATGAGCGGGATGCGTCCCGGGCCGCGGTGGTGTCCTCCGAGGCCAGTGTGGTGTTGGCCAGGCTCAATCTGGGCTATACCCGGGTCACCGCGCCCTTTGACGGCCGCATTGACCGCCGCCTCAAAGACCCGGGCAACCTGGTGGGCGGCGGCGAACAAACCATCCTGGCCGAGGTCAACCAGATCGACCCCATCTATGTTTATTTCAATATCAGTGAACATGACCTGCTTCGGGTCAGGAAGCAGGCCGAGGAAATGGAGGAACCGGGCAAAAACCAGAAGTGGCCGGTGTCCATGGGTCTCGCCAATGAATCGGGCTATCCCCGCCAGGGTCATCTGGATTTCGCCGCCATTACCCTCAATCCCAGCACCGGCACCCTGTTGCTCCGGGGGGTCTTCCCTAATCCGGGATACCCGATCATGCCGGGACTGTTCGCCCGGGTGCGGGCCCCGGTGGATGCCGCCAAGCCCGCCCTGCTGATCCCGGAAGTGGCCGTCGGCTATGACCAGATGGGCCCCTACGTCCTGGTGGTGGACGATAAGAACGTGGTGGAGCGCCGGGGGGTAAAACTGGGCCCCCAGTCGGGCGACCAGCGCGTGGTGACCGAAGGTTTAAAAGGGGATGAGTGGGTGGTGGTCAACGGCCAATTGCAGGCCATTCCCGGCAAGCAGGTGAATCCCGAAAAGGAGGCCCAGCCGGGCTCCGGCGGTCCCAAAGCCCCCGGAGCGCCCAAACCTGAAACCAAAAAGGCCGCCCCGTGATCTCCAAGTTTTTCATCGAGCGGCCCATCTTCGCCAACGTCATCGCCATCGTCACCATCATTCTGGGCCTGGTCTGCCTGTTCCGGCTCCCGGTGTCCCAGTATCCCGACATCGTCCCGCCCACTATTCAGGTGACCACCAGTTACCCGGGAGCCAGCGCCGAGGTGGTGGCTAACACCGTGGGCATCCCCATCGAACAGGCGGTGAACGGGGTGGAAAACTCCGTGTATATGTCTTCCACCAGCGGCAGCGACGGGAGTTACACCCTGACCGTGACCTTCGGGGTGGGCACCGATCTCAATACTTCCCTGGCCCTGGTGCAGAATATGGTGAACGGGGCCCTGTCCCAGCTTCCCGAGACCGTGCAGGCCCAGGGGGTCACGGTGAGAAAGGTCTCCACCAATATCTTACAGGTGGTGAGCCTCTATACGGACGACGAGCGCTTCGATGAAACCTTCCTGTCCAATTACGGCGTCATCAACCTGCAATATCCCCTGGCCCGCCTCCCCGGGGTGGGCCAGGTCAAGGTGGTGGGGGCCGGTTCCTACAGCATGCGGGTCTGGCTGGATCCCGACAAGCTCCACTACTTCAAACTCACCACCCTGGACGTGGTAAATGCCATCCAACACCAAAACGTCCAGGTGGCGGCGGGGAAATTGGGAGGGCCGCCGACGCCGGCAGATCAATCCTTCCAGTTCACCATCAACGCCTTAGGAAGGCTCTCCGAGATCAGCCAGTTCGAAGACATCATTGTCAAGATTGCCCGGGACGAGACCGCCCAGATCGTCCGGGTGAAAGACCTCGCCCGGGTGGAACTCAGCCAGCAGTCCTTCAGCAATTTTGCCGGCCTCGGGGGGCATAAGGCCGCCCACATCCTGATTTATTCCCTGCCGGGGGCCAACGCCATCGATGTCGGCAAAAGCGTGCGCCAGGCCATGGCCGGGATGAGTAAGGACTTCCCGGAAGGCATGAAATTCGCCATCTATTACGACACCACGGAATTTATCAGCCAGGCCATCGACGCGGTGTACCACACTCTGTATGAAGCCGGCATCCTGGTGCTCATCGTCATCATGGTGTTTCTCCAGAACTGGCGCGCTACCCTGGTGCCGGCCACCACCGTGCCGGTGACTATCATCGGGGCCTTTGCCGCCATGTCCTTGCTGGGCTTCACGGTGAACCTGATGACCCTGTTCGCCCTGATTCTGGCCATCGGCATCGTGGTTGACGACGCCATCGTCATAGTGGAAAACTCCTCGCGCTATATCGAACAGGGACTCTCCCCCAAGGATGCGGCCATCAAGGCCATGAACGAAATGACCGGCCCGGTTATCGGCATCACCCTGGTGCTGACCGCGGTGTTTCTGCCGGCTGCCTTTATGCCGGGCATCAACGGCCAGCTGTTCCGGCAATTCGCCCTGGTGATCGCGTCCACCGCCATCATCAGCGCCCTGAACGCCCTCACCCTGAAGCCGGCCCAGTGCGCCCTGTATCTGCGCCCCCGGGATCCCAACAAAAAGCTCAACCGCTTTTACCGCGGCTTCAACCGCGTCTATGGGGTAGTGGAAGACGCTTATATCTCCCTGGTCCGCTGGATGGTGCATCGTCCCGGGCTTATGTCGCTGGTGTTTTTCGTCATTATCGGTTTGGGCGGCTTGCTCTTCGCCCTGCACCCCACCGGCTTTCTGCCCGAAGAAGACCAGGGGTACGCCATTATCGTGGGCCAGCTTCCCGACGCCGCTTCCCAACCCCGGGTTCAAGAGGTTTCCAATAAAGTGGACGCCATTCTCCGCAAAACCCCGGGCATTGCTTCCTGGGTGACCATCGGCGGCCTTTCCATGCTGGACAGCGCCAATGTCCCCACCATGTTCAGCACCTTTGCCATCTATGACACCTGGGACAAACGCGGCGCCGCCTTGAGCCAGAACCGGATTGTTGAAGACCTGAGGCGGAAGTTCGCCGCCATTGAAGAAGCGGGGTTCGCCGTGCTGGTGCCCCCGCCCATCAGCGGTCTGGGCCAATCCGGCGGCTTTCAGATGATGGTGGAGGACCGCAAAAGCCTGGGCCTTGCCGAGCTGGAAAAAGCGGTGGCGGGACTCATCCGGGCCGCCCGGGGCCAATCCGGTCTTTATGGCCTGACCACCACCTTCAGCGCCCGCAGTCCCCAGCTTTACCTGGACATTGACCGGACCAAGGCCCAGTCCCTGGAGATTCCCCTGAACAGCGTGTTCAATACCCTCCAGGCCTACCTGGGTTCCGCCTACGTCAATCTCTTTAACAAGTTCAACCAGTCATACCAGGTTTACGTGCAGGCCGCGGCCCCCCACCGCCTGAGCCCGGAGCACATCCAGAGCCTCTACGTCCGCAATACCCGGGGGGAAATGGTGCCCCTGGGAACCCTCCTCACCGTCCAGCGGATGCTGGGCTCCGAGCTGGTCACCCGCTACAACCTGTACCCCGCAGCCCCGGTGTTCGGGGCGGCGGCGCCGGGCTTCAGCTCCGGCCAGGCTCTCAACCTCATGGAACAGGTGGCCAAACACACCCTGCCCCAGGGCATGTCCTATGACTGGACGGCCACGGCCTACCAGGAAAAGCAGGTGGGCAGCCAGGCGTACTTCATCTATGCCCTGGCCATTGTCCTGGTATTTTTGGTCCTGGCCGCCCAGTATGAAAGCTGGACCAATCCCGCCGCGGTGATTCTGGTGGTGCCCATAGCCCTGGTGGGCGTGATTCTGGCGCTCATCATTCGGGGCTTCGACAACAACCTCTACACCCAGGTGGGTCTGGTGTTGATGATTGCCCTGGCCAGCAAGAACGCCATCCTGGTGGTGGAATTCGCCCGGGAAATGCGCGCCGAAGGCATGTCCATCGCCGATGCCGCGGTGGAGGCCACCCGCCGCCGCTTCCGCCCCATAGTCATGACCTCCTTCGCCTTCATCCTGGGCGTGGTGCCGTTAATGAAGGCCGTAGGCGCGGGGGCCGCCAGCCAGCAGGCCATCGGCACCGTGGTCTTCGGCGGCATGATCGCCTCAACCCTTCTGGCCATCCCCTTTGTGCCGGTGTTCTACGTCATCACTCAGCGCCTGAGCGAAAAGCGGGCCGGCGGAAACCCCTGATACCTGGTTGCCGTCAAAGAGATAATTCTTCCAACACGCCCTTATCTCACCCCAAAAGTCCTGGTGGCCCAGGCGTCTCGCCTGTGCAGGCTCTCCTTATACCAAGTTGAGACCTCTGCGAAAATCGTGTAGGGGCGCAATTTATTGCGCCCAATAACCTTTCTACCCCATGAAACCCGCATTTGACGGGCGTGATAAATCACGCCCCTACGAGAAAATTTGATTTTTTCCGATTTTCGCAGAGGTCTCAAGTTCTGTTCCCAATGCAACCAACTTAAGTTCCAACTTGCTGATAATCCTGGTCTTTTTAACCGAAAACCGATAATCGAAAACGGTATTAGGGATGCGCCGATGATGTTGCCATCATACTTCTATGATCGCCACTCGGTATAACCGCGCCTAAGGCTGCCGCGCAAGTTAAGCTTAAAGCTGGTGGCCTTATTAACCGATATTTAATTGGGCCTACCTGGGTTCCCCTCATATTAATAAATGTGGCTGGGTGAGCCGCGGAGGATTGTAATTTCCCTGACACCCTGGGAATCGGACCTTTTAGTTCAGGTCTTGGCACAATCTTGAAACCGTGTGCGGAAAACGAAGGGGGTCGCCATGAGAATGCAGCAATTATGCTTAGGTTACGTATCGCGCTTGATCTTCACCATCGTCGTCTCTCTGATCATCTTTGGGTTGGGGAGACCCGTTTGGGGCTCTGATCTGCCGGAAATTCTGCAAAAGGGGGAGTTGCGGCACCTGGGCGTGCCTTATGCCAATTTCGTCACCGGCAGCGGGGATGGCCTGGATGTGGACCTGGTCAAGCTCTTTGCGCAACATTTAGGGGTGCGGTACGAATGGGTGAAAACTACCTGGCCGGAGTTTGCTGGAGACCTGACGGGAAAAAGGGTGAAACCCAAGGGTAATGAGGTGGAAATCCTGGGGACCGTGCCTATTAAGGGAGATCT
>CAZUBT010000083.1:10594-13806 GCA_964618815.1 uncultured Desulfobacterales bacterium | reverse complement strand
CGCCCCGGTGCAGTTAAAAATAGCAGTTTGACTTTTTACCAGGCCATCAAGGTTTGAAGGTTAATATATAAACTGTCAACTTACGGATTTCAGCCCGGAACCAGGATTAGCTAAAAAGGACAGATATGGAGGGTGGCCCGGCCCCCCGTATCGCCCGGTGAAGAACAGCCGAGGGCGGCTGTTCCACATTTCCATGCCTTGTGGTTATGGCCGGGCATGGCTCTTTGTATGAAAATTCCATAGGGAAATAATTCTCCTGCCGCAGATTTTTCATCGATCTCCCCTTGACATCTTCATAAAATAAAGTATATAAATACAAGATTAAGCAAAATCTGAGGGGGGCTACGGCCATGCACTGCGAAAGCATTAAACAAGGTGTTGATTGCACCTTGATGACCAAGAAAGGCTGTTCGTTCAACGGGGGCAAATGCCATCCCGTGGTGGAATCCTGCGAGGGCTGCGACCGGCAGTTAAGTCTGGAAGCCGGCGCCTTCTGCGCCACCTTTCCGGAACCCGCGGCCAAATGGCGCCGGGGAGCCTGCAACCTGGCGACCCATGTGAAAAACGGTAAAACGGAAACCTCCCGGAAGGTCAATCCTCTGAAAGCCTCCAAGCGGAGCGTCGCAGGCCGCTAAACCGGCGTTGAACGGGCAGCGCGGCCTGAAGCAGTTAGGCGTCCGGCCGCGCTTACCTCTCCTTATCTTACCTTAATTCCCCATATTTTCAGCGACATCTATCCGGTATGCGGTGCGCCCGACATGCTGGCGCGCGGTGCGCACCCTACAACTTTTCCAGGGCTGCCTGAATCCGGCTGACACCGGTGGCAATGCGCTCCCGGGAAGTGGCGTAAGAGAACCGCAGACACGCGTCTTCCCCGAATTCCACCCCCGGCACCGCCGCCACTTGAGCTTCATCCAGGAGATACGCGGCCAGGGTCTGGGAAGGGGTTTGCTTCGGCGCTACGGACAATTTACCGAAGTACGCCGAGAAATTGGGGAAGATGTAAAACGCGCCGCCGGGTTTGGTGGCGGTCACCCCGGGAATCTCCAGCACCCGCCGATAGATGTCGTCCCGCCGCCAGGCAAACTCCGCCAACATCACAGCCAGTGCGTCCTGAGGGCCGTTCAGGGCCTCCACCGCGGCCTTCTGGGCGATGGAGGTGGCATTGGAAGTGCTCTGGCTTTGGAGGTTGGTGGCCGCCTGAATCGCCGCCTCCGGTCCGGTGAGATAGCCGATGCGCCAGCCGGTCATGGCGTAGGCCTTGGACACCCCGTTCAACACAAAGGTCCGGGCCTTCAACTCCGGAGACAGCATGGCGATGTTGGTGAATCGGGCGCCGTCAAAAAGAATTTTGTCGTAGATATCGTCGGAGATGACATAGAGCCCGTACTCCAGGACCACTTGCCCCAGGGCCTCCAGTTCCGCCCGGGTGTACACTCCCCCGGTGGGGTTGGAAGGGCTGTTGAGCACCAGGGCCTTGGTGCGGGGCGTGATCCCGGCCTTCAGTTCCGCCGCGGTGAGCTTGAAGCCGTTTTCTTCCCGGGTGGGCAAAACCACCGGTTTGGCTTCGGCCAGCATGGCCATAGGCACGTATGACACCCAGTACGGCGCGGGGATGATCACTTCATCCCCCGGATCAAAGAAGATCTGGAACAGGTTGTATAGGGCGTGTTTGCCCCCGCAGGAAACCAGGATTTCCGAAGGTTTATAGGTGAGGCCGTAGTCTGCCTGGAATTTTCGGGCAATGGCGTCTTTCAGTTCCGGGATGCCTCCCACCGGGGTGTAGCGGGTAAAGCCGTTCTGGATGGCCCGGATGGCGGCCTCCCGGATATTTTCCGGGGTGTCGAAGTCCGGTTCTCCCACCCCAAAGTTGACTATATCCACACCCTGGGCCTTGAGCTGATTGGCCTTGGCGTTCAGGGCCAGGGTGGCCGAGGGCGGAATCTGGCGAATGCGGCTGGCTAATTGCAAGGTCGTGATGCTCCTTTTTTTGGAATATATAGGGAGGGCAGGGAGTAAGTGAAACAAAAATCACCACCAAGACACCAAGGACACAAAGAGACACAAAGAGACACAAAGGGATTTATCTTGGCGCTCCTTTGTGTCCTTTGTGCCTTCGTGGTGATCTTTTCCCTTCCAGCCCCTCCCCCAATTGCTTTGATAATTACCGGAGATTATGATAATTGTCAACCGTGGGAGGTGAGTCCTTGAAGCGTTTGGCCATCATCACCAAGAAACACAAAGCCGCGGCCTGGGACGCGGGCCGGGCCTTACAAGATTGGTTTAAGGAGCGGGGGGTGGAAGCCCTGCATCTGGAAAACGAGCCTGATTCCCAGGTGGCGCCCTTGCCCCCGGACGTGGAACTCATCGTGGTCATGGGTGGGGACGGCACCATCCTCAGCGTGGCCCGGCACTACGGCCAAAAGGGCATCCCCCTGCTGGGGGTCAATGTGGGCGGCCTGGGTTTTTTGACGGAAGTTTCCTTGGATGAGCTGTATCCCTGTATGGAGCGGGTGCTGGCGGCCCAATACCAGGTGGAAGAGCGCATGATGCTCACGTCCACCCTGTTCCGCCAGGGCCGGGCCATCTGGGAAGAGCACGTGCTCAACGACGCGGTGATCAACAAGGGCGCCCTGGCCCGCATCGCCGGGCTGACCATCTGGATCGACGGCGAGTATCTAACCACCTACCGGGCCGACGGTCTCATCATTGCCACTCCCACCGGCTCCACGGCTTACACCCTGTCCGCGGGAGGGCCCATTGTCTTCCCCACCCTGCGGCACCTCATTCTCCTGCCCATCTGCCCCCACACCCTGAGCAACCGCCCCATCATTCTGCCGGAGAGCGTTACCGTGGGGGTCACCCTGGATGACAAGGGCCAAGACCTTTACCTCACCCTGGACGGCCAGGTGGGCCAGACCATCCAACCCGGAGACCGCATGGAGGTCCGGGCCTGTCCCCATAATTTAAAGTTGGTCATATCCCCCCACCGCAGCTATTTTCAAATACTGAGGACCAAATTGGGCTGGGGCGAAATCGGCATTGCCAACCCCAGAAACGACCTGGGGGAGGATGGCGGCGGGAAGTGAGGGGCGGGGATGAAGTAAAAGTTGCCGGCAATTTCGTACGTTGCGTCTCACGCACCATTAATGGCTGGCGGGCTAAAGCAAATATGGTGCGTAAGACGCACCCTACGGTCGAGGGACCACACC
>CAZUBT010000083.1:0-10494 GCA_964618815.1 uncultured Desulfobacterales bacterium | reverse complement strand
CTGTATTGCCGGAACCTGGTCATCGACATGGCGGGCCTGGTGGCGGAGATGGCCGGGCCCAAAGACCTGGCCCGATGGGGTTCCCAGGAATTCGGCGAACATGTGGCAGGCATGAAGTAAAAGTTGCCGGCAATTTCGTAGGGTGCGTCTCACGCACCATTAATGGCTGGCGGGCAAAAACAAATAGGGTGCGTAAGACGCACCCTACGGTCGAGGGACCACACCCTGTATTGCCGGAACCTGGTCATCGACATGGCGGGCCTGGTGGCGGAGATGGCCGTGCCCAAGGACCCGGCCCGCTGGGGTTCCCAGGAATTCGGCGAACATGTGGCGGGGATGAAATAAAAGTTGCCGGCAATTTCGTAGGGTGCGTCTCACGCACCATTAATAAAGCGGCCGGCTCTAATACCAAGTTCTGTTTCCAATGCAACAAACTCAAGTTACAACTTGCTGATAATACTGGTCTTATTAACTTACAACCGAAAACCGAAAACCGAAAAGGTATTAGTAGCGCCGATATGTACCGCCTTTTTCCGAAACAGAAAACAGAAAACAGAAAACCCTCCCATGACTGACCCCATCGTCTCAGTGACCATTCAGCGCTACCGCGCCGGCAAGGTGGAAGTCCTCCAGGATAAGGTAGTGGTGGAGGAGCCCCTGCAAATCCGGCTCCAGGGCGAGCCTTTCCAGGTGCTCATGCGCCTGCCCGGCTGGGAAAAGGAACTGGCCCTGGGGTTTCTCCATACCGAAGGCATCGTTAAGGATCTCTCAGAGGTCGTCACCCTGCATTTTTGCGGCACCGGCACGGACCCCATGCTGCCGCCCAATGTGGTGGATGTGCGGCTCACGGACGCGGCCCTGGCCCGCACCGGCCGGCGCCACCTGGAAGTGGCCTATTCCAGTTGCAGTCTGTGCGCCAAGGAAGCGGTGGCGGAAATCTGCGTCAAGGTTCCCGAGGTGGGCAGCATGCTCGCCATAGAGGCCGGGGCGCTGCTTAAGTTGATGGACCGCTTAACCTCAGCCCAGTCGGTGTATCAGGCCACCGGCGGCACCCATGCCGTGGCCCTGGCCACCCCGGACGGCCGCACCTTCATTCACGCCGAGGACGTGGGCCGCCACAACGCCATGGATAAGGTCATCGGCCGGGCCGTGATGGAAAGGCGGGACCTCACCGCCATGGTGGCCCTGCTCAGCGGCCGCATCAGCTTTGAGATGGCCCTAAAGTGCATCCGGGTGGGCATCCCCATCCTGACCGCGGTGTCCGCGCCCACCACCATGGCCCTGGAACTGGCCCAAGCGCTCCACCTCACCACCGTGGGCTTCGCCCGGGAAGGCCGCATGAACATCTACACCCACCCCCGGCGGATTATGGGACTTTAGGGGAAGGCTGTTTTCTGTTTTCCGTTTTCTGTTTTCTGTAGGTTAGTGGGGACAGACGCTTTTTTCTTTCCAATTGCTCCCTAAAACAGTGTCTGTCCCTAATTTTCTTTATGTTTCAGGGCTTTTTTATATACAGGTTTTCGAATTTGGGATACCATAATGGTTAAAGGAAATCATCTTTTTGGCAGATACAAAGATCATGGGTACTAATAAAAGCCAGCCGGTTTTGATGGATTTTTCCCGCGAGAAATTAATCAAGGCGATTGTTTTTTTCCTGAAAAACACTAAGTTTTGCGGGAAGATCAAACTATTCAAGCTTCTCTATTTCCTCGATTTCCTGCATTTCAAGCAAACCGCCAAATCAGTAACCGGCCTGCACTATTATGCGTGGGACATGGGACCGGTCCCCAGGGACTTATTTTTTGAGCTTAACAACCCTGGTGAGGACCTGGCCAAATGTGTTTATATCCCAAAGGAAACCGCAGCTAACGGATTGTTTAACATGAAGCCACGGTGTAATTTTGACAAACGATATTTTACTCCAAGAGAAATTAGATTAATGGAGCAATTAGCTTATGTGTTTAAAGATGCAAAAGCAAATGATATGAGTGATGTTTCACATTTACCTAATATGCCATGGGATAAGACAATAAAAACTAAAGGTGAAAAGGCTGAAATTGATTATTTTTTAGCCCTTGATGACCAAAAAGATTCCTTATCTTTGGCAGAAGTTATAGATAGGATAAACGAAATGCAGGAAGTAAAATCATTATTTGAGAAATGAAACGCGGAACGGTCTTCTTACACAAAAATTATCAATTCCCTGACGGGGGAGTAGCTGATAAATTTTTTATCATAATCAACAATCCCGGCCCCAAAGCCCCCTTTATTACCTGCAAAACCACCTCAAAGCAAGATTCCAGGCCCGATCAAGTGGGGTGTCATCACATCAAAAATGTGTATGTCATAAGGGAAAAGGAAGACTTCTTCCCCAAAAGAACCTGGGTGCAGTTCTATACTTTATATCGGTTCTCTTACGCCCGGCTGCTTAACCTTGTGAAAATCGGCGATGTGACAAAAATGGCGGAATTGACAACCCAGACCATCAGCGCCGTTGTCAACTGTGTTAAAAAATCCGAAGATATCTCGTTTTGCGATTTGGAATTGCTCAAAAAATAGAGCCTCTTGCAAAATCCACCTTGGCCCAGAACTGTCATTCTGAGCGAAGCGAAGAATCTCGTATTTATAAGGGGTTGAGATCCTTCACTTCGTTCAGGATGACAAAAAAATGAATTTCCAAGAGGCTCAATAGTCTCTTTATAACCTCACTAACCTATCTATCCGCAATACCTGCTTCCCGCATTTCCTGGGCGGTAAATTTATCTTGATTTCCTTGGCCCTTTCCGGGTAGTGGTTAAGGAAAACCCTACGGGGAAAAGTTTCAAGGATTGCAAAGTTTCCGAGCCAAAAAAATTTAGGGAATAGGGAATTAGGAATAGGAAAATGGCAGAGGAAAAGAAACCCAGGAAGCGGCCCATTGAGCAGTATGACCACAAGGGGAAAGAGCGGGTCAATAATCCGCCGGTGGGGTTGGTGACGCCGGAGCGGGATAAGGACGGGGGCAAAAAGACGTATGCCTATGATCCCCACATTGACCCGGCCTTGCAGTTTGATTCCCAGGGGGCGGAGATTGAGGCCCTGATTGATCAGGGGCTGGCGGCCCATGACTTAAAAGAGGCCCAGGAGGTTTTAGAGGATTTAAAGCGGCGGCGGGAACCTTACCTCAATTGGGCCGGGAAGGCGGAGCGCACCAGTTTTGAGGTGGATACGGTGTCCCTGCACGTTCACGAGCGCCTGGACCCCCGCACCATTATTGAAGCCGTGCGGCGGCGAAACGGCGTCACCTATGAGCAGAAACAGCCGTCTCTGTTTGAGTGCCGGGAGGAAAACCCGCCCTTGCGAGAGGCGGTGCAGTTTTATAAGCACAAGCACGGCTGGTCTAACCGCCTCATGGCCGGGGACAGCCTCCAGGTGATGAACTCCCTCCTGGAAAAAGAGGGGCTGGCCGGGCAGGTGCAGATGATCTATCTTGACCCGCCTTACGGCATCAAATACGGGAGCAATTTTCAGCCTTTTGTCAACCGGCGGGACGTGAAGGACGGCAAAGACGAGGACTTGACCCAGGAACCGGAGATGGTCAAGGCGTTCCGGGATACCTGGGAACTGGGGATTCATTCCTACCTGACTTATCTGCGGGATAGGTTGCTGCTGGCGAGGGAATTACTGGCGGAGAGTGGCAGTATTTTTGTTCAGATTAGCGATGAGAATATACATCATATTAAGGAATTAATGGATGAAATATTTGGTGCTAATAATTCCTGTTCAATCATTTGCTTTGTTAAAACTAGCGGTTTTAGCCCGCTACTATTATCTAATGTTTCTGATTATTTATTATGGTATGCAAAAGATATTAAAAATATTAAATATAGACAAATATATCTTCCCAAAACAATCGGAGAAGAAGGGGCAACACAATATAACTGGATAGAATCATTAGATGGTAACATTCTTCGGCTTATGACCGATGAAGAAAGGAAAAACATTTTAAAGCTATCAGAACAATATAATGTTTTTGCCCACGGTGATTTATCCGCTCAAGGAACTTCTATTAATACAGAGCCTTTTCAATGGAATGGCAGAGATTTTACAGTTCCCAACAATTGTCATTGGAAAACTACTAGTGATGGTTTAAAACGCTTATCATATAGCAATAGATTAATGGCAATAGGAAATTCTTTGAGATTTAAAAGATATTTAAACGATTTTCCAGTATTTCCTATCTCTAATGTATGGACTGATACTGGTATAAGTGGTTTTTCTGACAAAAAAGTTTACGTAGTGCAGACGAATCCGAGTGTCGCGGACCGTTGTCTCCTCATGACCACCGACCCCGGCGATCTGGTTCTTGACCCCACCTGCGGGAGCGGCACCACGGCGTATGTGGCCGAGCAACGGGGCCGCCGATGGATCACCTGCGACACGTCCAGGGTGGCCGTCACCCTGGCCAAGCAGCGTCTCATGACCGCATCGTATGATTATTATGAACTGGCCCACCCGGAAGAAGGGGTGGGGAGCGGTTTCAAATATAAGACCATACCCCACATTACCCTAAAAGCCATTGCCAATAACCCGGAGATTCGGGAGGGCATGACGCGGGCGGAGATTGACGCGGCCATTGCCCGTTATGCGGATCAGGAAACCCTCTATGACCGGCCCTTTGTTGACCGGGCCAAGGTGCGGGTAAGCGGTCCCTTCACTATGGAGGCGGTGCCCGCGCCGGCGGTGAAGCCCCTGGCGGAGATGGAATTCGGACCGCAGGCAGGGACGCCTGCGCCACCCGATGATTCTTTGGCCCGCTCCGGGGAGACGCTGCGCCAGGCGCAATGGCGGGATGAACTGCTGAGAACCGGGATCAGGACCAAAGGGGGCCGGAGAATAGAGTTTTCCCGTCTGGAGGCGTTACCGGGGACGCGCTGGCTCCAGGCGGACGGGGAAACCAGGGAAGAACAGCCGCAACGGGTGGTGGTGTCTTTCGGCCCGGAATTTGCCCCCCTGGAGCAGAGACAGGTGGAACTGGCTTTGGATGAGACGGAAAGACTCAGGCCCACCCCTAAACTCATAGTCTTTGCCTCCTTTCATTTCGACCCGGAGGCGGCCAAGAATATAGACGAAACCGAATGGGCGGGGGTGACGCTGCTCAAGGCCCAGATGAACACCGATTTATTTACGGAGGACCTGAAAAAGAAGCGGGCCGGAAATGAGAGCTTCTGGCTCATCGGCCAACCGGACGTGCGCCTGACCCAAACTGAAACAGGCAAATATCAGGTGGAGGTCCTGGGGTTTGATTATTACAATCCCAAGACCGGCACGGTGGAATCGGGGGGCACAGAGCAAATCGCCTTGTGGCTCCTGGATACGGACTATGACGGTAGGAGCCTCTTTCCCCGGCAGGTGTTCTTCCCCATGGCGGATGAGAAAGGGGGCTGGGCGCGGCTGGCCCGGAACCTGAAAGCGGAAATTGACCCGGAACTTATTGAAGCATACAGAGGCACGGTGTCCCTGCCCTTTGAGCCGGGGGAACATAAACAGGTAGCCGTGAAGATCGTGGATGACCGGGGCATTGAGAGCTTGAAGATCATCCGGGTGGAGTGATGGCAAAAGCGGGCATAGATAAGCTGATCATCAATTCCCCTTATGAAGAACCGGGGGAATACTGGAGCTTTGACCGGGAAACGCGGCTTTTTGCCCGGAAACCTGGGAGGCGTCCGGCGGGGTATGTGATTGCGTCCGAACGCTCCCAATCTTTTGATGATCCGGGGATTTTCATTGAGATTCCCTTGGTGAATCAGATTCGGGAGCGGGTGAAGGCCTGGCGGGAGGATCGTGATAAGCCATATGACGGAGTTAGCGGGATAACCCGGCGATTGCTGGCGCACTGGCAGGATTCGGAGTTGTGGCAGGACCGGCGGTTTTTCTTCTGCCAGTTGGAGGCCATGGAAACCCTGATATGGCTGGCAGAGGCCCCGGAAGCGCAAAAGGGAGGGCTGGACATTCCCTCAGATGGAGGGTTGTTTCAAAGATTATGCTGCAAAATGGCTACGGGCACGGGGAAGACCATTGTCATGGCCATGCTCATTGCCTGGCAAGCCTTGAACAAGATCAGCTATCCTCAGAAAACCGGGTATTCCCGAAATTTCCTGGTGATTGCGCCGGGGTTGACGGTCAAGAAACGGCTGCAAGTGCTGATCCCCGCGGGACCGGGAAACTATTACCAGGAGTTTAACATTGTGCCCCCGGCCCTGTTGGAACGGCTGCGGCCCCCCCAGGCGCGGGTGATGATCCATAACTGGCATAAGCTGAGTTGGGAAACGGAAGAGCAGGTGGCCAAAAAGAAGGGGGTGGATAAACGGGGGGCCAAGAGCAATGAAGCATATATCAGGAACGTGTTAGCGGGCATGGCGGACGCCAGGAATTTGGTGGTGATCAATGATGAGGCTCACCATGCCTGGCGGATACCGGCGGAATCGAAAATCAAGGGGGTGAAAAAAGAAGACCTGGAGGAAGCCACTAAATGGGTGGGGGGGCTGGATCGGATTCACGCCGGGCGGGGTATTCGGGCCAGTTATGACTTTTCGGCCACGCCATTTGCGCCTTCCGGGAAACAGGCCACGGAAGAAGCCCTGTTCGGCTGGATAGTCAGTGACTTCGGGTTGAATGACGCCATTGAAGCCGGGCTGGTGAAGACCCCCAGGGTGGTGATAAGGGATGATGGAAGGTTAACCAGCCAATATCGTTCGCGCTTTTATCACATTTACCGAGATTCAGAGGTACAGGATGACATTAACCGAAAAGCGCCGGAATATGAACCCCTGCCGGACCTGGTGACCAAGGGCTACTATTTCCTGGGAAGAGATTGGCTGGAAACGGAAAAGAAGTGGAAGGAGGCCAAATACCCCACCCCGCCGGTGATGATTTCCGTGGCTAACCGGGTGGAAACCGCGGCCCGGATCAAGTATGCCTTTGAACATAAAAGGATACTCATTGAGGAATTGTGTGATCCAGAAAAGATATTGCACATAGATTCCAAAGTGTTAGACATGGCGGAATCCCAGGAAGAGGAAAAGTCTTTATATTCAGAGGAAAGGGAAGGGGAGCAAGAGGACGCCCCCGCCCGCAAGCTGTCTAAGGTTGAATTAGCTGAACAGTTAAGGCAGACCGTGGATACCGTGGGGCAGGTGGGGAAACCTGGGGAGCAGATTCAAAAAGTGATCTCGGTGGGTATGCTGTCTGAGGGGTGGGACGCCAAAACCGTAACGCATATCATGGGGCTGCGGGCCTTCACCAGCCAGTTGTTATGTGAACAGGTGGTGGGCCGGGGGCTGAGAAGAACCTCTTATGAGATTGAGAAGGGCAAGACGTTATTTGAGGCGGAGTATGTGAATATCTTTGGGATACCTTTTACCTTCCTCCCCCATGAGGCCCATGAAGGGGGAACACTACCGCCCCCGCCGCCTCCCAAGTTTCCCATTGAGCCGGTGAAAGAAAAACAACAGTATGAAATCAAGTGGCCCAATGTGATTAGAATTGATCACGTTTTTCGCCCCAGATTGACGCTGAACTTAGAGGAAGCCGAGGTTTTAGAACTTAACGCGTTTGATACTCCCACCCAGGCGGAATTAGCGCCGATTATTGATGGTATTCCCGATATAACCAAGCTCTCCCAGATTGATCTTGAGGGCTTGGCTAAGAAATTTCGGATGCAAAAGATAATTTTTGAGACGGCCAGGGATATTTTTGACCAGATGAAACCTTCCTGGAAAGGAAATAAAGAAATTCTCCTGGCGCAATTAATCAGGTTAATAGAGGAATTTATTACATCGGGGAAAATCCAGATTACCCCGCCATTATTCAATCAAGAAGATACCAGACGCCGCATTATCATTACTCTCAACATGAATAAGGCGGTACAACATATTTGGGGAGCTATCCGGGATGAAAACGCAGAATCCATAACGCCGGTTTTTGATAGAGATTACCCGGTGCGCGCTACGGGTGATATGCGAACCTGGTACGTGAGCGCCAATCGGCCCAGGGAATACGCCCAGAAATCGCATATAAATTGTTGTGTGTTTGATAGTACCTGGGAGGCCAGCACAGCCTTTGAATTGGATCGTAACCCCCTGGCGGGAGCCTGGGCAAAGAATGACCACCTGGGCTTTGAAATCTCCTATGTTTTTCAGGGGGTGGTCCGAAAATACCGGCCAGATTTCATTATTCGGTTAGCGAACGGCACTCATTTGATTTTAGAGATTAAGGGCCAGGAGACCCAACAAGACAGGACTAAGTGGGAGTTCCTGGCGGAATGGGTGAAGGCGGTAAATGAACAGGGGGGCTTTGGTAAATGGAGGTGGGCGGTATCGAAGAATCCGGCGGATTTGCCGGGGATTTTGGGAAGCAATTGAGCTAAAAAATTATCACCAAGGGATTATTTTTTATTTTTGTTTCATCAGAATAAAGCGTACTTCGAAATTAGGGACGGACACCATCTATCCATGGCTTGATTTTATGGTGGATATTTCCAATAAATAGTGTCTGTCCCTAATTCCCTAATTTCACTCTTTCTCAGCAAGCTTATCATCCCGTAAAATTTTTTTGATATGGTTTAATTAATGCGCCATTATTTATGACGTTATGCATCAGCGCCTTTCCCTTGCCTTGTATAACTTATTGGTTTCCGGTAAAATTTAAAGATTATGAAGGAAGAATCGGGTCTTTCCCACCATAGCCTTAACCCCCGGCGGCCCACCCGGGCGATTTTTATCGGCAAGGTGCAAATCGGCGCCGGCGCGCCGGTGGCGGTGCAGTCCATGACCAACACCGACACCCGCAAGGTGGGGGCCACCCTGGCCCAGATTGAGCGCCTGGCCGCGGCGGGCTGCGAAGTGGCCCGGCTGGCCGTCCCCGACCGGAAGGCCGTTAAGGCTTTTGGCGAGATCAAAGCCCAAAGCCCCCTGCCTCTCATCGCGGACATCCACTTCAACCACCGTCTGGCCCTGGCGGCCCTGGAACAGGGCGCCGACGCCATCCGCATCAATCCCGGCAACCTGGGAGGGGCCAAAAAGACCCGCATGGTGGTGGAGGCCTGCCGGGAACGGGGCGTGTCCCTGCGCCTGGGGGTGAACGCCGGGTCCCTGGAGACGGACCTCCTGGAAAGGTACGGCGCGCCCACCCCGGAGGCCCTGGTGGCCAGCGCCCTGCGGTGGGTGCGGCAGTTTGAGGACTGGGGCTTTGTCAATTTTAAGATTTCGCTCAAATCTTCCGATGTCCTGGCCACGGTGGCGGCCTACCGGGAACTCTCCCGCCTGGTGGATTACCCCCTGCACCTGGGGGTTACCGAGGCCGGGGGGCTCATCGCCGGCACCGTCAAATCAGCCTTGGGGATCGGCATGCTCCTGGCCCAAGGCATCGGCGACACCCTACGGGTCTCCCTGACCCGGGATCCGGTGGAGGAAATCCGGGTGGCTTATGAAATCCTCCGGGCCCTGCACCTGAGGGAGCGGGGGGTGGAACTCATCTCCTGCCCCACCTGCGGCCGCTGCGGCATCAATCTCTTCGGCCTGGCGGAAGAAGCGGAACGCCGCCTGATGAAGGTGGTTACCCCCCTCAAGGTGGCCATCATGGGATGCGTGGTAAACGGCCCCGGGGAGGCCCGGGAGGCGGACGTGGGTATCGCGGGAGGCAAGAAGATGGGGTTGCTGTTTAAAAAAGGCGCGCCGCCGCGCCAGGTGCCGGAGAAAGAATTGTTAGCCGCGCTACTGGCGGAAGTGGCGGCCCTCACCGGGGAGGACGTAGGTTAGTGGTCTGTTGTTATCTGCCAATGGTTAGTTGCTGCTTTTTAACAGGTTGAGAATCATTTCCAATTTATTTACTGACAACTGAGCCTCTTCCAAAACCCACCTTTGCCCAGAATGGTCATTCTGAGCGAAGCGAAGAATCTCGTATTTATAAGGGGTTGAGATTCTTCTCTTCGTTCAGGATGACAAAACCAACACTTTTCCAAGAGCCTCAACTCATACCAATTTCAAGACCTCTGCCGAAACCCTGAATGGAGAGTTATCAGGGTTTGGGGAAATCCCCCTTAACCCCCCTTTAATAAAAGGGGGAATAAAAATCCACCAGTTAACGAGGGGTTAGGATTATTCAGTCCATCTTTCCTTAAGGGTGATTTGGGGGGATTCCAATCATTTTCCCTTCTGTTTTCCGTTTGAGATGGACTTCAGCAGAGGTCTCAATTTGCCGTTAATGGAACGTGGTCTCGCAGGTACGGACCCCTGTGTCGGCCCTGAACAGGAATAATACCGTTTTTGGTTTTCGGTGAAAAAGATCAGGATTATCAGCAAATTGAAACTTAGGTTGGTTGCATTGGAAACAGCACTTGGTATAACCACTTTTTAAAAATCAGGGAATCGGCGGAAGAAAATCAGGGATTCTCTCATATACTTCAGGCCCTCAATAAACTTAAGGTAGAATATGCAAAGAGTAAGAGGCCACTAA
>CAZUBT010000082.1:0-13826 GCA_964618815.1 uncultured Desulfobacterales bacterium | reverse complement strand
ATCTTGGGAATGGCGGAGGAAGGGACTGTCGGGAGTGTTGGAGGTCGATGTATCGGAGGGTTTTAAAGGTTTATGCCCAAGCGGGAGCTTGGGCATAAAGGAGCGTTCCCAAGCGGGAGCTTGGGAACGAGGATAAACACAATCCCTTGTCAAAAAAGGGCGCGGAAACCGGGTGAACCGGAATTATCCCATACCGATTCGCATTCAAACGGTTTTTCTTCGTAGGGGCGAACCTTGTGTTCGCCCTGGAATGGCGGGCGAACATAAAGTTCGCCCCTACAGGTTAACACCTCTTTGATAGCAACTCGTTATCATTGATGGCAAAAATGTGTAAGCTACTGCCGGCCTAACAAAAAAGCGACCCATGGGGTCGCCTTTTTCTGGTAAATCCGGCTTTGCCGGCCATCAGTAACCTCTTGGATCTATCCCTCAAAAATCCAATTGAACTTTCTGACCCTCCATCGGCCCCAACAGGGCCATACCCCAGCGCTCGGGCTGGAGCAGTTCCCGGGCCACTTCCTGGATCTCTTCGGCGGTGACGGCCATCAAGCCCGCGACGATATCTGCCAAAGGGATGTAATCCCCGAAGTGAATCTCGTTTTTGGCCAGGCGCATCATCAGATGGTCGCAGTCTTCCGCATTGAGATAGATGGCGCCCTGGAGATAGTCTTTGGCCCCGGCCAACTCCCCGGCGGGGACCGGCTCTTCTTTTAATCTCTTCAGCTCCCCCCAGACGGCCTCCAGGAGGGCCTCCAGATTCTTGGGACTCACGCCCGCGGCAATCCCCAGGGAACCGATATCGCTGAAAAAACTGAGATGGGAGTAGATGGAGTAGGCCAGGCCCAGTTGCTCCCGGATGACCTGGAAGAGGCGGGAGCTCATGTTGCCCCCCAGGAGGATATGCAGCAGGGTGGCCGCGAAGCGCCGGGGGTCGCCGGCCGCGGGGCCCTGGACGCCCAGGCAGAGCTGCACCTGCTCCAGGTCCCGGGGAAAGCTCCAGACCCCAGGATAGGTGGCCGCGGGTTCCTGGGGTCGGACCGGCACGCCGTTGTGGAACTCGTGGAAGTGAGACGCTACCAGGTCCACCAGTTCCTGGTGTTTGACCCGGCCCGCGGCAGCTATCACGATATTTTCCGGCCGATAAACAGCCCCTCGGAAGGCCAGCAAATCCTCCCGGCGCACCCGGGATATCTGTTCCTCCACCCCTAGAATCGGCCGCCCAAAAGGGTTATCCCCCCAGAAATTCCGGGCAAACTGGACCTGCACCAGCTCCTCGGGATTGTCCTCCTGGGCGTAAATCTCCTCCAGGATGACCTGGCGCTCTTTTTCCAGGTCCGCCGTAGCGTACAGGGGATGGAGCACCAGGTCGCTCAGCAGGTCCACCAGCCGGGGGAGCTGCGCGGCCAGGACCTTGCCGTGAAACACGGTCTGCTCCTTGCCGGTGAAGGCGTTACAGGCCCCCCCTACCTGGTCGATCTCCCGGGCGATGTCCAGGGCGCTGCGCCGGGGGGTGCCTTTAAAGGCCATGTGTTCCAGGAAATGGGTGAGCCCGCATTCTCCCGCGGCCTCATCCCGGGACCCGGCACACAGCCAGATGCCCACCGCCGCGGCATGGAAGTGGGGCGCCTCCTCGGTAATGACCCGAAGACGATTACCTAGAACGGTCTTTGTGAACACGGCCGGGTCTTCTCTCCGCAGGTTGAGGCTCAGGACCGTCATAGGGAATAAGGGCCTTGCGGGACAGGCGAATCTTGCCCTGCCGGTCGGCCTCCAGGACCTTGACCATCACTTCGTCCCCTTCCTTCAGGACGTCGGTGACCGCATTCACCCGGTGGTGCTCCAGCTCTGAGATGTGGACCAGGCCGTCGGTCCCCGGCATGATCTCCACAAACGCGCCGAAGTCCATGATCTTCTTCACCTTCCCCAGATAGGTCTTGCCCACCTCGGGTTCTGCAATGATCTCATTGATGATGCGGATGGCTTCGTCCGCGGCCGATTGGGTGGCGGAGGCGATATGGATGCGGCCGTCGTCTTCAATGTCGATCTTCACGCCGGTGGCGGCCACAATCGACTTCACCACCTTGCCGCCCGGGCCGATGACTTCTCGGATCTTATCAGGATTGATGGTGAGCACGATGATCTTGGGGGCATGTTCCTTGAGAGTGGGAGAAGGTGCGTCAATGACCTCGTTCATCTTTCCCAGGATGTGCAGCCGGGCATCCCGGGCCTGGCTCAGGGCCTGGGCCATGATCTCCCGGGTCAACCCGGTCATCTTGATGTCCATCTGCAGCGCGGTGATGCCTTCCGCGGTGCCGGCCACCTTGAAGTCCATGTCGCCTATTTGGTCTTCGTCTCCCAGGATGTCCGACAGCACCGCCACTTGGTCCCCTTCTCTAATGAGGCCCATGGCTACTCCCGCGACCGCGGCCTTGATGGGCACCCCGGCGTCCATGAGGGCCAGGGAGGCGCCGCACACGGTAGCCATGGAAGAAGAGCCGTTGGAAGACAGGATTTCCGACACCACTCGAATGGTATAGGGGAACTCCTCGGCAGTGGGCAGCACCTGGGAGATGGCCCGCTCCGCCAGGGCCCCGTGGCCGATTTCCCGGCGCCCCGGTCCCCGGAGCATGCGGGTCTCCCCCACGGAATAAGGGGGAAAATTGTAATGCAGCATGAAGGACTTAAAGGTTTCGCCGGTGAGGGTCTCAATCTTCTGCTCATCAGAAGGCGTCCCCAGGGTGGCCACCGCCAGGGCCTGGGTATCTCCCCGGGTGAAGACCGCGGCGCCGTGGGTCCGGCTCAACATGCCGATTTCACAGGTAATAGCGCGGACCTCCGAAAAACTGCGGCCATCCAGACGCCGTTGCTCCCTCAAGACCATTTCCCGCACCGTGCGTTTCTGGACCTCTTGGATAATGGCGCCGGCCTCTTTTTCCCGCCCCTCCACTTCCTGGGCCAGGGCCTCCAACACTTCCTGGCGCACCAGGTCCATGCCTTGCTGCCGGGCCTTTTTCTCCAGATGGGTGACCGCGGCCAGGATGCGATCCCGGGCCAGGGCTTCGATCTTCTGGGGCAGGTCTCCGTAATCCGGCTTCACTACCGGCCGCTTGGGCAGCCCGATCTCTTCCCGCATCCGCCCCAGGAGATCCAGAATGGGCGTAAGCTGCTCCTGGGCGAAAAACAGGGCCTCCAGCACCTCTTCCTCCTGGGCCATGCGGCCTCCCCCTTCCACCATCACCAGCCCCTGGGGGGCGCCGGCCACGATGAGATTGAGGGTGCTCTCCTTTAACTGGCTATTGGTGGGGTTGACCACCAGTTGCCCGTCCACCTTGCCTACCCGCACCGCGGCCACCGGCCCCAGGAAGGGGATGTCGGACATCTCCAGGGCTGCCGCGGCGCCGTTCAATGCGGTCATATCCGGGTCCACTTCCAGGTCCCCGGAGAGCACCGTGGCGATTATCTGGATTTCATTTTTGATCCCCTTGGGAAACAAGGGCCTCAGCGGCCGGTCAATAAACCGGGAGGTCAGGGTCTCCTTGTCGCTGGGACGGCCGATCTCCCGGCGGAAAAACCCCCCGGGAATGCGGCCCGCAGCATAGGCCATCTCTTTATAATCCACGGTCAGGGGCAGAAAGTCGATGCCCTGCCGTTCGCTGTCGGAGATCACCGCGGTGACCAGCACCGCGCTCTCTCCATGGCGCACCAGCACGGAGCCGTTGGCCTGCTGGGCGAGTCGGCCGGTCTCGAAGCTCAGTTCCCGGCCGCCGATTTCTACCTTAAATACTTTGGACATATAAATCTAAATGCCTCCTATTTTCTTAGACCTAACTGCTCGATGAGGGTCCGATAACGGTCGATGTCGATATTTTTCAGATAGTTCAGGAGGCGCCGGCGCTGACCCACCAGCTTGATCAACCCCCGCCGGGAGTGATGGTCTTTGGCGTGCGTCTTGAAATGACCGGTCAGGTAACTGATCCGTTCACTCAGAATGGCCACCTGCACTTCCGGGGAGCCGGTGTCTGCGTCATGCAGCCGGTACCGATGGACGATCTCCTGTTTCTGTTCCGTAGTTAAGCCCACGTCTTCCTCCTTTGTAGTTGTTGGCCGTCAGCATTTAGCTGTCAGTGGTCAGTTTCAAGGTTCAAGGTTCAAGGTTCAAAGTTTCAAGTTTTCTGTTTTCTGTTTTCTGTTCCGACAAATATCTCTAATTGGGAATTGCTAACTGCTAACTGTAATGACAACTAACGTTAGCATTCGATTATGCACAGCGTCAAAGCAGCTTGGATATGGATTCTCATGGATTATCTTCCTTCACCCAAGCACAATAATGTATGCTAAAAACTATTGTCATTACAGCTAACTGCTAAGAAATACCCGAATCGGGGCCAGGACGGCCTGGGGCACAGCCCGGCGCACCTGGGCCACCGCCACCAATTCCCCGGCCGACAACACCCGCACCTGCTCCCCTTCCCGAAAACCATTCTCGGCCAGGGGCACCGGTTGCCCCTGGCGCAACCGTTGGGCCGCTTCCGGCTCCACCGGCGCCGGACGCAGGCCCGGCAAGCAATCCCGGAGGGGGATGATGCGGCCGGTCAGTTCCTCCAAACTCAAATTTTCCAGGGCGGCCAAAGGCAGGGCCTCCTCCACCCGAAAACCCCCCACCGTTAGGCGGCGCAGGGCTGTAAGATGGCCGCCGCAATTTAGGACCGCTCCCAAATCCGCGGCCAGAGTGCGGATGTAGGTCCCCTGGGAGCAGGTCACCGTAATCGCGACCTCCGGCAAGGCCACTGCCTCCACCTCCAGGCGGTAAATCGTCACCTTCCGGGGAGGCAACTCCACCTTTTCCCCCCGACGGGCCAGCTTGTAAGCCCGCTGGCCTTGGTAATGAACCGCGGAGTACATGGGCGGGGTCTGCTCAATTTCCCCCACAAACCGGGCCGCCGCGGCATATACCGCTTCGGGCCGTGGCAGGGTCTCGCCTCGGGTCACCACTTCCCCGGTTAAGTCCTGGGTGTCGGTGTCCTCCCCCAACTTCACCGTGGCCCGGTAGGTCTTGGGTTCCGGCATCAAAAAGGGGGCCAGTTTGGTGGCTTCCCCGATACACAAAGGCAAAAGCCCCGTGGCAAAGGGGTCCAACGTGCCCAGGTGGCCGATTTTGCGCACCCGCAAAGCCTTCTTTACCCGGCGCACCACATCAAAGGAAGTGCAGCCGGCGGGTTTATCCATTAACAGAATGCCGAAAATCATCATGTAAGGTGGGCACAGCCCACATCCTTTTTATGTAATGGCTATGTTTTGCCTTAGGAACTGAGAATGTGCTTAATCTGTTCTTCTAAAATAGGTAACTTATTCATAAGAATTTCCCATATTCTTTTGATTTGAAGGGCAAAATATTCATGGACAATTATATTTCTGAGACCACCAATCTTTTCCCATTCCACATCAGGATAATTAAAGCGTATCCTGGGTGGAATATTTCTTACTGCTTCCCCGATAATTTGAAGATTGTGAATTACCGCATCGATTGTTTTATCATCGTTTATAAAGTCATGCAGAGACAACATTGAAATATATCTATCAATCTTGTCTATAGCTTGCAAAATATCTTTCAGATAAAGATTATAATCCCTTGGCATAAATAGTTTCTCCCAGTATTGCGTCACGCAACCCTGGCTTAATAGAATCCGCCGGAACTAGATCAACCTCACATTCAAACAATTCCTCCAAGAAAAACTTGAGGTCCATATACGCGTCAAACGTATGGTTTTCCAGGTCCACTACGAAGTCTAAATCGCTGGCTTCGGTGGCTTCCCCTCTAACCAAGGACCCAAATAATCCCAGGCGGCGAACCCCGTAGCTCTTGATTTTTTCACGATTCTCTTCGATGGCTTGGAAAACTTCATCTTTGCTTATTCTTTTAGGTTGGTATTCTTTTAAGAGATCTTTCAGGTCCTTGAATCTTGGAGGCTGTTTCCGCAAATACGCCAATATGTTCAGGTCGTCCGCATCCTCCAGGCGTTCCAGGATTTCCCGGTAATCGTCAATATCCAGGATCACGGCAACCGGCTTGCCTTCATGAGAAATAATCTCAGGCTCCTTCTTCTTAATCCTGGCCTTCATGGCTTTCCCTTTGAACCGAATGGCTTCCGCATAGATGCGCTTTCCTGATGGTGCGCGGTGCGCAGCCCACATTAACTGGTGGGCCGTGCCCACCCTGCATAACGGCGCCCAAGACGCGCCCTAGATTTCCTTGGTGTCCCTTAGTGTCCTTGGTTTCTCGGTGGTTAAATATTCTCATCCCCTGCCGGTTCGGCCCCGGGGGTCAGCTCCAGGCGCCGCATCGCTTTATTCCTTGGATTCATCCACGCCTCCCGACTCCGCCAGGACGTGAAACAGTTTCGCCAGCCGGGCGGCCCGTTCCAGGCCGGCATCGGGCAAGAAAAACAACTCCGGCATCAGCCGCAGGGTATGCTCCCGGGCCACTTCCTGCTTGATAAAGCCGTGGGCCTTGTCCAGGGCGACCTTCACCTGAGCCCCGTCCGCCCCTTCCCGGGCCGCGTAAAACACCCGGGCCTGTTTCAAATCCGGGCTCATCTCCACCTCGGTAACGGTGAGATCCTTAAGCCGGGGATCGGCGCACTTATGGAGGAGAATCAAGGCGATCCGTTCCCGGAGGAGTTCCGCCACCCGGGTGGACCTTTTGGCGCCTGAAGTTCCGGCCTTCATGCTCATTTCTCCAGGTAACACAGCTCCAGGTGCGAGTCGATGATCTCCGCCAGGTATTGGCCTTCCATAAACTTCATGATCAGGTCCATCCGGGTGGTGAGCAGCTGCGCGTCATTGCCCACCAAGGCGACGCCCACCTGGGCCTTCTGCCACAAATCATTGTCCCCCACTTCGGCGATGGCTGCGTCGAAACGATGTCGGACCTTTTCCATCATGCTGCGCAACACCTTGCGCTTCCCTTTGAGGGAATCGTTGCCGGGAATCACCAGGGTGATGCGGACCGCGGCCACTATCATCTCCGTCTCCTGGGGTTGTTGAAAGAGTGACCAGTAAGCAGTGAACAGTGAGCAGTAAATGCTCCCATTTGAAATGAGAACTTAAAACCGGCAATAATTCACCAACCATTAAACCCTGACCACCCACTGATAGCAGCTCACTGATCACTGATCACTGATCACTGCTCACTGATTACTGGTTACTGATCACTGCTCACTCCTTCTGTCCTTCCTTCTCAGTTCTGGTCCCCGGGGCCGCCAGTATTGCTTTGACCTTTTCCTGGATATAGGCCTCGATGATGTCTCCCACTTTAAAGTCATTGAACTTATCCAGGCCGATGCCGCATTCGTACCCGGACAGCACCTCTTTCACGTCCTCTTTGATGCGTTTGAGGGAATTGATCTTGCCGCCTTCCAAGACCACCTTGGCCTGACGGCGGACCCGGGCTAAGGAGTTGCGCTCGATTTTGCCGTCCAGCACCATGCAGCCGGCAATGTTGCCCAACCGCGAGATGCTGAAGACCTGGCGCACCTCCGCCCGGCCCAGGAGCCGTTCTTCCACCAGAGGCTCCAGCAGACCCTCCATGGCCGCGTGTACCTCTTGCAACAGGTCGTAGATGATCTCGTAGTAACGCACGTCCACCTGCTCCTGCTCCGCCAGGGCCTGGGCCTTGGGATTGGCCCGGACATTGAAGCCCACTACAATGGCGTCGGACGCGGAGGCCAGCATGATGTCGCTTTCGGTGATCTCGCCGATGCCGCTGTGAATCATGGAAACCTTGATTTCCTTGGATCCAATTTCCGACAGGGCCTTGGCCAGGGCCTCGATGGAGCCGTGCACGTCGGCCTTGAGCACCATCTTCAGCTCTTTGATGGCGCCTTCCTTGATGTGCTGGTACAGCTTCTCCAGGCTTACCCGGCTGATCCGGGCCAAAGACGCTTCCCGCTGCTTCCGCTGGCGCATCATGGCAATCTGCTTGGCCCGGCGTTCATCTTCCAGAACCAGGACTTCGTCTCCGGCCTCCGGCACCCCGCTGAAGCCCTGGACCTCCACCGGCATTCCCGGCAAAACCTCTTCCACCCGGTGGCCCCGGTCATCGAACATGGCCCGAACCTTGCCGAACTGGGTGCCGCACACGAAGTAGTTACCCAGCTTGAGGGTGCCCTGCTGGACCAGGACGGTGCCCACCGGCCCCCGGCCTTTGTCCAGGCGGGATTCGATGATACGGCCGGTGGCCGGCACCCCCTGAAACGCGTGTAAGTCCAGAACCTCCGCCTGTAAGAGGATCTTCTCCAGCAAATCCTCAATGCCGATGCGCTTCTTGGCCGACACTTCGGTAAATAGAACGTCGCCGCCCCATTCTTCGGAAACTACGCCCACCTGGCTTAACTCCCGCTTGACCCGTTCGGGATTAGCATTGGGCTTGTCGATCTTGTTCACCGCCACCACCAGGGGGACTGCCGCGGCCCGGGCGTGGTTGATGGCCTCCAGGGTCTGCTCCATCACCCCGTCATCCGCAGCCACCACCAGGACTACCAGGTCGGTAACCTGGGCGCCCCGGGCCCGCATGGCGGTGAAAGCCTCATGGCCGGGGGTGTCCAGAAAGACTACCTCCCCCTGGCCCTCGGGCAATTCCACATGGTAAGCCCCGATGTGCTGGGTAATGCCGCCGGCCTCGCCTTCGGTGAGGCTGCTCCGGCGAATAGCGTCCAGGAGGGAGGTCTTGCCGTGGTCCACGTGTCCCATGATGGTCACCACCGGTGGCCGGGGCTTGGCTTCCCCTGGGGGACGAGTGGCCAAACCCAGGAGGTCTTCTTCCTGGAGAGAGGCCCGCTCCACCTCAAACCCGAAGTCCGCGGCCACAATGACTGCGGAGTCATAATCTATGGGATAATTGATGGTGGCTATGATGCCGTTCCGGAGCAACTGCTTGATGATTTCCCCGGACTTGATCCCCATGCGCTTGGCCAACTCGCCAACGGTGATGGCTTCACCCACCTTGATGCGACGCTTGATGGCCTTGGGAACGGTGAGTTCGGCCCGAGTAACCCGTTTGACGGCCTTTTTCACGCCCCGTCGGCGGCCTGACCGCGCCTCGCCTTCGCCGGTCCCGTAAAGATCGGCTTTTTCCCGCACTTCCCGCTTCTTCACAGGCTTGGCCCGGGCAGCCTCGGGGACCTCCACCCGTTTGACCTTCTTCTTGCCCTTAATGTCCTTCTTCTCTTCTCCAGGCAGGGGCTTGGCTTCCGGAGACGCAGGTCGGGGGCTTTCTCCGGGTCTGGCGCCGGCCCCCGGCCTCCCCTCTCGGGGGCCCCTGGGAGCCGGCGCGGCGGGGGCCGCGGCGGCAGCGGGGGGCGCCACCGGTTCCGGGGGGAGGCTGATGATCCGGGCCGGCATGTCTTTCTTTTTCGCCTTGCTCCGCTGGCGCTTCAACGCGGCGCCGGGCGCCGCAGCGGGTGGGGTCCTGGGAGGCGCGGGGCTTACCGGCGGCACCGGTTCCGGCTGGGCAACAGCTGCCGCGGGGGCCGCCGGCGCTATCGGTGTCCCAGGTTCTTCAGCTTCGGGCGGAGATGTCGCCACCGGCGGGGGAGATGGAGGCGCCACGGCAACCGGTTGCTCCTTAGGGGGCAAGGATACCACCCGGGCCCCTGTTTCTTTGGGTTTGCGCGGTTTGGCGGCCTCCGGCGGGGGCGGCGGAGGCGGTGCCTCTTCCATCGGCGCCTCGGCCTCCGGCGCCGCCACCTTCACCGGGGCCACCCGGCGACGGCGCTTCACATTATCGCCTACCCGCATTTCCTGAATCTGGGGCGCCGATTGGCTGGCGGCCTGGCGCACCCGGTCCACCACCGATTCATCCACGGAACTGAGGTAGTTATCCACCTGCAAACCCAGGTCATCTTTAAGGCGCTGCATGAGCTCCCGGACATCCATCTTTAATTCTTTGGCCAAATTGAGTATCCTGACTTTCGCCATAAAATTATCTTAACCCCCGAAACTGATTTCACCTCTGGCCCCGCGAGGCCGGCCCTTTAGCCTTTTGAGGCTTCCATCTCCATAGGTTCGTCGCTGTCTTCCGCCGCGCCTTTGCTCCCCATGTCCCGGGCGGCGGCAATGAGCCCCGCCACCTTTTTCTCCGTCAGTCCGGTGGCCTGGGTCAGCTCCTCCGGATTACTTTCCGCCACGTCCTTTGCCGAGGTGAATCCCGCCTCGTGCAAGAGACTGGCGGTGATTTCCCCCACCCCGGGAATGCGGAGCAGGGAGAGATAGCCTTCCTTCAAAGATATAGAGTACTTGGACTCGCTCGTGACGTCGATCTTCCAGCCCACCAACCGGGAGGCCAGCCGCACGTTCTGGCCGCGCTTGCCGATGGCCAGAGACAGTTGGTCATCGGGAACGATAACCTCCATGCTTTGCTGGTCTTTGTTTAAAATAATCCTGCTCACCTGGGCCGGCGCCAGGGCGTTGGTGGTGAACTTGGCCGAGTCCGGATGCCAGGGGATGATGTCGATCTTCTCCCCCCGGAGTTCCTGGACGATGTTCTGAACCCTGGCCCCTTTCATGCCCACACAGGCCCCTACCGGGTCCACATCGGCATCCCGGGAAGACACGGCAATCTTGGAGCGGCTTCCCGGCTCCCGAGCGCAGCCCAAGATTTGCACGATACCGTCGGAAATCTCCGGCACCTCCGTCTCAAACAGGGATATCAGAAATTGCGGGTGGGTCCGGGACAGAATGATCTGGGGCCCCCGGGTCTGCCGCTTCACATCCAGGACATAGGCCCGGATGCGCTCCCCCTTGTGGTAAATCTCCCGGGGCACCTGCTCCGAAGGCGGCAGCAGCGCCTCGGTGCGCCCTAAATTGACGATGATGCCGTCGGGATCCTGGCGCTGCACAATGCCGTTGATGATCTCGTTTTTGCGATCTTTGTAATCCTCATACACCAGGTCTCGCTCCGCATCTTTCATGCGCTGGACGATGACCTGCTTGGCGGATTGCGCGGCGATGCGGCCGAACTGGGTGGCGTCCATTCTAATACCCAGGCTGTCCCCTAACTCGCATTCCGGATCCAGTTCCCGGGCTGCTTCCAGAAGAATCTGGCTATACGGCTCGGTCACTTCCGTGACCACCTCTTTGTACTGAAAGACCTCAATGGCGCCCGTGTCTTCTTTAAACTCCACTTCAATTTCCAGGCGCGGCCCGTATTTCTTCTTGGCCGCGGAGCGGATGGCGTCTTTGAGCGCCGTGACCAGGAGGTCCTTGTCTATACCTTTATCACGGCTCACCTGGTCGATCAGTCGCTTCAGTTCTATATTCATGAGAGACGTTAGCCCTCCTTGCCCAATTTTTTCCAATCAATCTCCAGCCTGGCCCGAGCAATCTCCCCCAGGGGAATGTGACACAGTTTCCCTTCCTCGGTGAGGGAAACCATCTCGCCCTCCAGGTCCTGCAAAATGCCGCAATGCACCTGGCGGCCTTCCCAGGCGGTCTTGGTGGTGATGCGTACCAGCCTCCCGGCGTAGCGCCGGTAATCATCGGGCTTTTTCAGCTCCCGGGTCAACCCGGGGGAAGAGACTTCCAGATTATAGGACCCGGGGATCACGTCGTGCACGTCCAGGAGTTCCCCGGCCACCCGGCTGAACCGGGTGATCTCCGCGATGGTGATGCCCCCGGGGCTATCCAGAAAGACCCGCAGAATACCCCGGCCCCGCCGGGGGCGGTGCAGTTGCAGGTCCACCAACTCTAATCCCTGGACCTCGCACACCGGCAGGAGCAATTCCTGCACCCGGCCGGCGATCTCTGCGGTAGTTGCCATTTCTTTTTCCCTCGACTCTGGTCTGAAAAGTTTTCGGTTTTCAGTTTTCGGTTTTCAGTTAAAAACCGGCCAGGACCAAATCTCCACGGTCCCAAGCTCCATTGGGGAAACATGTAGGGTGCGTCTTACGCACCATAAAAACGCGCTCTTTCCATGATTTATCGGTGTGCCCCAGGCTCATGAAAAACTGCTCCCCCGGATATCGACTGTCACCTGGAGTAAATAACTCAGTCCCCCCGGACCGGTTTTTCCTTATCCTGCTCCAGGTAGCAAAGATCTTCCGCCCCATGGATGAGTCTTTGGATCTTCTTGTATCTCCATAATCCCACCCCAAAGGTGGCAAGCCCCAGGGGGATAAACAGCCAGCCCGCCATATGGATGATGACGCTGTCAAAAAATTCCATGAACGACGCCCCCCCGATGAACAACCCCAGCGCGGCCCGAATATATGAAAGAAAGGTCCGCTCGTTGGCCATGACGGTGCGCTCAATGGCCATGTAGTCCCGGAGAATGGGCTCCGTTAAGATAATCTCTTTATGCTTCTCGGCTTTATGCATCCCTGAATCGGTTTACAACTCAGTTATTAATCGGCGCAATCAAAGAAGTTCCTGCCTTTTGCCCCCTCCCCCTTGAGGGAGGAGCCTCTCCTTTTATAAATCTTGCCATGCCTCATCCTCTTCAGGCCTCAGCCAATCTTTTTTCAAAGACGACTCACTGGCTATGGCGGTTTCCAGCTTTTCCATAACTATTTTGGTTTTCAAAAACTGGACAAAGTCTAATACTTCATCCAGCAGTGGCTCAGGAAATTTCTTGACTTCATTCAGTAACAACTCAATCTTATTCATCAATTACTTCTGAAAAGTTATTTATTTCCACTATCCCGCAAAAAAAAAAGCGGGCCACCGCCCACTTCCGGGAAAATCCAAGATTGTATCATCTCGGGGCGCCCCAGAGCTGCTACGCATCTCCACCCGTCGAAGTCAACCGGCCTTGTGCCCCTACCGACCGGCCACCTCAATGGGGGAAGTGGGTTGCGGCGGCCATACTCGGCCCCCGCGGCTGGAGCGGGCAACGGGATTCGAACCCGCGACACCAAGCTTGGGAAGCTTGTACTCTACCAACTGAGCTATGCCCGCCCTCTATAAAGTTTAATGAATTCGTAGGGCTAAAGTCAAGGTGTTTTTAAAATCCCGGCCGGCCTGATAATACTTAACCTAATCCCACCTCATAAACGACTAACTGGTAGAAGCGCCGGCAATATGGAATTGTCTCACGCAAAGACGCTAAAGAAGAAATGCGAGGCAGTCGCCCCGGGGTGTTCGGACTAAGGTATGGTGCGCAGTGCGCACCCTACGTTTGGTCTTCTTCGGCTGCCTTTATTCTTTATCTGAGAGCTGAAAGCTGACTGCTGACTGTTATTATCATCCAAAAGCCTGCAGCCATCCATACGATTCTCAGGTTTTTTGCTGTAGGCTGGAAGCTGATAGCTGTAAGCTTCTTTCTAAATACAGCCCCCGCACAAGCCATCAATGTCCCCGGCATGAAACCGGCAGAAATCCTGGCGGCATTTGGTGCAGTCGTCTAAGTATTCCTCGATACAAAAATCGCACTGGCGCTGTTTCTCGACTTGGAAGTCCGAAGAATAATCCGGGCCTGCCATATTATGCACTCCCTGCAAATGCATGACCATGCCGATGGCGCTGACTCGCAGCTCGTGGCTCCAATCAGAGGCAAATCCACAATGGTTGCAGACCGTCTGATAGCGGACCATTTAGTCCCCACCTCCTGCATCAATTCTTGATTTTAGGAAAAACTTCTCTCGCGGTTTAACGGGTTGCTGCGCCTTTGAATCGGATGGCTCACGGCGCAGGCTAAAGCCTGCGGCTACAGAAGATGTACTTGTCGGGGTGAAGGAGGGAGCAGTTGTCAGTAGCCGGCGCTAAACCTAATCGTTGCTATACATAGCGTCTTAATTAACTGAACATAAACGCCTGACGGTCTCGTTCCCCAG
>CAZUBT010000081.1:0-14390 GCA_964618815.1 uncultured Desulfobacterales bacterium | reverse complement strand
TCCCCTCAAACTCCCCTCCCAACCCCCTTTAAGTTATACCCCCTCAACCTCCCGACCGGGCCTTCTTGAGCATGGCCATGGGCTTGGCCATGTCCATGACGTGCCGGTGAGTCGCGTCCAGGTCATTGCCGGCTATCCCCATCATCAGGTGGCAGGGGTCCAGCCCGGTTTTCACCCGGCATCCCAACCCCAGAAAGGTGATGTTGGGAATCCCTTGCAAGAGCGGCAGCGCGGTGATGTCCGAGCAGCCCCCCAAAGCCCCGCCGGATTGGGGCAGATCCATCCTGCCGCCCCGGTCGTAATTCACCGCGTAAAGCAGCCACATCACCTGCTCGCTGTCCGCGGTGAACACCACCACGTGAGGCGCCGCTCGGAAGGTGGATAAGGGCGCGATGAGCGCGGCCCGGGTCTGGCCCGGCTCTAAATAAACGGCCTTGCGGATGGTGGCCGCGGAAGCTTCTTCGCTCCCATACAGGCCCACCCCGTATTTCTCCAGGACCCCGTCGTCCACAAATTCTTCCAATTCTTGCCCCTTCTCAAAGCCCAGCACCGCGGTGCCCAGCTTACAGCCCATCTGCTCCCTGGCCAGCAGCAGGGTCCGGCCCTCCCCGGCCAACACCACCGCCTGGCAGTAGCTCTTGAAATGGCCTTCGGTAAAGGGGATGCCCGCCGGCAGGGGGTCTTTTTCTCTATAAAGGGTCACGCCCACCGGCTCATATTTCAGGTCCAAACTTTTTACCAGGTCATGGGACAGGGTGGGGAAGTCAGCCATGGAATGCCTCCATTGGAATAATTTACTTTAGTTCATTACCATAAAATAGATAGACCGGCAATCTATGAGGATACTTGAAAAATATCATTTTTATTATGTAGAAACTGCTATATAAATTTGTGGGGGATTGATCATAGATTAATGCATTCACTGACAGCAGGGAGTAAATAGGGCCGTTGCCAAGGAGGGCAGATTAGTGGCTTTAAAAAGGGACCCAAATTTAAGACCAAAACCGGGTGGCACAGGCTTCCAGCCTGTGCAATCTTTTCAGGCCTCCAGAAGAAATCTGCCCCATTGGCAAGAGCCGGGAAGCGTTTATTTCATCACCTGGCGCTGCAAAACCGGGAACACTTTATCCCCGGAAGAAAGAACCGTCACTCTAAAGACCCTCCGCTATTGGGATGGTATAAAATGGACATTATATGCTGCGGTGGTTATGCCGGATCATGTGCATATTTTGGCTCAACCCCTCTTGCAGTCAAGGGGGGCAGCACATAACTTAACAGCAATAATCCATAGCGTTAAAAGCTTCAGCGCTCAGCAAATCAGCCGCCATAGAGGCAAGCAAGCCCCCATCTGGCAGGATGAACGCTATGATCGGATTGTCCGGGATGAAGCGGAACTGGAGGAGAAATATCAGTACATCAGGCATAATCCTGTTAAAGAGGGCCTGACTACAACTCCGGAAGAATATCCCTGGCTCTATGAACAAACTTCATAAAGCACAGGCTGGAAGCCTGTGCCACCAGGGCTTAATAAGTCGGATCGTGGACTGAACATGATAAAAAATAAAGAATCAGCAGAAAATTTCTGTTTATATTTTCATGATCGCATTAAAGAAATAAATGGACTTGATAATCCTCTTTACCAACAGATTCTTATTGTTATATTAATGGATACTTTGTCAAGAGTTTGGACAAAGGGTACAGAAAATAAAAATAAAGTAAGATTCCTAAAGTTAATAAGGGACTGTATTAAATGGGAACACTCTGATAGAATTAGCATTCCAATGATATTTTATAGGCTTAATCAACTTAGTTTTGTGCCCAGTGAGCAACTAAAACTAAAGATTGGCGAGTTATTTAGTAATTATCAAAACAGTAAAATTAACAGATTAGATAATGACCTATTTTATTCTGATATTCAGCATGTTGCAGAAAGCCAAGAAGAAATAAAACTATTAAAGAATTCACGCCATGCCGAACTTCTTTATACCTATCGCAATAATCTTATTCATGAATTCAGAAAATCAGGCGATGGTATCGAATTCAGTGCTGATAATGAGTTACCATATTATCACAGAATGATAAACTTAGATACCTGGGAACTCGTCTATCCAACTCGTTTTCTAATAAATCTCTCGAAAGTCGCTCTTGATTCTATTCAAGCATTTTTAATTTTTAACAATTTAGACCCATTTGCTTTTTTTAAATTCGGTTCTCCATGGTAATATCTTGTGAAGAAAAAATATTTAAGGATAATAATCACGCACTCAATATGAGATACTTAACGAAAAAGAAGATAAAATCTTTCTATGAATAATGATGCACTTTCAACACCCCCCCCCCTGCGCCTGTTGGCCTGGGAGACCACCCGGCGCTGCAACCTGGCCTGCCTTCACTGCCGGGCCGCGGCGGGCTCCGGGCCTTATCCGGGGGAGTTGACCACCGACGAAGGCATTACCCTTCTGGACGATCTGACCAAAATGGGCCAGGTGGTGGTGATCTTAACCGGCGGCGAGCCGCTCCTGCGAGAGGACATCTTCGACCTGGCGGCTTACGGCACCCGGAAGGGCCACCGCATGGTCATGGCGGTGAATGGCACTCTCTTGACCACCCAGATCGCCGCCCGCCTCAAGGACGTGGGCATCCAGCGCCTGAGCATCTCCATCGACGGGGCCACCGCGGCGTCCCACGACCGCCTGCGAGCCGTTCCCGGGGCCTACGACAGGGCCCTGGCGGGCATCGCCGCGGCTCGGGAGGCGGGGCTGCCTTTTCAGATCAACACCACCGTCACCCGGGCCAACCTGACGGAACTCCAGGACATCTATGAGTTGGCCATCAAGCTGGAAGCCGCGGCCCACCATGTCTTTGTGCTGGTGCCCACGGGCCGGGGGGAGCTGATACCCGAGGAGCTGGTAACGCCGGAGGAATACGAGCGCACTTTGCGGCAACTCCTCACCTGGCAGCGGGAAGGCCGCCTGTTCATCAAGCCCACCTGCGCGCCCCAGTTCTATCGCCTGTGGCGTCAGGACGCGCACGCCCGGGGAGAGAAGATCACCCCCGCCAACCACGGCATGGAGGCCATGACCAAGGGCTGCCTGGGGGGCCAGGGTTTCGCGTTTGTATCTTACAAGGGGGAAGTGCAGCCCTGCGGCTACCTGGACCTCAAGGCCGGGGATATCCGTCAGACGCCTTTCCCGGAAATCTGGGCCGGCTCGCCCTTATTCCAACAGTTGCGGGCGGTGGACGACTACCGGGGCAAGTGCCATTCCTGCCAGTACCGCAAGGTCTGCGGCGGCTGCCGGGCCCGGGCCTATGCCATGACCGGCGACGTCCTGGCCGAAGACCCCATCTGCCCGTATGAATCGACGGGGTAAAAGATTCACCACCAAGACACCAAGGACACAAAGGTGCACCAAGATAATTTTTGGGCTTTGGCAGAAACGCCCAGCCCCAACTTTTTTCCTTTGTGAAACTTGGTGTTCTTGGTGTCTTGGTGGTGAGATTTTAAAATTTTTATGGGATAGAATTTCGCTATGCAATCATATAAGCCCACCAGCCCCGAATTAGACGAGTTGGATAAAGCCATCTTAAACGAAATCCAATCCCAATTTCCCCTAATTTCTCGGCCATATGCGGAGGTGGGGAGAAGGGTTGGGGCCTCGGAGGATGAGGTGCTGGTCCGGGTGCAGGCCATGTATGACGCGGGAGTCATCCGCCGCATCGGCGCCAATTTCACCTCCCGGAAGCTGGGCTACACCAGCACCCTGTGCGCCGCCGGCGTGCCCCCGGAGCAGTTGGAGCGGTTCGTGGAGACGGTGAACCGCTATCCCGGGGTGACCCACAATTATCTCAGGCGGCACCGCTACAACGTCTGGTTCACTCTGATTGCGGAATCCACGGTGAGGCTGGAAGAGATTCTCAAGGAGATCACCAGGACCACCGGGGTGGAGGTCCTGAGCCTCCCGGCCCTGGAAGTTTTCAAGATCAAAGTGGATTTTCCGGTGTAAACAGTTTCGAGTTTCCAGAGGAAAACAGGGCGGAATTTTAAAGGAATGGATCGGAGGTAATCAGAAAAAGGAGTTTTGACAGGCAGATGTTAGCTATGATACCGTTTTCGGTTTTCGGTTATCGGTTTTCGGTTAAAAAGATCATGATTATCAGCAAGTTGCAACTTAAGTTTGTTGCATTGGCAACAGAACTTGGTATAAGTGAACATCATTGCCATTAGTCCCGCAAATGCTGCCGCCCCAAAGCCCCCTGTTCCTGCCAGCGGGAGGTAAGAGTCCGTTCCGCCAGGTGGTAGGCCAGGAAGAGCCAGTTGCGGACGGTGGTCAGGAAGTAGCCCTGAGCCAGCCATTTGCGCCCCGAACTGGCTACCGGAGGGGTCAGGAGGCGCAGCCGGGTGAAGCGACGCAGGCGGATGACCAGGTCCAGGTCTTCCGGCCGGCGGTGGGAGTAACCGCCCAGGGCCAGGAAGAGGTCCCGGCGCAGGATGAGGGCCTGGTCCCCGTAAGGCAGGCCCAGGAGCCGGCTGCGGCGGTTGGCCCCCCAGGCGATGAACTTAAGGGCCGCAACCGGCGGGGTCAGGGCCAGTTCAAAGGCCCCGGCCTGAAACCCGGGGTCCGCCGCAGCCTCGCGCAAGGTCGCGACATGGGCCGGCCCCAGTAGGGTGTCGGCGTGCAGAAAGACCAAGATGTCTCCCCGGGCGGCCAGGGCCCCGGCGTTCATCTGCACGCCCCGGCCCCGGGGCGCCCTGAGCCGGCGAACCAGGGGAAAGCTGCCCGCCACTTCCCAGGTCTCGTCGGCGCTGCCGCCGTCCGCCAGGATGATCTCCACCTCCGGCGTCAGGGACAGTCGAGCCAGGGTGTCGCTTAGGGCCCGGGCTTCGTTCAGCGCGGGGATGATGATGGAGATTCGGGGGCCGGGTTTCATAAACCGAAAATACCTTTTTAAGTTGCAAGCGTCACAGATCAATTACCTAACTTTTTTTACCGAAGACCAAAGACCGAAGACCGTATTTGATGGACTCGCTGCTTATTATTTTTGCCAAGGAACCGGCTCCGGGGCAAGTAAAAACCCGCCTCAGCCCGGATTTGTCTCCTCAGGCCGCCGCAGAGCTTTACCGGGGTTTCATAGAAGATATTCTGGAGGAGATGGCCCGGCTGCCGCATCTCCGCCTGGCCCTGGCCTACAGCCCTGCATCAGCCCGGGATTTTTTCGCGGGGTTGACGCCTGCAGGGACTCTACTGTTTCACCAGGAGGGGGAGGACCTGGGGGAGCGCATGGCCCGGGCCCTGGAATGGGGCTTCCGGGAGGCTTATAGCCCGCCGCATTTCAAATGCAACGAACTCAGCGACTATCCCATTGATGATTCGTATGCTTTTAACAGAAAACAGAAAACAGAAAACAGAAAACCGTCTTACAGGCCGGTCCTGCTTCGGGGCAGCGATACCCCGGACCTGCCGGGTGAGATGGTTCAAGAAGCCGCGGACGCGCTGACGGCCGGAAATGCCGAACTGGTCCTGGGACCGGCCATGGACGGCGGCTATTATCTGGTGGGGTTGAACGCGCCCCGGCCGGAGCTGTTCCGGGATATCGCCTGGTCCACCCCCCAGGTGCTCACGGATACCCTGAAGCTGGCTCGAAGCCTGGGCTTAAGGGTCCATCTGCTGCCGGCCTGGCGGGACATTGACGCTTACCCGGACCTGCTTAGGTTCCTTTCCCGGCCTCACCCCCGGCCGCAGCCGGGCTGGCGCACCCACCGCCTGGCCCGGGGCTTCCTGGAGGCCCCTAAAATTCAGAAATAATACCATGTTCGAGTTATTATGGGCGAACCCAAGTTTCGCCCCTACGGGAAAATGGGATAATTTCGGTCCAATGGTGCACATGGACGGATGCATGATTATCTTGGCATATAACCAAACCTTGGTTGATAGCACATCCCCCATGAAATGGAGGTTTTTATGAAGAAATTCGCGGTTCTCTTAGCAGCGGCATTAATCCTTTATCCTGGGCTGCTCCCGGCCCAGACTAAAGCTGAGCCCCCGGCTGCCGCGCCACCCCCGGCTGCCGCGCCCCAGCAACCGGCGCCCGGCATGGGCCAATGCATGTGTCCCTGCATGATGATGATGAAAGGCCAGATGACTCCGGAGATGCAGAAACAGATGCAGGAACGCATGGCCAAGATGGGGCCGGGAGCCCAGATGTGCCAGGTGGGTTCCGGAGGCCAGATGTGCACGATGCCGGGGATGGGCGGCCAGGATGTGCAAAAACAGCTGGCCGACCTTGGCAAGCGGGTGGAAGCCCTGGAAAATCAACTGAAAAAGAAGAAATAAGCCTGGTCCGTATCAGCCCCACGGAGGCCTCCATGCCAGACAATCCGGAACCGGACGTTAAATCGCCCCCCAAGCCTTCTTATATCCGCCCCCTCATGCTGATCCTGCTGATTGTGGGGATCATCATCGCGGTGCGGGTCTTTAACCTGCAGGAGTATCTGGAGAAGGAACGCCTGCGGCAGATCATCGCGGCTTACGGCATCTGGGGGCCGGTGGTGTACCTGGCCGTCTGGGCCCTGGCCCCGCCCCTGTTCCTGCCGGGTCTGCCCATCACCCTGGCGGGGGGCATCCTGTTCGGCCCTTTTTGGGGGGTGGTCTATACCAGCCTGGGGGCCACCGTGGGCGCCACCCTGGCCTTTCTGGTGTCCCGGTATCTGGCCCGGGATTGGGTGGAAAGCAAAGTCGCGGGCACCAAGATGCAGGCCCTGGACCGCAAGGTGGCGGAACAGGGCTGGAAAGTGGTGGCTTTTACCCGGCTCATTCCCATTTTCCCGTTTTTTATCCTGAACTATGCCTTCGGCCTCACCCGCATCTCCTTGACGGCTTACGTGGTGGCCTCGTTTTTCTGCATGATGCCCGCGACCATTGCCTACATCTATTTTTCCAGTAATATCCTGGACCTCTTCCGGGGCAAGGTGTCCAAAGAACTGCTCATCGGGGCGCTCCTGGTGGCCCTGGTCTCTCTCATTCCCTGGATTTATAAGAAGATCAAGGGTAAAAAGGGAGAATCCCCGGACCTGGAAGAGATGTAAGATTGGTAGGGTGGGCGCGGCTTGCTGCGCCATTTGCGCCTTGGCGTCTTGGCGTGAGGTTGATTATTTCACGCAAAGTCGCAAAGAGCCAAAGACCCAAAGGGGTATGATAGGTTCATCAGGTTTTTCAACAGAAAACCGAAAACAGAAAACAGAAAACCCTCTCTTCCCAATCACCCGCGGATAGTCTTATCCACCCGGATATTGTGGGCCTTCAAGCGCTTCCACAGGGTTACCCGGCTGATGCCCAGGTTACGGGCGGCGTCCCCCAGCTTGCCCCCGGCCTCAGTGATGGCGGCCGTCAATCGCCGGCGTTCGTCCGGGGAAGGGGCGGCTATATCGGACCGCAGCCGCCGGGTTCGGGTATCCGGTTTATGGAAGACCTGGGCCGGGAGATGATCCGGCAAAATCATCCCTTCCGGGCACAGCACGAAGGCATAGTCGATGACGTTGATGAGCTCCCGGACATTGCCGGGCCAGGGATGGCTCAGGAGCATCTCCAGGGCCTCCTTGCTGATGCCGGTGATGGGTTTTTTGGTCTTGAGGCGGGCCCGTTCGATAAATGCCTCTACCAACAGGGGAATATCCTCCCGGCGGTCCCGCAAGGGGGGCAGGTGAATGGGAATCACCCCGATGCGGAAGTACAGGTCCTCCCGGAAGCCCCCCGCGGCCATGAGCTGATGCAGGTCTTTATTGGTGGCGGTGATCACCCGGACATCCACCGGGACGGGCCGGTGGTCGCCCACCTTTTCAATGATTTTTTCCTGGAGGACCCTCAAGAGCTTGGCCTGGGTGGCCAGGGGCAGGTCCCCCACCTCATCCAAAAAGATGTCGCCGCGGCTGGCGGCTTCGAAGCGTCCCACCCGGGTACGGTCCGCGCCGGTGAAGGCGCCCTTGACGTGGCCGAAGAGCTCGCTCTCCAACAGAGATTCACTCAAGGCCACGCTGTTCACCTTGATGAACGGCTCCTTGCGCCGGGGGCTGAGACGATGGATGGCCGCGGCGACCAATTCCTTGCCGGTGCCCGACTCCCCGTAGATAATCACCGGGGCTTCGGATTGCGCGGCGCTTTCTATGAGGCTGAAAAGCTGGGCCATCACCGGGGACTTGCCCAGCAGGCCGTGGAAGCCGTCTTCCCCGCTCAAGGTCCGGCGCAGCCGGGAGATCACCCGTTCTTTAGCCACCAGGTCGCTTAAGTCCGTCAGGGTCTCTACGGCCCCCACCACCTGGCCGGCCGCGTCCTTCAGGATCACCGCGTTCTTCAGGACATGGAGAGGGCTGCCGTCCTTTTTGGCCAGGGTGCATTTGCAGCGCCGGACCTTGCCCTTCTTGAACAGGTCGCATTCCCCGGGGGAGCGGAGGCCGAAGCAGGTGTCGCACCGGAGGATGGAACAGGCCCGGCCGATGAGTTCCTCCCGGGAGTACCCAGTAATTTGCTCCAGGGCCTGGTTGACGGAGCGGATCACCCCCTGGGTGTCAACAATCATCAAGCCTTCCATCATGGTATCGATGATCTTCTTCCAGAAGGCGTTGTAGTCATCGGGGAACCAGGTTTCCATGGCGTCGGGATGCATGTTTAGCCCCTATTCTGCTTTGAAAAGTAATCAGTGATCAGTGATCAGTTATTATAGGGCGGCCCGTGGCCGCCGTAATTCAGCGCACCAGGCTGGCGGCATGGCGTCTCGCCGGTGGCTCAAGTGCGGCGGGCACGGAGGCCCGCCACACGAACTTTTCATGATTTGCGGGTGGGTCAAAGGCCCGTGAGAGACTGCTTCCAATGCAACCAACTTAATTTTCAACTTGCTGATAATCCAGGTATTTTTAACCTAAAACCAATAACCGAAAACCGAGCCCGGTATTAATCCCACTGGTGTTAATATTTGCTTATTTAACATAAAACAATTGTTAAGCAAAGATGTTTACCGAGGGTCGGGGGGAGACGGTTATTTAATCTAATTTGTTAATTAAATTAGATAGATGAATAATTAGTGGATTAGACTTTTCCTTGGCCCTGTTCTTGCTTCTTCTCCCCACATAACCTTTATCATCTCCGGAAGGAGGACAAACGCCCATGATTGGAACTGCTAAAAAGCCCCTAACCGAGATCCTGGAGGCTTTGGCCGGGTATCAGCGGGTCGCCCTGGTGGGCTGCGACGGCTGCGCCAAAGTCTGTCTGACCGGGGGCTCGGATGAGGTGGCGGCCCTGGCCCAGGAGCTCAAAGCTCAAGGCAAAGACATCGTGTTGGAAGCTTCTCCGGAGCGCACCTGCAATGTGGCCAAGGCCAACCCGGTGTTGGAGCCGCTCAAGGATAAGCTTAATACCGCGGACGCCATCCTGGTTCTGGGCTGCGGGGGCGCGGTGCAGGTGGCCCGGATGCTCACCGAGCAATACGGCCTGTTCAAACCGGTGAAGAGCGGCCTGGACTCCGTGGGGCACATGGACACCGTGGTGGCCGGCCAGGTGGCCCTGGAGCAGTGCCGGGAATGCGGGGAGTGCATCTTGAACGACACCGCGGCCATCTGCCCGGTCACCAAATGCGCCAAGAGCCTCTTAAACGGGCCGTGCGGCGGCTCCCAAGAAGGCAAGTGCGAAGTTGACCCCGCCCGAGACTGCGCCTGGGTCCTGATCTATAACCGCATGCAGGCCTTGGGGGAAGTGGATAAGCTCAGGAAGTTCGTGGCCCCCAAGGATTACCGCAAGGCGGCCAAACCCCGGACTCTCTATATAAAGGAGGGGCGTGTGGCATGAAGCTCACGGAACTGTTTCAGAAAAAGGAATTTGTGGTCACCAGTGAGGTGGGACCCATCAAAGGCTGCTGCCGCAACGGCCCTCCCGAATTTGTCAAGGAAGCCGCGAGTCTCAAGAATTTTGTCCACGCGGTGAATGTCGCGGACAACCAGAGCGCCAAGATGCGCCTGGGGTCTCTGGCCGGGTCGGTGCTCCTCAAGAACGCCGGTATTGAGCCCATCTATCAGCTCACCTGCCGGGACCGCAACCGCATCGCCCTGCAATCGGACCTCCTGAGCGCCTGCACCCTGGGGCTGGACAACGTCCTGTGCTTAACCGGCGACCATGTGCAGTTGGGGGACCACCCCACGGCTAAAGGGGTCTTTGATATCGATTCGGTGCAGTTGTTGGACATCGCCCGGGGCTTGAACCAGGGCCATGACCTGGTGGGGCAGGAACTCACCCAGTCCACGGACCTGGCCCTGGGCGGGGTGGTCAACCCCAATTTTCAGCCCCTGGACCTGCAGCTTTTGAAGATGGAGAAGAAGATCGAAGCCGGAGCCCAGTTCTTCCAGACCCAGGCGGTCTATGACCCCCGGCTCTTTGAGTCCTTTATCCGGAAGACCGAAGGGTTCGGCGTGCCCATCCAGTACGGCCTGCTCATCATCAAGTCGCCCCGGATGGCCCGCTTCATCAACGAAAAGATCTCCGGCATCACGGTGCCCCAGTGGCTCATAGACGAGATGGCCGCGGCGCCTCCGGAGCAGTATAAGCAAAAAGCCGTGGACATCACCACCCGGCTGCTTTTCCAGATGGGTCCCATGGTCCAGGGGGTCCACTTCATGCCCCTGGGATGGTCCGACGTCGTCCCCCTAGTCCTGGAGCGCATCCGCAGCAAATGCCGCTGAGGGGGGTAATCTGATTCCCGGGGGACCCGGGAGCCTGGGGTTAGGGGCGGACACCCAGGTCCGCCCCTTTTATACCAAGTTCTGTTTCCAATGCAACAAACTTAAGTTTCAACTTGCTGATAATCCAGACCTTTTTAACTTAAAACCGAAAACGGTATTATACCTTCAACGCCAGCAGGCGCAACTCCGTCATTTCCTCCACCGCGTAGCGCACCCCTTCCCGGCCCAGGCCCGAGTCCTTGACGCCGCCGTAGGGCATGTGGTCCAACCGGAAGACCGGCGAGTCATTGACGATGACGCCCCCCACCTCCAGGGCCTCAAATGCCTGCCAGGCGTGGGCCAGATTATTGGTGAAGATCGACCCCTGGAGGCCGTACACCGTATCGTTGGCCATCTCCAGGGCCTGGGCGAAATCGGTAAAAGGCGCCAGCACCACCACCGGCCCGAAGACCTCCCGGCTCCAGACCTTCATCTCCCGGCTGACATTTTCCAAGACGATGGGGGCAATGACGTTGCCCTCCCCCAAAGAGCCCCAGGCCAAAGTCGCGCCCCCTGCCAGGGCTTCCTTGATCCAGTCCCGCACCTTGGCCGCGGCCCCTGCGTCGATCATGGGGCCCACCATGGTGTTTTCCCGGGCCGGGTCCCCTGCCAGGGCTTCTTTCCGGATGGTATCCAGGAAGATCTCTTTAAACGGCTCATAAACTTTACGGCTCACCAAGAGGCGCTGCAAGGAGATGCAAACCTGGCCGGCATGGGCATAGGCCCCCACCACGCACCGGCGCGCCGCCCACTTCAGGTCCGCGGTGTCATCCACGATGGCCGCGGCGTTGCCCCCCAACTCCAGGATGACTTTGTTGCGGCCCGCCTTACTTTTCAGATGCCAGCCCACCTGGGCGCTGCCGGTAAAGGACAGGGCCTTGAGGCGGCCGTCCCCCACCGCGGCCTCGGCCAGGGTGGAGGAACTGGGGAGCACCTGGAAGCCCCCGGGCGGCCCCCCCGCCTGTTCATAGATTTCCGCCAGCTTCAACGCGGAGAGGGGAGTTTTGGACGCGGGCTTGATGATGATGGGGTTGCCTGCGGCCAGGGCCGGCCCCACCTTGTGGGCCACCAGGTTGAAGGGAAAATTGAAGGGGGTGATGCCCAAAACCGGCCCCAGGGGGAAGCGCCGGGTGAGGCCCCAGCGGCCCCGGGTGTCCGGGCGCTGGTCCAGGGGCAGGACCTCGCCGCCCAGGCGCTCCGCTTCTTCCGCGGCCAGGCTCAAGGTCATCAACCCCCGGCCCATCTCGCCCCGGGCGTAAGTGAGGGGTTTGCCCCCTTCCGCGACGATGGTTTGGGCCAGCTCTTCCTGGCGGGCCCTGACCCCCGCGGCCATCTCCTTCAGAAGGCGCCAGCGCTCCAGGCTGGAAAACTTTTTCATAACCGCCGCGGCCTGGTGCGCCGCGGCCATGGCCGCGTCCCACTCCTTAGACCCCGCCAGGGAGACTTCCCCCACTACTTCCCCGGACCAGGGGGAGAGGACCGGGAGGCGGTCTTTGGTTTCTACCCAGTGACCGTTGATGAAGCAACCTTTCAAATCCATGGTATTTGGACTCCTGAGAGATGATTTGGATTCAATTGCGGTTAGGAGCAAAATCGGGATGCGCCGGGACGACCCTTTGCCTGCTACTTACTATTTACTGCTCACTGTTCACTGTTCACTGTTCACTCTCTCCCCCCCGGTCCTCCCCTCAAATATCTTTCACCCCCCCGCCAGCCTGGCCGCGGCCTGGGCCAGGTCCTCGGGTGTGTTCAGATTGAGGAAAGTCAGGCCTTCGGGGTCCAGTCGGCTCACCTCCTCCAAGGGCAGCGCCTGGGCCCGGCACATCTCCAGGAAACGGCGGGGGCGGCGGTCGGTTTCCAGGAAGCGGGTGAGCCGGGGGAGCAGGCGGACGGAATAGAGGCCGGGGAAAGGTTCCGGTCCCCGGGAAGATTGGCTGACCACCGCGGCCGGCTCGTCCCGGGTGAGGCGGCGGAGCATGGCGGCCAGCAAAGGCGGGGCTAAGAAGGGGTTATCCACGGCCGCGGCCAGGACATAAGGGGTGCGGGCGAAAAACAGGGCGGTGGCCAGCCCCCCCAAAGGCCCCTGCCAGGGGACCAGATCGGTGATCATGGGGAGGCCTAGGGAGCAGTGGGCCAGGGGCTGGTTGGTGACCAGCCAGAGATCGGACACCACCGGGGATAGCGCGTCTGCCACCCATAAGGCCAGAGGCTTGCCCCCCAGGGGCAGGGTGGCCTTGTCCCGACCCAAACGGGTGCTCAGCCCTCCCGCCAGGATGGCCCCGGTAATGGCCGGCAAGGCCCCCCCGGACACGGCTTCCTTCGGCATCAGGCCAACCCCAGACAAGTTTTGATAAAGCCGGCGATTTCCGCCACCTGGTCAGCCAGAAAAGTGGGGACCGCCGCGGTTAGCGGCTCCCGGCTCACCAGGGCGATGAGGTGGGGATACGTGGGCAGGGGATCCCGGGAGGGCAACACCAGGGCAATTTGGGGCAGAGAGCCGGATTTGTAGCCCTCCACCAGGATGAGGTCCGTATCCCCCGGCACTGCCGCGAGCACCGCGGCCAGGGGCGGGTCTTGGGGAAAATTCCGGGTAATCTGGAGCACTCCCGGGGCCGCCAGGGCCACCGCGGCCGCGCCGGCCTGCCTGAAGCGTCCGGTATCTTTACTTTCGTCGCCCAGATGGAGCTTATGGCTGTGCTTCACCACGGCCACCTTCAGCCCCTGGGAGGCAAACCATTCCACCAGCCGGCAGATCAACTCGGTCTTGCCGGAATTGGAAGGACCTACGAAGGATACGGCTTTATCCCTGAGAGCGGGAGAGGCGGCCGGGGATGGTGAGGATTCGGGATTAGAGATCACGCTTCGGTGGGAAATCTCACTAAGACCCTTTCTTTCTTGACAGCCCGGTTGAGATAGACGGCGCATTGGGCGCAGGGGCCGTTGCACAGGGTGTCTCTATATTCCCGCACCTCGTAACAGGGGCGCCAGGGGATTTGAAAGGCCGGACATTTTTCCTTTTCGGGACAATCGAAGATATTCCAGCAGGGGGCCAGCACCATGAGGTTGCGAAGGCAAGCCAGGGTAAAACCCCGCTCATGAATCAGACTGTTGATCTGACTGATCTGGGCGACATCGAAGGACGAATAGAGACGGTTATTGGTGTTCTTTTCCCGTAACGGCTTGATAAACCCTTCTTTCTCGTATTCCCTGATCCGTTTTTGAGAAAGATTCACCACCCGGGAGACTTCATTGATGAGATGAAGCTCTCCTCCACCCCCATTGCCTTTCAGCCGTTTAATTTTTCCTCGTGGCATCCCCAAGTCTATAAGAAAAAAGGTTTAGACGAATATTACCCGGAACGCGGCAATTTACAAGAAAAAAATGTAAATTTGAAAAAATATTTATTTAAATAATAGATTCGCACCCCCATGCGAGGGTAAGCCATTGAAAAGATTTACCTAAGATTCACCTCCAACTCCCAAATTATGGTTCATCCGGTTTTCGCGTACTTTTTGACAAGAGATGGTTTTTATCCTCGTTCCCAAGCTCCCGCTTGGGCAACACCTTTAAAACCCACCGATGCATCGACCTCCAACACTCCCGACAGTCCCTTCCTCCGCCATTCCCAAGC
>CAZUBT010000080.1:0-14473 GCA_964618815.1 uncultured Desulfobacterales bacterium | reverse complement strand
CCAGGCGGAAGCCGGAGGACTTGATCATGTCGTCTTCCCGGGCCTGGAAGAAGATGAAGCCGTCTTTGTCCATGAGGACCGCGTCGCCCATCATGTTGAAGCCGTCTTTGATGCCCTTCTTCATGGATTTCAGGAGCCTTTGGTCCTGGATGTAAGGCTTCCAGTAGAGGGTGCCGGTGGGGCCTTTGACCAACATGGAGCCCACTTCGCCGGGTCCGGCGTAGGTGCCGTCTTCCCGCACGACCTTGATCTCAAAGCCGGGCAGGGCGCGACCGATGGAGTCGGGCATGGGAATGTCGCTCATGGAATTGGAGGTCACCAGGTGCATCATCTCGGTGCCGCCCAGGCCTTCCCAGATGGGCTTGCCGGTTTTGGCCTGCCACATGGCCAGGGTCTTGCCGGTCAAGGCGTCGCCGCCGGTGGTGTACATGCGGACGCTGCTGACGTCGTAGTCGTTAAAATTAGGCATTTCCAGGAGCTTCCGGTACGCCGTGGGCAGCCCGGTGATTACCGTGATCTTGTGCTTCTGGATAGTGGACATCATGTCGTCCGGGGTGAACTTGGGCAGCAGCGAAATGGCGGCGGCGCCGGCAAAAGGAATCAGGCAGAAGGTGCCGTAACCCGCGGCAAAGGACACCGGCGCGGAGCCGCCCAGCACGTCGCCGGGGCCCATCTTATAAACATACTTGTTTACCAGGATGGACTCGATCAACACCTCTTTGACGAAATGGACGCAGCCCTTGGGCTGGCCGGTGGTGCCGGAGGTGAAGAGGATGACGCCGATGTCGTCGGCGTTCAGCTTGACGTTGGTGAACTGGTCCGACGCGGTGGCCATCTCTTTGGCGAACGAGACAAAGCCCTTGGCTTCCACCTCTTCGGGCTTGCCGCCCACCGAGATGATCTTGGTGGGGAACTCGAATTCGTGCGCCCCGGCTTCCACCGCGGCCAACAGAGGAAAGCTCACCGCAAAAGCCTTGAATTCGGCGTTATTCAAGACAAAGGCGATTTCTTCTTTGGCCCACAGGGGGGACACCGGAATCGGGATGGCGCCGCACTTCTCGATGCCGAAATTGATGGCAATGGCTTCGGGGGTGTTGGTCAGGCGGATGCCCACCCGGTCCTGGGGCTCGATGCCCAGCTTTTTGAGGACGTTGGCGAACTTGTTGGCCATGACCAGCAGTTCTTTATAGGTGATCTTCTGGTCGCCGAACAGGATGGCGATGTTGTCCCCTTTAACATGCTTGTCCAAAAATTCTTCGGCGATATTCCACTGTCCCGAGGCATACTGCTTGAATTCCTCGGGCGCGGTATAATCGGCCCAGAGTTCTTTAGGCGGCAAATAATCGGCAGGAATCTTACCCATAAACTACTACCTCCTTGAGGATGTTTGATTTACGCACGTCGGATCCTTCCCGGGAGAAAAAACCATTGTGAAGCATATTACAAAGTCTTGGGCTAGTGTCAAGAAAATTTATGAATCAAAGGCTGTTAAGCGCGGCGGCGGCGCTTCCGCGGCCCCAGGGGTTAATTCCGCCAATATTGCCCAGCCCAGCACATCCCGAGGCGCCAGCCGATCCAGCAGGCCGCTCAAACCATAAAAGAAATATTGCACCGGCGATCCCACGACCCAGGCCGCCTTCCAGCGCCAGGGCTTAGGCAGCAGCCCCAGGAGATACACCAGCAGCTTGATAAATTTTTCACCCAGCCGGGTAAAAAGATACGTATAGAGGCCCCCCACGGGCTCCAGGGCCAGGACTTTAAAGCCCCGGCTCTCCAGCAGGTGCGCCAGCCCGTAACGGGTATAGCGGTAATAATCGTAGGGCTCATAGTGGAGCGGCCACATCTGGGGAGTGGTGAGGTAGAGCAATCCCTGGGGTTTGAGCACCCGAACGGCTTCGGCCATGGCGGTCTCCGGCCGGGGCACGTGTTCCAGGGTCTCGGTCATGATGACCCCGTCAAAGGCGCGGCCCTGAAACGGCAGGGCCAGGGCGCTGCCCACCACCCGGATCGCCGGAGTCACCGTCATATCCAGGGAGATGACGTCGCACCCGGAGAGCTCCCCATGATAGGGACCCCAGCCGGCCCCGATATCCGCCACCCGGCCGTTAAAGCGCGGCGCCGCCAGCCGCCGGAAGGCCAGGAGCTGCCGGCGCTTGATGGGAAAGAATTTTATCTCGTTTTCGGAGAGCATGGGCGGGGACAGTTTTTAGTTTGCGGTTTGCAGTTTTCAGCCCTGAGCCTTGAACCTTGAACCTTGAACCTTGAACTTTGAACCTCAAAAATACCCCATCCGCCGGAGGCTGTTCATGATCTCTTCTTTGGACTGGTCCCGGCCGGCCCGTTCCGCCCCCGGGCCGGCGCCCCGCTTGGTGCAGGGTTCGCATCCCAGGCTGCGGTAGCCCTTGCGGTAGAGGATGCAGTAAGGGACGTCATGGGCCTTGGCATACTGCCAGATGTCTGCTTCGGTGAAGTGCAGGATGGGCTGCACCCGCATATGCGGGGGGGTCTCCCGGGGGGAGAAATAGGTCTCCCTGGCCCGGTCCGGCTGTTCATCCCAGCGGGTGCCGGTGATGAGGGCCTGCCAGCCGTATTTTTGGATGGAACTGACGATGACCGCGGTTTTCAGGAGGTGGCAGCACTCCGCCACGTCTTTGGCGTGCTCGATGGTCTTGATGGCCTCCTCGTTGCGCTCGATGTGCAGGTCCAATTCCCACTGGGCGGCCAGCCGGTTCCGGAATTCATAAATCTCTTTGAATTTGGCGCCGGTGTCGATGTTGAGCACCGGGATGGGCACTCTGCCGCCGCCCACCTCCCGCAGCAGGTGCAGGATGGTGGTGGAGTCTTTGCCCCCGGTCCAGGCCAGGGCTATCTTGTCGCCAAAGCGGTCCAGGGCCTCCTGAAGGACGCTCTTGCTTTTGGCCACTTTCTCTTCCAGGGTTTTCAGGATATCTTCAACCATTGAGGGTAATCTCCCTGTTTTGAAAGATTTTCGGTTTTCGATTTTCGGTGAGAAACAGGCAAGGAGAAGATCTCCTCTTTAGCCAACGTATCTTGGGAAAATCAAGTGTACGTGCAGGGTTGGTCATAGGGGCCATATCAAGCTTGATTGAGGGATGGGAGTATCGGCGGACATGGAGGCCCGCCCCACCGATCCTTCACGCAGGGTGCGCCCTGAACACCATCTTCTCATGGTTTCAGGTGTGCTAAGGGCACATGAACAACCGCCTGGCGCCGGAACCGGCCAAAACTCGGATTAGGAATAACTATACCATGGTTAGGGGGAAAACTCTACCTTAAGGAGAAGGTCGCTTCCGGTGTTTGGCCGTTGCATCGGAAAGGGCCGTATGGTAAATTGCTGCTTGGTTCTGAGAGATTGGATCAGGGCACAACAAGCCGCGCCCCCACAGGTTACGTTCCCAAACGGAACCTTAATCCGCAGTTGCCACAGATTAACAAAATGGAGATTAAATAATTATTTGTGTGTATCTATGTTAATCTGCGGATAAATATATGAGGAACGCATGACCGTCCGAGACCTGCCCCCCATTATCATATTGCTGCTGGACTCCGCCAGCACCAAGCACTTTTCCCTTTACGGCCACCACCGCCGCACCACCCCGCACCTGGAAGAGATCGCGCCGGAGACCGCGGTGTACCGCCACTGTTTCTCCACCGCGCCCTGGACGGTACCCTCCCACGTGTCCCTTTTCACCGGCCTTTATCCCCACGAACACCGGTGCAACGACGTCTTCGTCGGCATGCGGGAAGACCTGCTGTCGCTGCCGGAGGTCCTTAAGGAAGTAGGCTACCGCACCTTCGGCGTCAGCAGCAACCTACTGGTCTCCCGGACCCTGGGGTTCAGCCGGGCCTTTGAGGAATTCTATGAAATGGGGACCCTGTTCCAGAACCCCCGCTATCTGGAGGCCCGCAAACTCTATATCCAAGCCAAGCCCCACCTCAAGAGCGACTGGGAGAAGATTAAGTTCAGCCTGAAATATATCCTGGAGAGCCGTGATTTCACGTTTCCCCTTAAGAAGACCATCGATAAATTATATAAGAAACATCTGGCGGATATCACCGCCAGCACCGCGTTCATGAGCAAGCGGTCCCTGCGGCTGGCCAAGCGTCTGGTGCAAAAGTGCCAGGCCGACGGTGGGCCCTTCTTCCTGTTTATTAACCTCATGGAGACCCACGGCGTCTTTAATGCCCCTTATCCCTTTAACCGGCAGTTTCAAAAAATAGACTCCACGGTGAAAAAGCGGCTCTCCGCCCCCGGGGTGGATGCTAATCTATATGAGGAAAATCCGGAGCTGCGCCGGGAACGGGCCGAATTTTTAGGGCTGAGCCTGGATCAGGAGATTCTGTTTACCGACAGTCTCATCGGCGATTTCTATCAATTTCTGCGGCAGCAGAACCTTCTGGACCGAGTTCTCCTGATTATCACCAGCGACCACGGAGAGGGCATGGGGGAACACGGCCTCTTCGGCCATTCCTTCGCGGTGTACAACGAACTGGTGCATATTCCCCTGGTGGTGAAGTATCCCCGGGATTACGGCCTCACCGGAGATGTGACCCGGCTGGCCCAACTCAACGACCTGTTCGCTACCATCTGTCAGATGACCAACGTCGCCCGGCCTACCCCCTTCAGCTCCCACTCTCTCCTGGAAGACACCCGGGACTTTGCCCTATCGGCCCTGCTGGACAACCGCCGGGGGATGGACTACCTGGCCCGCCGGTTTACCGAATTCAAGGTCTTTAGCTCCATGTTGCCGGGCCACGCCTGGATCAACTCGGACTTATGGAAGCTCATCCGGTGGCAGGACGGCGCCCGGGAACTCTATGACCTGAACCAGGACCCCGGGGAACAGCATAACCTCATGGCGGCGCCCCAGCACGCCGCCAAGGCCGCCGCCATGGAAAGCCGGATGGATGATTATCTGGCCGATGGCGGTTAGGTCCAGGGCCGCCATGGACCGCCACCCCCGCCGCATCAAAGTCTTATGCCCGGTGGTCAACCTGCACCTGGGAGGGGTGCGGCAGACGGTGTGGAATCGCTGCCTCCCCATGGCCTGCGCCCTCGAAGTCCCTGGAATTAGGGCACATCGTGCTGTGTCCCTGCAAAGGATGGAAAAATTTCCGAGTTACCGGATGGGAACTAAATAATTATCTGTGTGTATCTGCGTTGATCTGCGGATAAATATATAAGGCTTTCATGACCACCCGGAATCTGCCTCCCATTATCATATTATTATTGGACGCCGCGGGGGCCAAGCATTGCTCCCTGTACGGCCACCACCGCCGGACCACGCCGCATCTGGAGCAAATCGCCTCGGAGGCCGCGGTTTACCGCCGCTGTTTCTCCGCGGCGCCCTGGACCATCCCGTCCCATGCGTCCCTGTTCACCGGCCTTTATCCCCATGAGCACGGCGGGCACACCGCGCTCACCGGAATGCCTGAAGGCCTGCTCTACCTGCCGGAAATCTTAAAGGACATGGGATATCATACCGCCGCGGTGAGCAGCAATCTCATGATTTCCCGGGTCATGGGATTCGCCCGGGGCTTCGACGAATTTTACGAAATGGGCAGCCTGTTCCAGGACACCCGTTATTTGCAGGCCCGGTCCCAATACATGAAGGAAAAAAAGGCCCTCAAGGGCGATTGGGACAAGATCAAATTCATCTTAAAATACATGGCCGCCACCAGGGATGTTTTCTACCCTATCAAGAAGAATCTGGATCGGTACTATAAAAAGTATTTTGCCAATTCCACCCGCAGCACCCTGTACATGACCAAGAGAAGCCTGCGGCTGGTGAGGCAACTCATCCGGAGATACCAGGAGCAAAGCTCTCCTTTTTTTCTCTTTGTCAATCTCCTGCAGACCCATGCAGTTTTTAAGGCCCCCTACCCCTTCAACCAAAAATTTCAAAAATTGGATCCCAACCAGAGAAAAAGACTGGCCGACCCGAAAATCGATGACCGGATTTATGAAGAGGATCCGGAATTGCGAGCCGAACGCGCCGCGTTCTGGGATGTGTGTCTGGACCAGGAGATCGCCTATACCGATCATTTAGTGGGGGAATTCTATAACTTTCTTCGAGAGCAAAAGTTGCTGGACCGGGTGTTGTTGGTGGTAACCAGCGATCATGGGGAAAGCATGGGCGAGCACGGCCTCTTCGGGCATGCCTTTGCGGTTTATAACGAATTGTTGCATATTCCCATGATCGTCAAATATCCCAAGGACTACCGGGTGCAGGGGGATTTTGCCCGGTTGACCCAGCTCCACGACCTGTTCGCTACCCTCAGCGAGATCGTGGACTCACCCTGGCCCATTCCGTTGAGTTCCCAATCCTTGCTGGACGGCTCCCGGGATTACGTCCTGGGCAGTCTGGTGGACAACAGCCGGGGCATCGACTGGCTGAAACGGCGATACGAGGATTTTCCGGTGCACACCTGCATGTTGCCGGGACACGCCTGGATCGGGGCGGATTTCTGGAAGCTCATCCAATGGCAAAACGGCGTCCGGGAATTATACGACCTGAACACGGACCTGTACGAAGCGCACAATCTCATCGAAGAGCCGCAATTTGCCCAACAGGCCGCAGCCTTGCAGGGACAATTGGACGACTATCTGACTTTCGGAGGAATACCGGGATAAATCCTGCTCCCCGCCGCCCCATCAAAGTCTTATACCTGGTGGTCAACCTGCACCTGGGAGGGGTGCAGCAGACGGTGTGGAATTGTTGCCGGCAGTTGGACCCGGAGCGCTACCTCCCTATGGCCTGCGCCCTGGAAGAGAACGGGGACCTGGGCCGCCAACTGGCCGACGCGGGATTTCCCGTGGTGAGCCTGGGGCTCAACCTCAAACCCCACCGGCCTCGGATGGTCTGGGAGCTGGCCCGCCTGATGCGGCGGCAGCGTATCGATATCCTGCACGCTGCGGCCTATCATCCCAGCCTATTGGGGCGCCTGGCGGCAATCCTGGCCCGGGTGCCCATCCGGGTGCACCATGAACACTCTCTGATCCACCGCCGGCGCCTCAACCGGGTGATTATGAACAATCTTTTAGGCCGGTTCACCGACGCCCACCTGGCCGTATCCCAGGCGGTGCGCCGGCAGGCTGTTGACTGGTACGGCCTGGCCCCGGACCGGGTGGAGGTCCTGTATAATGCGGTGCAGCCGGAATTTTTTGCGGCCCCGGCGCATCGGGAAACCGCTCGCGCCCGCTTGGGCCTGGCCCCGGAGGCCAGGGTCATCGGCATGGTGTCCCGGCTCAGCCTGGATAAAGGCTATAAATATTTATTCGCGGCGCTGGCGCCGATAAAGGATGCTTTTCCCTTAAAAATGTTGGTGGTGGGGTTCGGGCACCAGGAAGCGGAAGTCCGCGCCCTGGCGGAGAGCCACGGCCTGGGGGGGGTGGTGGAATTCCTGGGCATGAGACGGGACGTGCCGGAACTGCTGGCCGCCATGGATGTCTTTGTGCTGCCCAGCGATCAGGAGGGTTTTTCCGTGGCCCTGGTGGAGGCCATGGCCGCGGGTCTGCCGGTGGTGGTGAGCGACGTGCCCGGCAACCTGGAAGCCGTGGAGCACCGGGTGAGCGGTTTGGCCTTCCCCCGGGGGGACATCGAGGCCCTCAGAAATAATCTTTTATGGTTATTAGGGAACCCCGAACTGGCCCGGAGCTTTGGCCTGGCCGCCCGGGAGCGGGCCGCCGCCCTATTCACCGTGGACCGATACGGCCGCCGGATTCAGGGATTATATGACCGGTTGGTGCGGGAAAAGCTTGATCCCTTCTGGTAGGCTCACCCTCCGGAAGATAAGTTTGACATTCGCCAGGGCAATGGTAAAAATAAAATTAAATACTAAGTATTAATTGATAGGAGTCCTGGGATGAGAACGACTAAGTTGATTACCATTTCGGTCTTTGCGGAATTCCTGGAAAAAGTTGATCAAGTGGCCAAGGAAGAAAATCGCACTCGCAGCGAACTGTGGCGGGAGGCCATGCGGCGGTATATTGCCGCTAGGGAGTTGCGGCGGCTACAGCAATACGGGACGGAAAAAGCTCAAGTGCTGGGATTGAAAGAAGAGGACGTGCCCCGTCTCATTGAGGAGTCTCGGGCCGATTCCTCCAATGCTTAAAGTGGTCCTGGATACCAATGTTATTGTTTCCGGTCTAAATTTTCCGGGGAGCAAGCCTGCTAAGATCTTGGAATTAGTGGCGGAGGGAGAAATAATTAACCTCGTCACCGTGGACCTTATTCACGAAGTGATTCGGGTCCTCGCCGGTAAATTTCTCTGGTCCGAACCGGAGGTCGAAGCCGCTAAATTTTGGTTAAGGGCCTTTTCTAAAGTGCTAAGCCCCGCGATTCGCTTTGCCGTTATCGCTCATGAGCTGGATAATCGTGTGTTGGAATGCGCGGTGGCAGGCCAGGCCCATTATATTATTTCAGGAGATCGCCATCTCACCGACCTCACGAAGTTCCAAAAGGTGAAGATCGTTTCCCCTGCCGAATTTTTAGAACTACTCACGAAATTAAATTGACTGATTTCATTTATTCGTTGCGGCCTATCTGCCATGATCCCTCAGCAAAAATTCTGGAATCCGATACCCCATGCATAACCCTGTCATGCCGGCACCCGGCTTAGTTTACGCGGCTGGGGCCTCCCTGGGGGGCGTGGGGATTTCCGAAAACGTGGGCCGGGGGGTGGCCGCGGCCTATGAGGCCGGCCTGCTCCAGCAGGTCATCGTCTATGGCCGCAAAGGGGATGGGGTCCCCGACCACCTGGTGACGGATATCGGCTTCACACCCTACAAGTTTTTTTCCTGGCTGCCGTCCCGCTACTATTATTCCATGAAGCGCACCTACCTGGACCGGGTGGCCCGGGATTATCTCCGGAAGCATCGGGCGGCTATCTTTCACGGCCTGAGCAACGAGTGCCTGGAGGCTCTGCAGGCGGCCCGGGACGGGGGCGCCGTGGCGGTCCTGGAGCGGCATTTCTGCCATCCCCGGCACAACCTGGAAATCCAGGCCGCGGAGTACCGGGCCCGGGGGATTGCCTGGCCGCCGCCGCCCCATCCCTGGCTGAAAGGCTGGGACCATTGGACCCGGGAGTTGGGCCGGGCTTTTGAAGAAATCCGCCTGGCCGATTACCTTATGGTGCCTTCCCGGTTCGCCGCAGATTCTTTTATCGACAGAGGCGTCCCCCCGGAGAAAATGGTATTTCAACCTCAGGGGGTGGACTTATCCCGGTTTCAACCCCGAGCCGCGGCGGACGGGGTTTTTCGGGCGCTGTTCGTGGGGCTGTTGTGTTTCCGCAAGGGACTGATTCACCTCCTGGAAGCCTGGGACCGCCTTAATTTGAAGAATGCGGAACTGCTGTTGGTGGGCACGGTGCATGAGGAGGTGAAGCCGTTTTTGGAGCGCTACCGCCACCGGAGCGATCTCAAGGTCATGGGCTTTCATCCGGAACCATCGGCCCTGTTTGCCGGGAGCACGGTGTTTTGTTTTCCCTCGCTCTCCGAAGGGGGCGCCAAAGTGACTTATGAGGCCCTGGCTGCGGGACTGCCCTTGATCGTCACCCCCGAGGCGGGCTCCGTGGCCCGGAACGGCGTGGAGGGCCTGATTATTCCGCCCCGGCAGGTGGAGCCTTTGATGGCGGCCCTGACCCGGCTTTATGAGAATCCCGGGGAAGTTAAAGAGATGTCCCGGGCGGCCCGGGTACGTGCCCAACACTTTACCTGGGAACATTACGCTCAGAGGCTGGTGGCATTTTACCGCCATGCCCTGGCCACGCCCGGTTCCCGGTTTTCCCTGCCGCCGGAGTTGGAGTTTGATAGATAGTTGTTAGTTGTTAGTTGTAACGACAATAGGCATTCTCATAGGAATTATACACAATGTCAAAGCAGCTTGGTAATGGAGTCTCATAGTTTTCCATCTTTCTTCCAAGCACAATAATGTATGTAATTTATTAATATCATTACAATTAATCACTAACAACTAACAACTAACAACTAACTACTAACTACCACCGACCATACCCCTTGCAGGAGAGAAATTTTGGGGCTTTTCCGGAACTGGTTTAAGCCGAAGGTAAAATTCCTGGACCCGGTGCAGGCTAAGGAAGGGCGGCCCTGCCTGTTGATGGTCACCTTTGAGACCAATCCCCGGGATCAGAATTTCTATCGGGACGCGGAGATCGCCCGGCGCTTCTCCACCATCTGGCTCACCGAGGGCTTCCCCTGGGCCGAGTTCGACTATGACCTGAGGCGGATCATGGCCCGGCTCTCCCCGGATCGCTCGCCTGATTGGGTGTACGTCAATTACCACCGGCACTTTACCGGCAAGATCAAAGGCTGGGAGGCCCTGGAGGCGCCGGTGGCGGCCTGGGTGGGGGATCCTCAGGACTTCATCCTGGAAGGCCAGGTTTTTCAGGAAAAAATCGACTTTTTCCGGCGGCTGCGCCCCCGACTGCTTCTTACCCCCCAGCCCCGGGCCAATCACATGGTCCGCCAGGGTCTGGAAGATGACGCCACCCCCATCCTGGAGTGCTTCTGGGGCATCCCCCCGGAAATCTTCCGGCCCCTGGGCCTAAAAAGGCGCTACGACGTTGCCTGCCTGGGTTCCCATACCCCCCGAACCTACCCCTTCCGCAATCAGGTGCGGGAGTATCTGCTGCAACAAAAGCGCTTAAAATTCTTCTCGAAGATCCGCATCGGGGAGGTGACGGATTTCGCCCGCACCTTGAACCGGCTCCGGGCCTGCTTCACCGACGCGTCCATCTATGACTACACCCTGGCCAAGTATTTTGAAATTCCGGCCTGCGGCGCCCTGCTCTTCGGCCAGCCCACCGATGATCTAGAGCGCCTGGGGTTCCGTGACGGCGAAAATTATGTGGCGGTGACTCCGGCGGATTTTGCGGCAAAGATGGAGCACTACCTCTTGGCGGCTCCGGAAGAAGCGGCGCGTATTACCCTGGCGGGAACCCAACTGGTCCACCAGCGCCACACCTGGCCCCGGCGCATCACGGGACTGTTGGAAGATATTGCCGGCCATCTGGAGCAAACCTGGCCGGAGGAGGTTTTTCGGATAGAGTCAGATTAGCAGCTCCTTATATGGTGCGTAGGACGCACCCTACACAACTTTCCGGGAAAAAGATATTTCCATCAAGACAGCCCGCCGCCCTTTATATAGTGATTGCCCAAATAGCCTCTTGCAAAATTCCGTTTCCTGCCGGTTCGTGAGCAAGTTATCCAAGAAATGTAGGACAGCCGCCCTCGGCTGTCCCCTCCGGATGCACCGCCGGGGGCGGCGGCGCTGCACATACAGGCGGCATGGCCGTGGGACCTCTACAGCTAAAGCCTGCGGACCCATAAACCTCGGTTAATTTTGCAAGAGGGTCAAACGTATGATTTTTTTGTAGGGGCGAATCTTGTATTCGCCCCAAGTTGGAGGGCGAACCTAAGGTTCGCCCTTACAATTTAAGGCCTTTTGGATGCGAATCGGTATGAGATCTTCACCTGCCGGCAACCCATGCCGGCCCCACATTTTGTTAGGAAATTTATACTTTATATGGTTAAAATAAAAAGTTACCGACTATAAACCGGCGGGTATCCGCCCTCCGCGCCTCGGCGGGCTTAACATACTGATTAATTGAGTCTGGATCAATCACATGGAACTGCTGTCCGGAAAACCGGAAGAACGCTATTTATTTCTGGGAAACGAGGCCATTGTCCGGGGCGCCCTGGAAGCCGGGGTGGCCCTGGTCACCACCTACCCCGGCACCCCGGCCTCGGAGATCGGCGACCGCTGCTACGCAATCTCCCGGCACACCGACCTCAAGTTCGAGTATTCCGTCAATGAGAAGGTGGCCCTGGAGGTGGCCGCGGGAGCCGCGGCTTCCGGCTGGCGCGTGCTGTGCGCCATGAAGCACGTGGGGCTGAACGTGGCCGCGGACGCGCTTATGACTCTGGCTTATGTGGGGGTCAAAGGCGGCATGGTGATCGTCTCCGCGGACGACCCCTCCCTGTTTTCCAGCCAGAACGAGCAGGATAACCGCTTTTACGCCAAGATGGCGGGCCTGCCCATGCTGGAGCCCGCCGACCCCCAGGAAGCCAAGGACATGACCCGGGCCGGGTTCGCCCTCTCCGAAGAACTGGGCTTGCCGGTGCTGCTGCGCACCACCACCCGGGTGAACCACACCCGGGGCCCCGTGACCCTGGGTGAGCTTCCGCCCCGGCCCGGCCCGGGGAAGTTCGTGAAGGACCCCTTTTCCCTGGTCATGGTTCCCGCGGTGGCCCGCCTGGCCCACGCGCGGCTCCTAGAAGCCCAGGCCCAGGCCCTGGCCCTGGCCGAGACTTCACCGTTCAATTACCTCAGCGGCAAAGGCCCCTGGGGCGTCGTCGTCAGCGGCGTTCCCCGGGCCTATGTGGCCGACGCCCTCAATGAACTGGGCTTGACGGACAAAGTGACCGTATTGAACCTGGGCTTTACCCACCCCCTGCCGGAAGCTTTGATTGCCGACTTTTTGGGGAAGATGGAGAAGGTCTTGGTGGTGGAAGAACTGGAGCCTTGCCTGGAGGACGCCCTCCGGTCCATGGCCCAGGCCCGGGGGCTGAGTCTCCCCATCCTGGGCAAGGGCCCGGGCCTGTTCTCCCGCCTCTATGAATACCAGCCGGGACTGGTGCGGGAGGTCATAGCCCGGTATTTCGGGGTGGAGTACGCCCCGCCCCGGCCTCCGTCGCCGGAGCAGGTTCTGCGCCGGCCCCTGCCGGATCGGCCTCCAAACCTCTGTCCGGGCTGCCCCCACCGGGCCATGTATTATTCGGTGAAAATCGCCCTCCAGGATTTGGGCGTGGAAGGCATCTTCCCCACGGACATCGGCTGCTACACCCTGGGGATCTTACCGCCCCTGTCCATGGCCGACTTTTTGATCTGCATGGGTTCCAGCATCAGCACCGCGTCCGGCATCTCCCGGGCCACGGATCAAAAAGTGGTGGCCTTCATCGGGGATTCCACTTTTTTCCACGCCGGCCTACCGGCCCTGGCCAACGCGGTGCACCAGAAACACGACTTTCTCCTGGTCATCCTGGATAACGGCACCACCGCCATGACCGGGTCCCAGCCCCACCCCGGAGTGAGCCTGATGCCGCCGGGTTATCCAGGGGAACACGTGCCCATCCACCGGGTTGTGAAAGCCCTGGGGGTGGAGCAGTGCTGGGTGGTGAATCCCCTTAAATATAAAGAAACCCTGACGGCCACCAAAGAGGCATTGAACGCCGCCGGCATCCGGGTGCTGATTTCCCAGTCTCCCTGCCACCTGTACGAGGCCCGCATCACCGGCAAAAAGCGCCAGGCCCGTTTCCAGGTCACCGGGGAGTGCGGGGACTGCCGCCAATGCCTGGATAACTTCGGCTGCCCGGCCATGTACAAGCTCACCGATTCCGGCCGGGAACAGATGGCCATCGACCAGGAGATGTGCACCGGCTGCGCCTTTTGCGTGCAGTGGTGCGAGTGTATCAAGCCGGTGAAGGGAGGAGGAGGAGGAAGATAGTTGAGGGGAGGACCGGGGGAATTTTTTATATTTTTTATAAGGGGTTCCCCTGCCCTCTCCTCAAACTCCCCTCCCCACTCCCTTAAAAGGTTTTTTTAATGGAACCACAGAAAACAGAAAACAGAAAACAGAAAACAGTCTTCGCCAACCTCCGCATCTTCTTAACCGGCGTGGGCGGCCAGGGGACTCTCTTGGCCAGCCGGCTGTTGGGAGAGGCGGCCCTGGCCGCGGGGTTTAATCCCCTGGTGAGCGAGACCCACGGCATGGCCCAACGGGGCGGCATCGTGGTGTCCACCGTGATACTGGGGGACCTGAAAAGCCCCATCATCTCCCTGGGGGAAGCCGATATCGTCCTGGGGTTCGAGGCCCTGGAGGCCTTCCGGGCCCTGGACCGCTGCCATGCAAAAACCCTGGTGATCACCAACACCGCAGCCATCGTGCCCTATCCAGTGGCCGTGGGCCAGGCGCAGTATCCCTCGGTGGAGTCCATGATGCGGCTCTTAGCGGACCAGGTGGACGCGCTCCTGGCCTTTGACGCCGAAGCCCTGGCCCGCCAATCCGGCAGCCCCCTGGCGGTGAACATGGTCCTCCTGGGAGCCCTGGCGGCCACGGACCGCTTGCCGTTTCCCAGGGAAGGGCTCCTTAATATGATCCGCACCCGCACCAACCCCAAATTCCTGGAGGCCAATCTTAACGCCTTCCGAATGGGGACGGCATCGGCCCAGGACCCCCGTAATTGGCTGAAGACGCCCCGGGCTTGAGGGTTGCCGGATAATCAATTAAAATAATTGCAAGTTATAAATATTATTGTAAAATTTACTAACCTGAAAATTAGGCCCAGAGGCGGAATGGGGTGGCGGCTCGAAAGATTAAGTATCGACAGTTGTCCCACACCGCTGACCTGGGATTGCGCATCCGGGGCGGC
>CAZUBT010000079.1:0-14558 GCA_964618815.1 uncultured Desulfobacterales bacterium | reverse complement strand
CAACCGGACATTTTATGTGCTATGAAAACCGGACATCTGTATGTGCTATTGACAGTGTTACTGCGCAAAGGCTTGACACTTTGTTATATTAATCTATAATTTATCATTTTATGGTCAGGCTCAAACCCTTAACAGGGCCTCTCCATCAGTTTTTTGAGAACATGAAAAAATCCTTGCAGATTCACATCAATTCCATTGCCGATACCGGCCGGGAAGTCGGCCTGAGTCTCGGGAAGGAATGGTTCGCCCGCTGGCAGGATGAAGATTCCGGGTTGGAATTTTCCCGGGGCGCCATAGACGGGACGGTGCGCCTGGAGAAACACGGCAGGGACGTCCTGGTCCGGGGGCATCTGGCCGGCCGCCTGGAACTGGCGTGCAGCCGCTGTCTGGAGGAGTTTTCCATTCCGGTGCAGGCGGATTTCGATCTCCTCCTGGCGCCGGAAAAGGAACCCATGTCCGGGGAAGATGAGGAATTGACCGCGGCGGACCTGGACCTGGATTTTTATACCGGAGAAGTTATCGGCCTGGAAAGCATTATCCGGGAACAGATCATCCTGACCTTGCCCTTGAAACCTCTGTGTTTCGAGGACTGCCGGGGCCTGTGCACCCGTTGCGGCGCCAACCTCAACCAGGAACGCTGCGCCTGTAAAGCCGAAACCGCGACCAGCCCCCTGGCCGGTCTGGCCAAGCTGAAAATTTAGCTGAAAACTTAAAGGAGGCTGTCATGCCTTTACCCAAACGCCGGACTTCAACGTCCAAAAAAAATATGCGCCGCTCTCACGATCACCTGAGCGTGCCCAACCTGTCCAAATGTCCCAAGTGCAATGAACCGCGGCTGTCCCATCACGCCTGCCCCAGTTGCGGATTTTACAAAGGGCGGCTGGTAATCCCCGAAGCCGCGGAGTAATGCCGGGTTAATGCATGGGCGAGCACCAGATTCGCCCCTAGGGAATCGGTCGTTTTTCCATCCGAAAATGATAAAAGGACGCGCCATGAATTATCTGCTCACCGAAGAGCAACAGATGCTTCAGGACCTAGCCCGCCAGATCACCGAGGAGCGCATCAAGCCCGTCCGGGCCCATCTGGATGAACAGGAGGCCTTCCCCTGGGACATCCTGGCGGACCTGGCCCAGGCGGACCTGTGCGGCACCATCATCCCCGAGGAGTACGGCGGGTTGGGAATGGGCTGCCTGGAAAATTGCCTGGTCCTGGAGGCCCTGGCCGCGGGCTGCGTGGGGGTAGCCACCACATACGCGGCCAGTTTCTTGGGGGCCTTTCCCCTGATGCTTTTCGGCTCCGATGAGCAGAAGCGCCAATTTCTGCCGGCGTTGGCCAAGGGCGAGGTCCTGGGCGCATTTGCCCTCACCGAGGCCCAGGCCGGTTCCGACGCGGGCGCGATTGCCACCACTGCGGTGAAAGACGGCGACACCTACGTCTTAAACGGCACCAAGCAGTGGATCACCAACGCCGGAGAGGCTCAGTTCAACACCATCATCGCACTCACCGACCGGTCCAAGGGAGCCCGAGGGGCCAGCGCCTTTATTGTGGAAAAAAGCGATCCGGGCGTCTCTTTCGGTAAGACGGAAAAGAAAATGGGCATCCGGGCCAGCGTCACCCGGGAGATTATCCTGGAAGACTGCCGCATTCCCCGAGACCGCCTTGTGGGCAGGGAAGGCATGGGCTTCCTTATCACCATGAAGACCCTGGACCTGGCCCGCCCCGGCGCCGGCGCCCTGGCTCTGGGTCTGGCCCAAGAAGCCCTGGACGAAGCCGCCGGCTTTGCCAAAGAGCGGCACCAGTTCGGCCAGGCCATCTTCTCCTTCCAGGCGGTGCAGCACATGCTGGCCGACATGGCTACCAAATTGGAGGCGGCCCGGGCTTTGGTTTACTCCGTAGCCCGCTTCATCGACAGCAATCCCAAGGATTTTACCAAGGTGGCGGCCATGTCCAAACTCTTCCCCACAGACATGGCCATGCAGGTTGCGGTGGACGCGGTGCAGGTCATGGGCGGCCATGGCTACATGCGGGAATACCCCGTGGAAAAATTGATGCGGGACGCCAAGATCCTCCAGATCTTCGAAGGCACCAACCAGATCATGCGCAACATCATCGGGTTGGCGTTGAATAAAGAATATTCTAAGAAAAAACAGTCTTTAGCCGGCAGGGGTTAGTGGACCCTGCCCGCCATTTCTTCTGGTTCCCAAGCTGGGCTTGGGAACCCCATTGTTTTCAAAGCTTCGTTTTGAAGGCCAAGCACAGCTTGTGAACGAGGTTGAAAAGAGAGTGATGAGCTATCCGAAGATCGTTGAGAATCCTCATTATCATCTATGGACAGACGCACTTCACGCTCGATCCCTCGCTCATCAGGCGCACAATAAATGGGACAGAGGAGCATACGTTAGATGGGCAGTCACAACATCCTGGATTGTCCTGGAAATCGCTTGTCAAGTTGCCCTTAATGATCCGACCATTTCTTACAGTTTTCGAGCAAATCTGGACGCAGCGCTTGAAAAACAAGGATTCTCGAAACTTGATTGGGGACGTGGACTCTGGCAACAAGTCTCTAAACTTCAGGATAAGCGGAAAGGATATGTGCATCGCTTCATCTCCGAATCGGACTTGTTCCCTCAGGCAACAGATTCAGGTCATGCAATCAATATCGTGCGTGCAGCTGTAGAAGGGATATATCAACACGTTGGCAGTACCCCTCCGCCATGGATTAAGGATGATGACGATCGTGGTTGGGATAATGGACGACGAGGTGGAGCCAACGTGTCCTTAATTCACGCTGGCGCATCTGAAGATGATCCAAAAGTCATCAAGATTTACTATGTTCAAAAGGACCACGAAAAATTATCGGAGGTCCTTCCAAGTGGGACTGATTATGCCCCATACGTCGATGACTTAATCAGAAGAATTCGAGTCCCAATAACCGCGGTGAGAGTTTATGAAGGACCTATGCTTGTTCACGAAAAACAAACCATAATGCGGGGAAATTAGCCTTAGGAGTAAATAATAGCCCGTCATTCCTTGGCTATATCTTCCAATTTATCCAATTATGAAAATCATCGTCTGCATCAAACAAGTCCCCGAAACCCAGGAAGTGCGCCTGGACCCGGTGACCCATACCCTGAAGCGGGAGGGGATTAAATCCATTATTAATCCCTTCGACCTCTATGCCGTGGAGGAAGCTTTGCGGGTGAAGGAGACCCAGGGGGGCACTGTGACCCTCTTAAGCATGGGGCCGCCCCAGGCTCATGAGGCCCTGCGGGAAGCCCTGGGGTATGGACCGGACGCCGCGGTATTGCTGTCGGATCGCGCCTTTGCCGGGGCCGACACCTGGGCCACGGCGTTGACGTTGGCCCGGGCCATCGAGAGGTTGGGGGGCGCGGACCTGATATTTACCGGCAAGCAGGCCATTGACGGCGACACCGCGCAGGTGGGGCCGATGATGGCTGCCATCATGAATATTCCCTATGCGGCCTGGGCCCGGAAGCTGACTTTCACCGGGCCGGATCGGGTGGAAGTGGAGCGGATGATGGACCACGGCTACGACGCGGTGGAGGTGCAGCTGCCGGCGCTGATTACCGTGGTCAAGGAAATCAACGAGCCCCGGATGCCCTCCTTTAAGGCCAAGCTCAAGGCCAAAAAAGAAGCCATTCCGGTGTGGGGCCTGGCGGATTTGGGCTTGGGCCCCCAGGAAGTGGGCCTGGCCGGGTCCTTCACCCAGGTGGTGAAGGTCTTCCCGCCCCCGGCCCGGGGTAATTCGGAGATCTGGGATAGCGGCAGCCCCCAGGAGCTGGCCGGGCGCGTCTGGCAGAGATTGAAAGCCATGGGCAGGAGTTGAGAGAGAGCTCACGCCCTGAAAAGTTTCGAGTTTCGAGTTTCAAGTTTCAAGTTTTGAGTTTTGAGTTCTTCGGTGTAAAGCTTCTCTCCCTAAAGGGAAAAATGTGGAACAGCCGCCCTCGGCTGTTCTTGAGTAAAATAAATGTAGGGCGCGCCCTATCAAGCATGGTTGCGGGATGAACGTTATGGCGGGCACGGAGGCCCGCCCCACGAACTTGAAACTCGAAACTTTTCGGAACAGCCGCGCATTAGCCTTAGGCTCTCTCCAATAGCATGAAAAGGGGCGAACTCCTAACTTTGAACCTTGAACTTTGAACTTTGAACTTTTCAGGACAGCTTGGGAACGAGAAATGAAGCAATCTACCGCCGGGGGCGGCGGTTCCACATTCTATCCTCTAAGAACCTCATGGCCCTAAAGGAAGAACTGCAAGAGTCGGGTAAATGGCTGTTCAGGTGCAGGAGTTACCTGCCCTTATTATTGGCGGTCATTCTCCTGGCGGCCATGAGAGATTATCATTATCCCTATGGCAGCCATGAGTTGAACCGGTTATGGGAATTGTTCTGTTTGTCGGTCGCGTTTGCGGGTTTGGGAATCCGCGTTTATACCATCGGCCAGGTTCCCTTCGGCACCTCCGGGCGCAATACCAAAGGCCAGGTGGCCAGCGTTTTAAACACCACCGGCATCTATTCCCTGGTCCGGCATCCGCTGTATGTGGGCAATTTTCTCATCTGGCTGGGGGTTGCCCTGTTCCCCCGGGTATGGTGGTGCGCGGTAATTATTGTCCTGATCTTCTGGCTGTATTACGAAAGGATCATGTTGGCCGAAGAGGATTTTCTGGAACGGAAATTCGGGGAATCATTCAAAGAATGGGCGGCTAAGACCCCGGCATTCATCCCCCGGTTCAGGAATTGGCTTAAACCGGAGCTGCCGTTTTCTTGGAAACATGCCGTTAAACGGGAATATTCGGCGTTTTTCGCTATTATTGCGGTCTTCAGCGTCTTGGATCTGGTGGGTGCGTTAATCTTAAACCGCAGATTGGCGCTGGATCGGATGTGGGTGATCATTTTCTTCAGCGGTTTGATGATCTATTTAACTCTCAGATTCTTGAAGAAACGCACCACCTTACTGAATGTGGAAGGCAGATAGAAAAGCCGGGGCGCGGCGCCGCTACATAACTAAAGCCCGAATATGAGCCTGATCCTTTATTCTGAAAAATGCACTGCCTGCGGTAACTGCGTGGAGGTCTGTCCTTTCGGGGCGCTCAGCCTGGAGGGGGAGACCCTGATTATCGGCGAGGGCTGCAATCTCTGCGGGGCCTGCGTGGAGGTCTGCGAGGTGGAGGCCCTGGCCCTGCCGGCGGTGGAAGGCCCCGCCCCCAGGCCGGAGGCGCCGCCGGACGGGATATGGGTCTTTGCCGAGCAACGCCACGGGGTCCTGGCCCCGGTGACCGCGGAGTTGTTGGGAGAAGCCCGGCGCCTGGCGGAAACGCTGCAAGTGAAGGTGGCCGCGGCGCTGTTCGGCCATGGAGTGGAATCCTTGGCCCCTGCTCTGCTGGCCGGAGGCGCGGATAAAGTTTACCTGGCACAGCATCCTCTCCTGGGAGAATTTCTGGAAGAGCCTTATGCCGCGGCCCTGACGGAGTTGGCGCAAGGATTTCAACCGGAGATCATCCTGGCCGGGGCCACTTATGCGGGGCGGGCTTTTATCCCCCGGGTGGCCGCTAACTTAAAGACCGGGCTCACCGCGGACTGCACCGCGTTTGCCATTGATCCGGAGAAGCGCCTGCTGCTCCAGACCCGGCCCGCGTTCGGCGGCAACATCATGGCCACCATCATCACCCCCCGGACCTACCCCCAGATGGCCACGGCCAGGCCGGGGGTGTTTAAGCCTCTAAAAGCCGCGCCATCGGCAGGTGGAGTAAGCACAGGCGAGACGCCTGTGCCACTGACGCCTGTGCCACTGACGCCGGCGCCACCGATGGCCGGATCAGGGGGCGAGGTGGTCCGGGTGGAATTAGCGTCTTTGCAGGGTGTACCCCGGAGCCGGTTTATCCGGACGGTGGCGGAAATCAAGGAGCGGGTCCCCTTAGGGTCAGCGGTGGTCATCGTGGCCGGGGGCCGAGGTCTGAAAGAGGCGAAAAATTTCAAGCTCCTGGAAGACCTGGCGGACCTTTTAGGCGGCGCGGTGGGAGCCACCCGGGGCGCGGTTGACGCAGACTGGATTTCCTACGCGCACCAGATCGGCCAGACTGGGAAGACCGTGTCTCCCAAGCTTTACATCGCCGCGGGTTTGAGCGGCGCGGCCCAGCACCTGGTGGGCATGCAGTCCTCGGATTTCATCGTGGCCATCAACAAGGACCCCGCCGCTCCCATCTTCCAGGTGGCGGACGTGGGGATAGTGGGCGATTTGTTCGAAATCATCCCGGCCCTGATTGCGGAAATTAAGCAGGATCGGGGGAGTTAGTTGACAGTGGTCAGTTGACAGTTAACAGTTGACAGTTGACAGTGGTATGCAAGGTGGGACGGTTCACCATCCCAAGACTTGAAAGTCGAAACCCGAAGCTCAAAACCGGAAACCCCGAAAAAGCTCTTTCAATTTTCGGAAAATAGTTTTATGTAATTTAATTGCATCGGGTGATGGGCTGCTCCCCGATGGCCGTCAGAAACCAGCCCGAGATAACCCTGACTCTCCGAGAAAATGATGGACAACCTGCGGATAGCGTTGGTGACCGGCGCGGCCCGGGGCATCGGCCGGGCCATCGCCCTGGAACTGGCCGGGCCCGGGATGCTGATCTATATCAATGACGTGGCCCTGGGCGAGGACGCGGACCTAACCAGGCAGCAGGTGGAGGCCAAGGGCGCCCAGGCCCGAGTTACGGAATTCAATGTGGCGGACACCGCGCAGGTGCAGGAAGCCCTGGACCGGCTCATCCAAGAGAGCGGCCGGCTGGATATCCTGGTGAATAACGCCGGGATCACCCGGGACAATCTCATCGTGCGCATGAAAGAAGCGGAATGGGACCAGGTGCTGGCGGTGAATCTCAAGGGCGCCTACAATTGTATCCGGTCCGCAACCAAGCCCATGCTCAAGCAGCGCTACGGCCGCATCATCAATATCAGTTCAGTGGTGGGAGTCATGGGCAACCCCGGCCAGGCCAATTATGTGGCTTCCAAGGCCGGTCTCATCGGGCTCACCAAGGCGGTGGCCCGGGAGCTGGGCTCCCGGAACATCACGGTGAACGCGGTGGCCCCGGGCTTTATTCAGACGGAGATGACCGAGGCCCTGCCTCAAAAGACCAGGGAGGAGATGCTGGCCCAGATACCCCTGAGACGCTTCGGGACCCCGGAGGAAGTGGCCCACGCGGTGGCTTTCCTGGCTTCCGACGCCGCGGCTTATCTCACGGGCCAGGTGATTCACGTGAACGGCGGCATGATCATGATCTGAGAATCTAAAGGAGGTTTTTTCCTGATGGGTGCAATGGAAGAAAAAATCATCGATATAATTGTGGATAAACTGGGGGTGGAGCGTTCCGAAGTCACTCCCGAAGCGGTGTTCATCGACGACCTGGGAGCCGATTCCCTGGACCTGGTGGAACTCATCATGGCCATGGAAGAGGAATTCGGCTTTGAGATCGCGGATGAGGAAGCGGAAAAGCTGAGGACCGTGCAGGATGTCATCAACTTCGCCAAGGCCCATGCCGGCGGTTGAGCCGCAAGTCGTGGCCATCGGCTGCGACCACGCGGGGCACGGCCTGAAGCGGGAGATTGTCAAGCTGCTGCAGGAGCTGAAAGTGCCGGTTCAGGACCTGGGCTGCGCCAGCGCCGAGGAATCCGTGCACTATCCCATCTACGGCAAGAAAGTGGTGGAAGCGCTGCTGGCCCTGCCCCGAGGCCGGGGGATTTTAATCTGCGGCACCGGCTTGGGCATGAGCATCATGGCCAACCGTTTCCCGGGTATCCGGGCGGCCCTGTGTCACGACCTCTATACCGCCATGATGAGCCGACGCCATAACGACGCCAATCTGCTGGTCATGGGGGGCCGGGTCATCGGAGTTGACCTGGGCAAGGAAATTGTCCGAGTCTGGCTGGCCACTCCCTTTGAGGGCGGCCGCCACCAGGAACGCCTGGACCTCCTGGAACAACTGGCCCAGGCGCCCGCTCCCAGGAATTGATTAAATGGAACTAATGGAAGCCCTGAAGCGCACTGACCCGGAGATTTACGCGGTCATCCAGCAGGAGGCCGAACGCCAGCTCCACAAGCTGGAGATGATCGCGTCGGAAAACTTTATCAGCGACGCGGTGCGCCAGGCCCAGGGGTCCATCCTGACCCATAAATACGCCGAGGGGTATCCCGGCCGGCGTTATTATGGGGGCTGCGAGTTTGTGGACACCGCGGAAAACCTGGCCTTGAGCCGCATCAAGCAGCTCTTCGGGGCCGCGTTCGCCAATGTTCAGCCCCATTCCGGCACCCAGGCCAACATGGCCATTTACTTCGCGTTTCTGCAGCCGGGCGACACCATCATGGGGATGAGCCTGGCCCACGGGGGGCACCTGAGCCACGGCGCGTCGGTGAATTTTTCCGGCCGGTTGTATCGGGTGGCGGCCTATGGGGTGGACCGGCGCACCGAAGAGATTGATTTCAATGAACTCCGGGAACTGGCCCGGCAACACCGCCCCAAAATGATCGTGGCCGGGGCCAGCGCTTACCCCAGGGTGTTGAATTTCCTAAAGTTTGCCGAAATTGCCCGGGAGGTGGGGGCCTATCTCATGGTGGATATGGCCCACATCGCGGGGTTGGTGGCCGCGGGGGTCCATCCCAATCCGGTGCCGGTGGCGGATTTTGTCACCTCCACCACCCATAAAACCTTAAGGGGCCCCCGGGGCGGAGTCATCCTGGCCCGGCAGGATTACGGCAAGGCCCTGGACAGCCAGATTTTTCCGGGCATGCAGGGCGGTCCGTTGATGCACGTTATCGCGGCCAAGGCCGTGGCCTTTAAAGAGGCCCTGACCCCGTCCTTTAAACGCTACCAGGAGCAGACCGTGGCCAACGCCCGCACCCTGGCCCGGGAATTTATGAAGCGGGGCTACCGCCTGGTGGCCGGCGGCACCGACACGCACCTCATCCTGGTGGACCTGAGTGCCGCAGGGCTTACCGGCAAGGAGGCGGAGGAGGCCCTGGACCTGGCGGGCATCACGGTGAATAAGAACGCCATCCCCTTCGACTCCCGGCCTCCCAAGGTCACCAGCGGCATCCGGGTGGGGACGCCGGCCCTTACCACCCGGGGCATGAAGGAGAAGGAGATGGTGGTCATCGCCGAGCTCATGCACCAGGCCCTCACAGCCCACAAGGACCCGGCTCGCCTGAAGCAGCTGGAAGCCCAAGTGCTGGAATTCGGTCGGAACTTTCCGCTGTTTGCTAAGGAATGGATCGTGTGAGCCTTGGGAATCTCGTCCCCTGACCTTTGGCGTTATTGCTTTCCTCCATCGAATTTCTCATCGATTTCCAGAGTCGCGGCGGTTTTTTCGGTAAGTAAGACCCAATTTTAATAAGAGGTCTTCCCATGCGCTGCCCTTACTGCCATAGCACCAACAACAAAGTCATCGATTCCCGCCCCAGTCGGGAGGCCAACGCCATTCGGCGGCGGCGGGAGTGCGTCCACTGCCGGCGCCGCTTCACCACCTACGAGCAGGTGGAAGAGGCCATGCCCCTCATCGTCAAGAAAGACGGCCGCCGGGAGCCCTTCCAGCGGGCCAAAATCTATGAGGGCATCAAAAAGGCTTGCGAAAAGCGCCCGGTGTCCATCGACGCCATCGAGAATTTCCTGGACAGCTTGGAAAGGGAGATGCTGGAGTCCGGCGGCCGGGAAGTGTCCTCCACCTGGCTGGGCGAACGGATCATGGCGCAACTCCGGGAGTGGGACGACGTGGCCTACGTGCGCTTCGCCTCGGTGTACCGCCACTTCACCGACGCCACGGACTTCATGAACGAAATCCGCCAACTCCTGGAGGACCGGAAGGAAGGGGGAAAATGATTTACCACAAAGGCACCAAGAACACAAAGGAAACACCAAGAAAATTTTCTTTGTGAACCTTGGTGTCCTTAGTGTCTTGGTGGTAAATTTTTTTCGTATCTATGAATGACGCGGCATACATGAAACTGGCCCTGGGCCTGGCGGCCAAGGGCGCGGGTTGGACTTCCCCCAATCCCATGGTGGGCGCGGTGGTGGTCCGGGAAGGCCGGGTGGTGGGCCGGGGCTATCACCGCCGGGCCGGGGGGCCTCATGCGGAGGTGGAGGCCCTGCAACAAGCCGGAGACGCGGCCCGGGGCGGGACCCTGTATGTCACCTTAGAGCCTTGCAACCACCAAGGCCGCACCCCGCCCTGTACCCAGGCCATCTTGAAAGCCGGGGTGCGCCGGGTGGTCATGGCCGCCTTGGACCCCAATCCTCGGGTGAATGGCGGCGGGGCCGCATTTCTGGCTTCACACAGTATCGAGGTGGAAACCGGCCTGCTGGAGGGAGAAGCCCGCCGCCTCAACGAAGCCTGGTTCAGGTGGGTCGCCGCGGGGGTCCCGTTTGTTATAGCCAAAGCCGCATGCTCCCTGGATGGGCGCATCGCCACGGCCACCGGCGAGAGCCAGTGGCTCACCGGCGAGGCCGCCCGGGCCTTCGGCCATAAGTTGCGCCACCGGGTGGACGCCATCCTGGTGGGCGTGAACACCGTCCTGGCCGACGACCCGCAACTTACGACTCGCCTGCCGGGCAAGACTCGCGTGAGAGCAACAGAAAACAGAAAACAGAAAACAGAAAACACCGCCCAGGATCCCATCCGCATCATCCTGGACAGCCGCTTGCGGATTCCCTTGACGGCTCGCATCCTGCACCTGGACTCCCCCGCGCCCACCTGGGTGGCCTGCACGGAGAAGGCTCCCAAAGATAAGCTCCTGGCCCTGGAGGACTCGGGCGCAGAGGTCCTGGTCCTGCCGGAGGATTCCGGCCGGGTGGCCCTGCAGCCGCTCCTAAAACTCCTGGGCCGGCGCCGGGTCCAAAGCCTCCTGGTGGAAGGGGGCGCGGAGGTCCACGGCAGCTTTTTTGATGAGAAATTAGTGGACAAGTTCCACTTCTTCTACGCCCCCAAGTTCCTGGGAGGCCGGGAGGCTCCTGCGGTCCTGGGCGGCCGGGGGGTGGCCCTTTTAAAGGACGCCCATCAGGCCCGGGACCTGTCCGTCCGCCGCCTGGGTCCTGACCTTATCATCTCCGGATATCTGTAAAACTCCGGGTGGGCATAGCCCTCGTCCCGGTCCCATCGTCCCCCGTATAGCCGACAGATTACCCTCTATAAGCCGGTGCGTTCCATAATTAACCCGAACAATTCATGAACTATAGGGCGCACCGTGTGCGCCGTCTCCCTAATGGCGGCCATGGGCCGCCGTATAATACCGTTTTGGGTTTTCGGTTACCGGTTTTCGGTTAAAAAGACCGTGATTATCAGCAGATTGAAACTTAAGTTGGTTGCATTGGAAACAGTCGTTCATGGGCCTGTGGCCCACCCGCAAATTATGAAAAGTCCTGATGGGCATACTCCTAACTTTGAACTTTGAACCTTGAACTTTGAACTTCTCTAAGCAGTCGCGCATGGGCCTTTGGCCCACCCGTACATTATGAAAAGTGGCAAATATTGATGGTGCGTGGAACGCACCCTACTTTGGCGGGTTCGGAGGCCCGCCCCACAAACTTGAAACTCGAAACTCGAAACTTTTCAAGGCAGAGCGCTTATTGATATTCCTCCGGAGTTAACCCGCCCTCTCCCGGGAGAGCTTCGGCGCTATTAATAGAAATGTCCCGCAATTCCTTCCCCGCCCTTCCATTTCACTTGCAATCTCTTTGGAATAAGATTATTCAAAATTCGACAAATCCGTGTAAATTTACAAAGAAATCGGCCATGGCTGCCAAGGGGTCAATGCCGTTCTTTACCCGGGATGGGGTGGACAAGTCTTCTGCGTTCACGGCTAATCTTTACGCCGCTAAAGGAGGGAATTATGGCGATCAGCACGTTGTCCTATGATGATGCCCGGCCCCGGATGAAGCCGGGGGACGTGATCGCGTTTGGGGGCAAAGGCAATTTTTCGGAAATTATTAAATTCGCCACCCGTGCCGCGGTTTCTCATGTGGGAGTGATCCTCCAAACCAAAGTAGTGGAGGATGTCACTGACAGGTTCTTTAATCAGATAATTGAGTCCACCTCGTTACACGGGTTTAACGGCGTCACCATCTCCAGATTTAGCGAACGGTTAAGCGACTACGACGGGGAGATCTGGTGGTTGCCGTTACGCCGGGACCTGTGGGAGCAAAGGTTCGACCGCAAGGCGTTTTATGATTTCCTGTTTGTTCAGGCCAGGGACCGCAAGGGCTACGATATGCCCCAAGCCGTCGATTCGGCCCTGGACGCCATGGACCGAATTCTCCCGGGTATTCATGGGGCCACCTATAATAAAGAGGACTTCAGCCGCTTCTTCTGCTCCGAGCTGGTGGCCGCGGGTTTGGAGGTGGCCGGGGCCGTCCCCCAGGTCAACGCCTCGGAAGTCACCCCCATCGACCTGTGCCGCTGGACCATTTATGAACCGGACTATTATCTTCTCAAAGGTGATCCGGCCAAGCAGATAAGGGGCTATAACAGCCTTGATCCCGGCCTATGGAATCTTTAGCATGCCTCATTAGCCTGATTACGGAATCCGTGGCCGGGAGCAACCGAAGCCCGCATGGGAAGGACCGGCCTGGGTCTGGGGGATTTTCAAGCCTTGGATAAGGGGGAAAAGTTATGCCGGAGCAAAAATCCAGCCGGGACCAGAATGACCTGCATCCCAATTTGGCCAAGCGGTGGGCGCTGGCCCATGCTGAATTCAATGAGAAACATCCGGATTTGCCGCAAGTATTTTTGACCCAAACCTATCGCACTCCGGAGGATCAAGAGAAGTTATACGCCCAGGGGCGCACCGAACCCGGGAAAGTGGTAACCAACGCCAGGGCGGGCCAGAGTCTGCATAATTATTATCCTGCCCTGGCGTTTGATATTGCTTTCAAAAGGGGTGCGCAGCTCTACTGGGATATCTCATTATTCCAAGCCTTTGCGGCCATAGCTAAATCCCATGAGCTGGAATGGGGCGGAGATTGGCAAGGCTTTAAGGATAGTCCGCATTTTCAACCCCCTAACTATACCTGGGAGATGGCCCGTCAGAAGATAGAACCGGAGTTCAAGGGCGCACCCGGGGCTGCCCCGGCCATCCTAACCGCCGGCCTGGTAAAATCTGGGCCATACCTGAGAGCAGGAGCTTCCGGGGATGAAGTGGTGGCGCTCCAGAAAAAACTGAAAGAGCAGGGATTCAGTCCGGGGAAAATCGATGGCATCTTTGGGCCGGCCACTAACGCGGCGGTAAGAGCTTTCCAAAAAAGCGCCAAGTTGTTGGCCGACGGCATTGCCGGGCCGCATACCCTGAAGGCCCTGGACTTCAAAATCAAGGTTGAAATTTCCGCGGAGGTTCCCATATTGCAGATAGGATCTTTGGGATCGGAAGTGGTCAGGCTTCAGAAAAAAATCAAGAAGTTGGGGTTTGATCCCGGCCCCCTGGACGGCATCTTTGGTCTGGAAACCGAAGCCGCAGTGATCTCCTTTCAAGAGCAGGAAGGGTTGCTGGCCGATGGCATTGCCGGGCCTTTAACCCAGAGGGCCATGAAACTGTCGGGAGCGGCCGGGCCCACGCCCGCAGCCCCGGCCCCCCCGGCTCACGGGGCCACACCTCTGGTAAGCGTGAACCTGGTATCTGAGATGTTCCCGGACGCCCACCTGGATAATATCAAAAGATACCTTCCCGTGGTGCTCATGGCTTTAATGGAAACGGAGTTGGCCGATAAGGAGATGATTCTCATGGCTCTGGCGACCATCAGGGCCGAGACCGCCGGATTCCGGCCCATTGATGAAGGGATATCAAAATATAATACCTCACCCGGAGGCCATCCTTTTGATCTTTACGATTCCCGGGAAGACTTGGGAAACCAGGGCCCCCCGGATGGCAGGCTCTTCAAAGGCCGGGGATTTATCCAATTAACCGGAAGGGACAACTATCAAAGATACGGCGAGGCCATCGGCCTGGGAGACCGACTGGTGGGGAATCCGGACCTGGCTAATGATGCGGAAATCGCCGCAAGACTCCTGGCCAGATTCCTCAAAGACAAAGAACGACGGATCAAGGAGGCGTTGCTGGATGGCAGCCTGAATACCGCGCGGCGCTTGGTGAATGGCGGCCGCCACGGCCTGGCCGAATTCAGCGCGGCCTTCAAGATCGGAGAACTCTTGTGGGTGTAATCTTACCGGATCGGGCAGGCCGAAAAATTTGGTTTTGTGCCAACATTCATTGCCTTACGGACACGACGAAAGCTGAAAATGCCTCGCGCCAGGCCGCCAGGGCTTCCAAAAGAAATGTAGAACAGCCGCCCCGGGCTGTTCTTTCAGACCTTTGCGTGTTACTGTGAAAATCTCTGGTTCAAGAGAGCCTCTTGCAAAAGTCTTTTGGGAAAGGGGGCCAGGGGCCGACGGCCACTTACAATCCCTCTCCCAAACCCTCACCACCAACCCCTTAAAGGAGGTTGGGAGGGGAGTTTGAGGGGAGGGCGGGGGACCCCTTACGAAAAATACGAAAAATGTCCCCCGGTCCTCCC
>CAZUBT010000078.1:0-14635 GCA_964618815.1 uncultured Desulfobacterales bacterium | reverse complement strand
GTTTCCCCTCCTTCACCAAGCATATTAATGTATGTTAATGGCTAATGTCAATACAGCTAACCCCTTGAACTTTGACCTTCGAACCCTTCCCCTATGGCCTGGCTCAGGCCAGGAACTGATACAGGTCGTAGAGGCTCCGGCGGGTCAGGAGCACGGCTTGTTTCATCCGGGCGGTCTCCAGGAAATTCTCCGGACGGGGAAGTTCGCGGGGGATTAAGGCCGCTTGGGCATTCAGGTGGGAGCGCAGCGCGGTCAATTCTTGCAGCAGATAGAGATAGGCCGCGGCCAGGGAACCGTCCGCGGCGGCAATCCGGTCCGACGGGGCAACTGGGCGGTCCGCCGGTAAGGGAGAGGTCTCACCCAGGCGAGGAGGCTCCGCGGCGGGCGGTTCCCAGGTAGCCTGGACATCCCCCTGGCCGGCCAGGGCCCTGGTTAACGGCAGCCTTGCAAGCTTGGTCTGTTTTCCGGTAAATTGTTTCTTTTTCGCCATATTTCCAGAAACTCGGTGGTAAGCTGGAGATAGTCCTGGGACCCGGAACAACGAGGGTCGAAATCAAAGATGGCCTTCTCGGCTATCTGCGCCTGGTTCAGGGCTTCATTTTTCATGATCATGGTGTTAAAGGTTTTGTCCCGATAAGGCTTGAGTTGTTCCAGGATGTGTTCGTTGGTGACCCGGTTGCGTTTGTCGAACATGGTGAGGAGGATGCGGAAGTGGTCACCCTGGAAGATCTCTTCCAGACCCAGGTTTTTCACGGATTCAATGGTAGTGAGCAGGTCCGCCAGGCCGTCCAAGGAATACCGGGAGATCTGACAGGGAATAATGATGAAGTCGCAGGCGAACAGGGAATTGGTGGTGAGCACCCCCAGGGAGGGGGGGCAGTCGATGAAAATAAAATCGTAATCCGTATCCTTGAGGGCCTGGGACAGGATGGCCTCCCGGAACACCCGGGAATAGACCTGCTCCGCAGCCCGGGCCAGATTAATTTGAGCCGGTGCGACCTCCAGGCCGAGAATATAAGTGGTAAGGGCCACCTCTCGAATGGTCTTTCTGGGAACGGTCATGACCTCCGCCATGGATTCCCGGATTGCTTCGGGTTCCAGGCCCACCCCGATGGTGGTATGCCCCTGGGGGTCCAGGTCCACCAACAGGGTGCGATATCCCTGGTAGGCCAGGGCGGCCCCCAGATTAATCGTGGTGGTGGTCTTGCCGGTGCCGCCTTTTTGGTTGAGTATGGCCGTGATATGGGGCATGATGTTAACTAAGTCTCCAAGCATAACCCTGGATTTTGTCCAGTTGGTTAAAATGGTAAAAGAAAGGCGCGGCCCCGTCAAGGAATATCTGGCCGCCGTAAGCGGGGGAAGCCCGGGGAAGAGAAAACCCCTTGCCTTACGGCATATCCCTATGGCATATATTGTGCAGCAAATTTCCAAAGATTTGAAGTATGTTAAGCGATTCTTTTAAAATCGAAGCCCCCTTGGCCCCTGCCATGGAAAGACGCCGCTTCAACCGTCTCCGCGTCCCTCTTGGAGTGGAGTATCAAGCCCATTTGCCGGAAACAGGAGAGCTTTGCCAAGGACAGGGGGTCCTCCGAGATATCAGCCTCTGCGGCAGCTATTTTCACACCGATCAACCTCTATGCTTCGCTCCCGGCCAGATTGTATCCCTGACCATCGCCGCGTCTTTGCCTTATATCGACCTGAGCAACACCTCTCATTTAAAGGCCCAGGCAGAAGTGGTGCGGGTCGATCCCCCCGGCGTTTTCGGCCCTTCCTATGGCGTGGCCCTCAACTTTGTGGAAGGCCTATCTTTTTCCTCTCCTTAACCGACTGAATTATATAGATCATTTTGTGGATATGTTCTGATTTGTGAACAATGGGGCAGTGAAATCTTGCCCCATTGATTGTTATTTATAAAGATATCAAGTAATTATATTAGTTGGGAAGTTGTGCCGCAAAGTTAAACAAGTTTGCAAGAAAATTAAACAGTATGCTAATCTCCATGGACCCCATGATCTCCCCCAAAAAAGTGGCCGTGGCTTTAAGCGGCGGGGTGGACAGCGCGGTGGCCGCGGCCTTGCTCCTGGAGCAGGGCTGGGAGGTCCTGGGGGTGCATCTAAGACTCTCGGCCGCCGGGCCTGCGCCGGAGCATCTAAAGAGCCTCACGGGCCGCCTGGGCATCCCTCTCCTGGAATTGGACCTGAAAGAGGATTTTACCCGGGAGGTGGTGGACTATTTTGTCGCGGAATACCGTCGGGGCCGCACCCCCAGCCCCTGTGTGCGGTGCAACGCGGCCATCAAATTCGGGGTCTTATGGGAGCGGCTTCAGGCCCGGGGGCTCCGTTACCTGGCCACCGGCCATTATGCCCGGCTGCAAAGGACGCCCCAGGGGGACTGGGGCCTCTACCGGGGGGCGGATCGTCACAAAGACCAGTCGTATTTCCTGGCCCGCCTGCCCCGGGCGTTGCTGTCCCAGCTCCTCTTTCCCCTGGGGGAGATGTTCAAATCCCAGGTGCGGGCCCGGTATCGGGACCTGGGATTACCCCTGGAACCGGGCAGCCGGGAGAGCATGGATCTCTGCTTCATTTCCCAGGGCGGCTACCGGGAGTTTCTGCGGGAGCAGCTCGGGGGTCGGCATGACCCTCCCGGGGAACTGGTGGATACCCAGGGCCGGGTCCTGGGGCGCCACCGGGGGATTACCTGCTACACCGTGGGCCAGCGCCGGGGGCTGGGGACACCCTCCTCAGAGCCCTATTATGTGGCGGAGATCCTCCCGGAGACCAACCGGGTAGTCCTGGGACGGCGGCAGGACCTGCTCTCCTCGGGACTTCTGGCGCTCCGGGTAAATTGGCTCATTGATCCCCCGCCGGGGGCATGGGAAGCCGATACGGTGATCCGCTACCGTCATCCCGGGGTGCCGGCCCGACTGCTTCCCCTGGATCAGGACCGCGTTCAGGTGAGTTTTGCCGTTCCCCAGGCCGCGGTGGCCCCGGGCCAGGCCGTGGCCTTCTACCAGGGAGACCGCCTCCTGGGGGGCGGCTGGATCGAGGAGAGGATTAAGTAACAGTTGTTAGTTGTTAGTTGTTAGTTGTTAGTTGCGACAAACAGTCTTCCCACTGTTGAACTACCGGCAACAGATAACTATCAACTAACAACTATTAACTAACAACTATTTACTAAGGAGGCCCTATGGACCCCGGGGCGAAGATCGGCCCGGTTCTGGAAATCCTGGACCGGCATTATCCGGACGCCCATTGCACCCTGGACTTCGCCAATTCCTTGGAGCTGCTGGTGGCCACGGTGTTGTCGGCCCAATGCACGGATGTGCGGGTAAACCAGGTAACGCCCGGTTTGTTCCGGAAATACCCCACCGCGGCGCATTACGCCGAGGCTCCCTTAGAGGCGCTGGAGCATGACATTTACACCACCGGCTTTTATCATCAGAAGGCCAAAAGCCTCCAGGAGATCTGCCGGACTTTGGTGAAAGACTACGGCGGCCGGGTGCCGGGTTCTCTGGAAGACCTGGTGAAGCTGCCCGGCATCGGGCGCAAAACCGCCAATGTCATCCTGGGCAATGCCTTCGGGACTCCCGGAATCGTGGTGGATACCCACGTGAAGCGGGTGGCGGCCCGCATCGGCCTCACCCGGCAGAGCGACCCGGTGAAGATTGAATTCGATCTCATGCCCCTAACGCCCAAGGATCGCTGGGTGAAATTTTCCCACCAGATGATCCGGCTCGGCCGGGAGGTCTGCACCGCCAGAAATCCCCGGTGTCCTCAGTGCCCGATGCTGCCTTATTGCGATTTCGGGCAGGAGAACGTTAGCAGGGGTCAGGGGATAGGGGGCAGGGGGTAGAGGTAAATTTCTTCTCGTTCCCAAGGCCCTGTCCTGAAAAGTTTCGAGTTTCGAGTTTCAAGTTTCAAGTTCGTGGGGCGGGCCTCCGTGCCCGCCAAAGTAGGGTGCGCATTGCGCACCATGAAAAGCACTCATTCGCATTCTGCCCTTGGTAACGAGGAGATCCGCCTCCTGCCGGTTCTTTCACAGAAAACAGAAAACAGAAAACAATTTCCATATAAATGACTTCCTTTAGCTGGACCGATACCTGGACCGATTTAAAATCCCTCTTCTTCCCCCGCCTGGACTGGATCCAGGTGGAGGTCACCTCCCTATGCAACGCGGCCTGCATCTATTGCCCCAACGCCGTGTACCGGGACCGCTGGTCCGGCCGCCACCTGTCCCTGGATACCTTCGAGAAGCTGGCTCCGGCATTTAAACATACCCGCCTGGTTCATCTCCAGGGATGGGGGGAACCTTTCCTGCACCCCCATTTTTTTGATATGGTAGCCACGGCCAAACAAGCCGGCTGCCGGGTGGGCGCCACTACCAACGGCATGCTCCTGGACCAGGAAACCGTCGCCCGCATCATTGATTCAGGTCTCGACATGCTGGCCTTTTCCCTGGCGGGCGCTGATGAGTTCCACGACCGGGCTCGCCCGGGCGCCTCGCTGGCCAAAGTTTTGAGCGCCATGGAACTGTTGCGCCGGGAAAAACAGAAAAGGAAGAGTCTCTCCCCCAGGGTCAATATTGCCTACATGCTGCTGCGTTCCGGTTTGGAAAGCTTATCCGGGCTGCCCCAACTGTTGGAGGGGTTGGGAGTGGATCAAGTAGTAATCAGCGCCCTGGATTTTTTACCTTCCCGGGGACTCTCCCAAGAAACCCTGTGGTCTGCCGACCTCAAGGAATACCAGGAACTGGAACGCCGGATTAAGGAAGTGGCGGACCGCGCCGCGGTGGGCGGCTTGCACGTCAACTGTCACTTGCGGTCTCCGTCCCCCGGAGGCCGCGGCTGCGGGGAAAACGTGCGCCGGGCCTTGGTGGTGTCGGCTTCGGGGGCGGTAACCCCTTGCGTCTTTACTAACCTGCCGGTAACCGGCGCGACTTATCTTACCACTGATGGCGGCGAATGCCCTTACCTGCCCATGAGCTTCGGAAATCTGGCCGACCTTTCTCTGGCCGCAATCTGGCGGCGCCCGGCTTACGTCCGCTTTCGCGGCTCCTTTCATCCTGGAACCCTCTCCGATTCCTGCCGTCACTGCGCCAAATTGCAATAATCCGGAAGGATTAATACCAGGTCCCCAACAAACAGATAATCTTATCGAAGGACGCCCATGCCGCGGTCCGGTAATGCCGGCAAAGGCGTCTTGCCTGTGCGGGCGCAGGCTAATGGTCATGAGCAACGGTTGCCACGGACCATGATAATGGCCGGGGACTCATGGTTCATCAGGTTTTTGCTGAGATCCGGCAACCGAAAATCATTTTCATATCATACCTGCCATTACGGAATATGCCCTTCCGGATGACACTAACCAGCCGTCAAGCTCAATATTTCCGGCAGAGAAAAAATTTCTGGGCAAAAGGTGGGATTTAAAATAGAATTGATTTCGAACATCATGGGTGGTGGTGACGCTACTCATTTACTAACAAGAGAATCCCCACTGTATGGGAGCAAGCCCTGACTATTTGCCGAATGCCCCAAGGAGTAGGGCCTGGGCAGGGGAATTCATGGAAAGGAGGATGGCCGCATGAAAGTAAGTAAGTGGCATGACCTCTACAAGTTGGAGGACTGGCTGGCGGTATGGATCGGCTTTTTCATTATCGGCGTGTTTCTCCTGGGTTTGCGGGTGGACATGCCCAAGTTTAAGTGGACCCTGGATTCGGAATTTCAAGCTCTCGTCTCGGAGAACGCGCCGGTTGTGGATAAAGTGACGCAGCAGGCGGGGGAAAAGGGTGAAACTGCCTTGCTGGAGGCGGCCACGACCCTCAAGGCCGCAATGGTCAAGATGGACCGGAAGGACATCGCCGGCGCGGCCAAAAAAGTGGAAGACGAGGCCAAAAAGGTCAAGGATGGCGGCCTGAAAAAGCGGGCCGGAGATGTGGGCAAGGATTTACGCGGTCAGGCCGGCAATCTGGCCTCCAAGGTTTTCACCTGGGACAATAGCCATAAGGCCATTCACATCGGCATCGCTTTTCTGCTCCTCAGCCTCATCGCCATGGCCCTCATGGGTCAACCGATCCTGAAATTCATCGCCGGATTTCCCCTAGTCTTTGTGATTGCCTGGGTGGCTCAATTCATTGCCGGAATTACACCGTTCTTTACTACGGCCTGGAATACGTGCTGTGGTGTCTCTTCTTGGGCCTGTTCATAAGCAATATCGTGGGGGTCCCCGCCTGGCTGATGCCTGCGGTGCGCACCGAGTTTTACATCAAGACCGGCCTGGTCATCCTGGGTTCCCGCGTCCTGTTTGGGGAGATCGTCCAGGCCGGGGCCTACGGCATCATCCAGGCATTGCTGGTGGTGGCGGTGATCTGGTACGCCTGTTTCTGGCTGTGCCGGAAGCTCCAGATTGATGACGAGTTCGCGGCCATGCTCTCCAGCGCGGTGGCCATCTGCGGGGTGTCCGCGGCCATTGCCACCTCCGGGGCGGTGAAGGGGGATCCGAAAAAGTTGAGCTATGTGACCTCCATCGTCCTGGTGTGCGCCGTCCCCATGCTGGTGTTACAGCCCATGATTGCCAAGTGGGTGGGCATGCCCGACGCGGTGGCCGGGGCCTGGCTGGGAGGGACCCTGGACACCAGCGGCTCCGTGGTGGCCGCGGGCGCCCTCATCAGCGAAACAGCCATGAAGGTGGGAGTCATTGTCAAGATGTCCCAAAACGTCCTCATCGGGGTGGCCGCGTTTATCCTGTCCGTGGTGTGGACCTTCAAAGGCACCGCGCCCGGGGCGGAAAAGCCCACCCTGATGGAAATCTGGTACCGGTTCCCCAAGTTCGTCCTGGGTTTTCTGGTCTCCTCTGTAGTCTTTTCTTTTCTGGTAAGCCCCCAAACGGTCAACGCGGTTAAAGGCAGCTTGAATGGGCTAACCGTTTTCTGGTTCGCCCTGGCCTTCACCAGCATCGGGTTGGAGACTCGGTTCATGGACCTGGCTACCATGGGCGGCGGCCGTCCGGCCATTGCCTTTTTGGTGGCTCAGAGCCTCAATGTCATCTGGACCCTGATACTGGCGTATCTGCTGTTCGGCGGAATCTTGTTCCCCGCGTTTAAGTTTTAGCCAGCAATGTCCGGTTAGGTTTTTGCAAGAGCGAAATTCCTTTTGATGCATTGGAAAATTTCTTGGTGGCACAGGCTTTCCAGCCTGTGCCTGAACAGCCGGGGGCGGCTGTTCCACATTTTTTATAATCTCTGACCCCTGGCGATTTCCCAAGCCATGGGCTTGGGAAGAAATGGGACCACATGCAATTTCCTAACCGGACAGTGTTGAGTTTTAGCAGGGTCTTGGGAAAAAGATTGTTGACGTCATCCTGAACGAAGTGAAGGATCTCAGCCGGTTGAAGTTGAGAGATGCTTCGCTTCGCTCAGAATGACCCATGAAGGCATGGCCACGCTTGGCAACGTCCCGCTTAGTGCGCCTCGGTGCGCAGATGGCGGCGCCCCCCCCGATTTTTCAGTCATTTCGCCAACACCTGCAACAGCTCCCGATGGTCTTTAAGGTGGTAGATAGCCTCCAGTCCGGGGTTCTTATAGGCCGCAAAGGGGATTCCGGCCCTTTGGGAGACCAGGAGGTCCACCCGGGAGTCCCCGATGTACAGGGCCTCATCAGGCCGGAGGCGAAAATGCTTCAAGATTTTTTCCAGACACTCCGGATGGGGTTTGGGGTGCGAGACCTGGTAACTGGAGATGGTCAGATCAAAGAGATTCTCCAGGTGGAAGCGCTGGAGCGCCAGGTCCAGGCTGCGGCCCCGGTTGGTGGCCACCGCGGTTAAATAAGGGGGGCGCAGGGCGGTGAGCGTCTCCCGGATATGGGGCTCCAGGCGGAGCAGAGAGATATAAGCTTCGTTGTCCAGGGTGAGCTGGTAAGCCTGGGCCTCGTCCCGCCGGGGATGGCCCTGAAACAGAAAATCCAGGGCTTGCCCGGAGGTGGCCGCCTGGACGAAATCCAGTTGTTCCTCATAGAGCCGGGCCAGGCCGAAATGCGCCAGGATGTCATTGTAAAAGGCCCGGTTGGCCTCCCGTGAATCGATCAACACCCCGTCGCAGTCGTAGATGATGATTTTGATGGTTCGCAATGCCTCAACCTTTGTAAGGCGCTCCCGGCGCATTATATCCGGGGGGTTGCACACCGGACCTTGAGACCTAAGCCTGGGGACAATGGGCACAGCACGCTGTGCCCCTACGAAGCATGGTCGGTTGCCGTAATTTGTAATGACTAAGACTTAAGCTGACAACCATCAAATCGAGAGCAGATTAAATCTGACATTGAGAGCAAAATTTAAAAAAAGGCATGGTCTTAAATGCAGTTATGATAACCATCTCAACTACCTATTTTAATTATTTAAGGTGCGTATATAGGGCAGATAGCAAACCTCCGCCCCAGCCTGGCTGATCAACCGCTTCATCAAGGTGGGGACAGGAGTTTCTTGCCACCCCCGGCGGCGGTATATCCAGATCACCTCTACTGTTCACTCGGTTCACCACTACCGGGCGTCTTGGCCTGGGGTTCTGAGGCCGGTCAATTACCTCTCTTTATCCGGCTTCTCCGATTGCCGGCCCCTCATGGCGCCGGCATCCGGTCAAAAATCGACCTCCCCCACCACAAAAAAGTCCTTGGCCTCCTGGAGACGCAGCGTGATGGCCCGGCGCTTTTCATTGGCCCGGCCGTAGTTGGTGAAGACCTCCACCTGCAGGGTGACCCCGCCCGTGAGCGAAGGGGAGCGGCTGGCGTAATAGTTGGTCTTGGTCTGATAACGCCCCTTCATGGCCTTTTTGAGCACGTATTCTTCCGGGCCGTACCCGTCCGTCACGTCCCGGGAGACGTGGCCGCCGATGGTGGTCAGATCATGCTTGTAGTTGGCCACCTCCTCGGACGGCTCCACCACCCACAGGTCCATGTCGCTGAGATCGGCGTCCCAGGTCAGGACGATGCGCAGGTCCAGATCCAGGAGTTTCACCAGGCGGGGATCGACGGCAAAGACGGCGGTATTGACGCCCGCCCGCTTGGCCGCGGCGATGGTGCGGTTGAGTTCCATCAAAGCGATGACCTCAATCTCGGGAAAGCGGTCCCAATCCTGAGTCACCACCTTGTAAAGCAATTCCACGGCCTTTTGATATTGTTTGAGGCGGTCCAGGACCAGGGCCAGGTCCCGGTATGACTGGGGTTCTTCCGGTCTGAGGCTCATGACTTCCTCAAAGACCCCGCGACTCAGCTCCAGGTAGTTCTGCTGCGCCAGCTTGTGGGCCAGGACCCGGAGGAGCGCGGGGTTCTCCAATTCCATCTCGGCGATATTAGACAGCACCCGGAGGCCCAGCTTATCCTCTTTTCTCTGGAAGAAGAAATCGGCGCAGTCCACGAAAAAGGCCGGCGAGTCCCCGAAGCGCCGCCGCTGTTCCAGGTAGACCGTCAGGTGGTCTGCCGGCGCCGCCTGCTTCAATTCCTTTAGATAAGGGGTGTCCGGGTCCCAGGCCTTGATAGCCATGGTGGGTTCCGCGGCTGTGGGCGTTTCTTCCCTTTCAGCTCCCTTTTGCCCCGGCGCCAGACTGGCCATTGCGGGCGGCGATGCCGGCCGAGGAGCCTCACGACGATCCGCCATTTCTCCCGACCCGCCTCCACCTCGTGCGGCCTTGGCTTTCTTGCGTCTGGGAGGGGGAGGCTCGTATTTGAAATCCTTGGGATACGAAAATTTCCGGTTCCACCACTCCACCCGCGCCTGCCAGAGGGCCAGGACGGACTCCAGCTTATCCTCTTTCAGCTTCCGCTCCTGGAGACTTTTTTGCTCCACCATCTCCACGTATTGGCGCCGCAACTCCGGCAGGGATTCGGGAGGCGGGATCAGATGCTCCACGTATTGGCGAACATTTTCCAGCACCAGGAGGGAGGCGCCGGGGGTCACCAGGCCGTATTGCCGGCCGATCTCCAGCAGTTCCTTTTCGTGACGTTTGGGGAAGACCTGGAGTGCTTCGATCTTTTTCTGGGCATACAGCAGGCGCACCAGGTTCCCAACCGGGGCGTTGTCCTGGGAGAGTTCATAGGTAAGGGAATGGGTCACGCGGCCGTGGACGCCGTAATTGAGGGTGATCTTTCCTTGGGGAGCCAGGAGTTTGCCCGCCAGGACAAAGCGGCCGGACACCGGCTGAGAGGTCTGGGGATAAATCGGGCCGATCTGTTTGGGGTCGAAGTCGGCGGAGATGAAGGAGTACGGCGCGGCCCCGATCCGGGGCAGAACTGCATCGTTGCTCAGCCTGGTGAGATTGAAATATTCGCCCCCGGTTTTTTGGGCCAAATAGTGGAGGAAGGCGTGGTTGGCCATAGCGTCGCCGGAAAAGACGAAAATCGGGGCCTTGAAGCCCGTGGGCTCTTCCCGGCCAAAATTCGACAAGCCGTCCGTAAACAGCAGATAGAAATCGGGGACCGCGGCCCCCGGCGCCGGCGAGATGCTCCCCAATTGGGTGCCGCCGTCGTAGTCCACCTTGGTGAGGGCCTCCAGGAGCGGGGCGGCGTTCCCCTTATCAATGACAAAGCGCCGCGGCTTTTCCGCTTCATGGCGGAAGATCACCAGGTCCACCTTTACCTGGGCGGCGTCCTGCCTGGCCAGGAAATCCTTCAATAAGGCGAGTTCCCGCTGATGGTCGGCCTTGCCCCGGGAGCCGGAGGCATCCCAATAGATCGTGAGGCTCTTGGGGGCGGCAGGCGCCGCTTCCTTGGAGGCCGGCGGGTTATCATTGAGGCAGAAGTAGAAATCGCCGTCCGGTCCCTGTTCCACCCGCGCCGGTTTTCGGTCCACGTCCGGCAAGGCGATCACCAGGTCCTGGTTATGGGCCTGATTTTTGAGTTTGGTCTCGGCCACAAAACTGTCCTGCCACTGGGCGAAGGTGAAGTTCGCCAGCTCTCCCCGTTTGATCTGAGGTGGGGAGACCGGTTTGACCACCTCGACCCGCAGGGAAAAGTCCTCCACCGGGTCTTTGAAGCGCAGGGGCAGGTAGTAGCCGGCCCCATCTTGGTCCTGGACCAGGTCCGACAGATACCGGACCATGACGGTGCGGGAGCCGTGGGCGGGAATGGGAAAGACCCGGGTCTTAAAATTGTTGCCCTTGACCCACTCCACCAGGCCCGGGTCCACGCCCCGGCGCACCTCTTTTTCGAAGACCTGGCGGGCCTTGTCCTTTTCCACCACCACGCCGTCCACCATGACCCCGCCGATGTCCAGGGCATAGCCGCTCACCGTGGCGCCTTCCGGCAAGGGAAAATAGAGGTCGCCGGCCAATGCCCGACCCTGGGGGTTGAAGAAGGTCATGGTCATTTTGGTTTCGGTGATGCGGCCCAGGATCCGGACCTCGATGCCCACCCGGGCCAACTTCAGCGGCTGCGCTTTATCGTCTATTTGAGACACCAATACCGGGGGTCGCATCTCCTGGGCCCCAGCCCCTTTGCTAACCAAAATAAAAACGGCGGCCATGATGATGAAAAACCAGAGTCTAAGGCGCATATTGTCCTCCGAAGTCCCATAAGCCGAGATCGTGCGGCTGCTTTATAGACCAACTCAGTGCTCGACCACGTTTCTCGTGTTAGCCCTGAAAAACCCCTCTACTCGAAAGCAATCCTTGGCGTGGGGAGCATGATGGCACAACATTTTTATGAACTGAGATTTTTCCACGATTTCCCATGTACTCGACTATCGCGTCAGATAGGATGTCAATGATTTTCGGTCCAATAAGTATGATGCATTCGCAGTGAATCACTTGCCATGTTCGACAATTATCACCTTACCCGGAAGAATTCCAGATATTTTCTGGATAGCGAAATGGGGCTTTGGTGGGGGGCCGGCACTGCAAAACTCAAAAGAAAGCAGGTCGGATGATATTAAACGTTGATGAAGAGGTTGTATGGTCAGGCCTTAACCATTTCACGTCATTGCATCCCGAACTCGTTCACCGAAAACCAAAAACCGAAAACAGAAAACCGAAAACAGAAAACCGAAAACAGAAAACAAAAAACGGGCATCTCAAACCTGCCCCAACACATCCAACTGGTGCGCGATATAAATCAATTCCCCCCGGGTTATCTGCCTGTGACGCTCCTTGAGCCAGTCCTCCAGGCGGGCCGGGTCGATCTCCGGGTGGCCCTGGAGGGCCTGTCCCACGGTGTGGATAATGAATTGCAGAAAGTAGGCTTCATCCCCCGAATAGCCGGTTTTCCCGGCAAACACCACCCAATCGGAGCTGCCCGCGGCCAGGACCTGAACCCCCATAGCCTGCAAGCGGCCCAGGAGGCGGCGGCCTGTCAAACTGTTCCCGGACGGTCTGCCGTTAATGCGGCGGTCATCCATGGTGCGGTGGTACAGGCGCTCAATCTGCCGGTCCAATTCCGGGTCCAGGGTCGGCTCAAAGATGGTGGCCCCGTCGAAATTGAGGGTGAAATAACAGAGCCCGCCGCTATCCAGGAGGGCCAGTAAATCCGGCAGCGTGGCGGACAGGTCCACCAGGTCCAGAAAGGCGTGGGCCAACAGCAAGTCCCATCTCCGGCCCGGCTCCCGGGCCAGGAAATGGAACAGGTCCACGGCTTCGAAATCCACCAGGACGGACTGCCGCTCCTTCTGAAACCTGAACCGCCCCGCCTCGATGGTCAGGCCGGCCCCCCGAGCCGCGGCATAACGCGGCAAACGGAGCCGTGCTTCACCAATAATTTCGGGGTTGATATCAATGCCCCGATATGCGGCTTCGCTGAACACCCCCCAGTCTAACAGGCGCTCCAGCATGGTGCCGATGCCGCAGCCCACCTCCAATACCCGGCAGGGAGACGGCCCCTTTCTCTCCAATAAATATCCGGCCAGGGTTTCCCGGATGTTGCGGTTCAGGGCACGGTCGTCCACCCCTTTCTTGGCGGCCAGATAGCGGAGAAAGCTGAATTCGGAAGGGACAGTCATTGTCGGGGTTTCGGTTTCGGGTATTCGGTTTTCGGTGGATTCTTCCGCGTCCTCCGTGCCCGATAGGTCTCTGCTTGGAAAAGTTCAAAGTTCAAGGTTCAAAGTTCAAAGTTAGGAGCGCGCCCCTTTTCATGCTTTTGGAGAGAGCCCAAGGCTCATGCGCGACTGTTACGAAAAGTTTCGAGTTTCAAGGTTCAAGTTCGTGGGGCGGGCCTCCGTGCCCGCCAAAGTAGGGTGCGCACCACGCACCATCAGTATTTGCCACTTTACATAATTTACGGGTGGGCCAAAGGCCCATGCGCAACCGTGGTGAATATTCTACTCCTTATCCTTGAATTGATGCAAGAAGCGATGCACCCGGGCCACAGTTTCCCCCCAGGTGGGGTGGCCGGCAGAGCGCTCCCGGGCCGCCAGGCTCATGGTTAGGAGCCGCTCCCGGTCTCGGAGGAGCAGGCCCAGGCAATGGGCCAGGGCGTCCACGTCCCCCGGAGGCACCAGGAAGCCGTCCCTGCCATGGGCGATAACTTCATGGGCCGCGCCGGAGGTGGAGGCAATGGCCGGCAGCCCCAAGCGCATGCCCTCCAGGTAAACGATCCCCAGTCCTTCGTATGAGGAGGGCACGGCCTGGACCTGGCTCTTAGCCAGCAGCGCGGCTAAATCCTGGTCGGCCACGGTTCCCAAGAGCTCCACCCTCCCGGTCAGGCCGGTATCGGCCAGTTGGCCGCGAATACCCCGGACGTAAGCCGGGTCCATGGTCAGGCTGCCCGCCACCCGGAGGCGCCATTCTTCTATGGGCAGGCGGGCCAGCGCGGCCAGCAGGGTGTGGACCTCCTTCCGGGGAATAAGGTTGGCCACCGCGACAATCTCCAGAGGCCCTGGCTTCAGCGCCCGGCGGGTAATATCCTCCGGAGAGATGGAACCAGCCAGCCGGTCGCCGCCGGGGTAGGCCAGCACCCCGGGTCGCGGCTTGCCCAGCAGTCCTTCCACATCCGCCCGGGTGGTCCGGCTGACGAACACGAATCCCTGCACCGAAGCCAGATACCGCCGTTCCACCCAGCGGTAAAGGCGGCGCCGCCAGGGGGGATGGTCCTCCCGGCTGCGCAGGTGGTGTACGATGGCGATAATGGGATATGACCCCGAAACCCGAAGGCGCCGGTTGAGCCAAAAAAAGGAGGGATGCGTCAGTTCATCCTGGAGCAGCACATCGAAGCGGGCCCGGCGGAGGCGGCCCAGGAGGGCAGAGGAGAGATTGTCCCCCAGGCTCCGGCCATAACTGCGCCAGGGCAGGGAAATGACCTCCACCCGGTCTCCCTGGCCGCGCAGATACTCCACCAGGGTCCGGTCGTATAGGAACCCCCCCGAGACGGTATCCAGGCTGCCGTAGATGACCAGGCCGATATGCATTAAAGGCAGGTGTTAGTTGTTAGTTGTTAGTTGTAATGACAACTAACGTTAGCATTCGATTATGCACAGCGTCAAAGCAGCTTGGATATGGATTCTCATGGATTATCTTCCTTCACCCAAGCACAATAATGTATGCTAAAAACTATTGTCATTACAGTTAGTTGTTAGTTTTCTGTTTTATAGCCTCTGAAAAAGTGGTTTTGAGGGGAGGACCGGGGGACATTTTTCGTATTTTTCGTAAGGGGTCCCCCGCCCTCCCC
>CAZUBT010000077.1:0-15569 GCA_964618815.1 uncultured Desulfobacterales bacterium | reverse complement strand
AGCGCCGGTCTCCAAAACCGGATGTTGGGGGTTCGAATCCCTCCTGGCCTGCCACTTTTGGCAGTGAGGAAGGTGCGACCCAGAGGTCGTTTTCTGGTGAGGATCCCGCCAGTAGAAAGATTCTCTCCCATAAATCCCCTAGCTCAGAGGCTTCAGGGACCCCAAGAGGGCAAATTTGCCGATGCCCGCGGGAAGATTTATCTTTTCCGGGAGGGGTCTTCAGGTGCCTTAACGCCGGGGATCAGGGAAGCGAGACCATGAAAAAGAACAAGACGAAACCCAAGATAGCCGGTAAAGAGGCAGCCCCAGACGGCGTCAAGGGGCAGGTGGTCAAACTGCGGCCCCGCAAACCCAAGACTTCGCTGCTCAGCAAGCTGCCTTCGGTAAAAACTTATTGGGACACGGTCAAGCAATTCATCATTGAAGCCTGGCAAGAGCTGAAAAAGGTCACCTGGCCCAGCCGCAAAGAGACTATGGGAGGCACCGGGGTGGTCTTGTTCTTGGTGGTGGTCATCTCCATTTTCCTGGGACTGGTGGATTTCGGCCTCTCCCGTTTGGTGCGCACCTTTATTTATTGAGACAAAGGATAGCCCGTGTCCCAGAAATGGTACATCCTCCATGCCTACTCCGGCTTTGAGCACAAGGTGAAGACCGCCATCCTGGAGCGGGCCAAGGCCAAGGGCCTGGAACATCTGGTGGGCGAGGTCCTGGTCCCCACGGAGACGGTGGAGGAGATGGTGAAAGGGGAGCGGCGCCTCTCCACCCGGAAATTTTATCCGGGGTACGTGCTGGTGCGCATGGAGCTTACCGATGAATCCTGGCACCTGATAATGGACACCCCCAAGGTGACGGGCTTTGTGGGCAGCAAAGATGAGCCCGCGGCCATCCCCGAGGAAGACGCGGCCAAGATCATCGCGCAGATGCAGGAAGGGGTGCTCCGGCCCAAGCCCAAGATCAAGTTCGAGCAAGGCGACAAAGTGCAGGTGGTGGACGGCCCCTTCACCAATTTCGCCGGGGTGGTGGATGAAGTCAAGCCGGAACGGGGCCGGGTGCGGGTGATGATCAGCGTCTTCGGCAGGCCCACGCCGGTGGAGTTGGAATTTACGCAGTTGGAAAAGATTTAGCGGTTAGCGGTTAGGAAAGACAATAAAGCAGTCAACCGTCAGCCATCAGCAGTTAGCTAGACAGTAATCACTGGAATAAGTTTAATATTTTTTGCTAACTACTAATTGCTAACTGCTAATAGCTAATAGCTCAGAGGAATACTGAAGATGGCCAAGAAAATAATCGCCCAGATTAAACTCCAACTTCCGGCAGGCCAGGCCAATCCCTCGCCGCCGGTGGGACCCGCGTTGGGGCAGCACGGGGTCAATATCATGGAGTTTTGCAAGATCTACAACGCCCGCACCGCGGCCCAGGAAGGGACCATTATCCCGGTGGTGATCACCGTGTACGGCGACCGGTCCTTTACCTTTATCACCAAGACGCCGCCGGCCTCGGTGCTGCTCAAGCAGACCGCGCAGTTGGCCCGGGGCTCCAAGGAGACCGGCCGGGAAAAAGTAGGGAGCATTACCAAGAGCCAGTTGGAGGAGATCGCCCGGCAGAAGATGCCGGATCTTAACACCACCAACCTGGAAGCCGCGATGCGCAGCATTGCCGGCACGGCCCGGAGCATGGGCATAGAAATCGTCGAGACATAAAGGAGACTTACATTTACATGGCCAAAAAAGGTAAGCGATATCGGGAGGCCATCGCCAAGGTGGACCGCCAGCACCGCTATCCCTTCCCCGAGGCGGTAAGTCTGGCTCTGGAAACCGCCAGCACCAAGTTTGACGAAACCCTGGAAGTGGCCGTGGCCCTGGGGGTCAACCCCCGGCACGCGGACCAGATGGTCCGGGGCGCGGTGGTTCTGCCCAATGGTCTGGGGAAAACCGTCCGGGTGCTGGTGTTTGCCAAAGGGGAAAAAGAAAAAGAAGCCCTGGAGGCCGGAGCCGACTATGTGGGCGCGGAAGACTTCATCGAGCGCATCAAAGGCGGCTGGATGGAGTTTGATAAAACCGTGGCCACCCCGGACCTCATGGGCGCGGTGGGGCGCATCGGCAAAATTTTGGGACCCCGGGGCCTGATGCCCAATGTCAAAGTGGGCACAGTCACCTTTGACGTGGCCCGGGCCGTCAAAGAAGTCAAAGGCGGCAAGGTGGATTTCCGGGTGGACCGGGCCGGCGTGGTCCATGCCCCCATGGGCAAGGTGTCCTTCGGTTCCGACAAGCTCTTGCAAAACCTGGCGGCTTTCTTGGATACCTTGATCCGCCTGAAGCCCACCACCAGCAAGGGTACTTACATGAAGGGCATTCACCTGTCCACCACCATGGGCCCGGGAATTCCGGTGGATCCCACCGACGCCAAAAACCTGGTGCGGTTGCTGTAAAGGAGAACCCGGTGCGCAAATTACAAAAAGCCGCGATCATTGAGGATATTCAGAGCAAGATGGCCCGGTCCCAAATCGGCATCCTCACGGATTTCACGGGACTGAAGGTGGAGGACCTGACCCGGCTGAGACGGCAGTTGCAGGAAGCCGACGGCGAACTCAAGGTGGTGAAAAACACCTTGATGGAGCGAGCCGTGGCCGGGGATTCCCACATGGCCCTCTTGCAGGCTCATTTCACCGGGCCCAACGCCCTCACCCTGGCGTACCAGGACCCGGTGGCGGTGGCCAAGATCCTGGTGAAGTTCGCCCAGGAGAAACCCCAGTTCAAGATTAAAGCCGGGGTCTTGGGAGGACAACTGCTGGACGCCCAGGCCATAGACGCCTTATCCAAGCTGCCCGCCCGGGAGGTCCTCATGGCCCAACTGTTAGGGGTCCTCAAGGGCGTGCCCACAGCTCTGGTGACCGTCTTGAGCGGCGTTATCCGCAATCTCTTGAATGTCCTGGTGGCCATCAAAGACCAGAAAGAACCCCAAGCAGACCAGAAAGAACCCCAAGCAGACGAGGTAGAACCCCAAGCAGACGAGGTAGAACCCCAAGCAGACGAGAAAGAACCCCAAGCCGACCCGGAAACCCCTGAGGCCGGCGAAACTGTCGGCGACGCCTAGCCGGAGTTGTCTGAAATAAAGGAGGAAGTAAGATGGACAAAGCCATTTCTCGGGTCGAGGTGATTGATTTCCTGGCCAATATGACGGTGCTGGAGCTTTCCCAACTCATCAAGGAGCTGGAAGAGAAGTTCGGGGTCTCCGCGGCCGCGCCCATGGCCATGGCCATGGCCGCGCCCACAGCCGCGGCGGCTGCGGTGGAAGAGGAACAGACCGAGTTCGACGTGGTCCTGACGGTGTGCGGACCCAACAAGATCCAGGTGATCAAGGAAGTGCGGGCCGTCACCAGCCTGGGGCTGAAAGAAGCCAAAGAAGCAGTGGAAAACGTCCCCACGGTCCTTAAGGAAGCCGTCTCCAAGGCCGAAGCCGAGGAGGTCAAGAAAAAGGTGGAATCCCAAGGGGCTACAGTCGAGATTAAATAATTCTCTGGAACTCCTTCCTTCCTGGGATATCAGGGGGAAAAGGACAAGAGGACAAATAGGGAAAAAGGAAATTAATAATTTCTCCGGGAACCTTTTCCTCCCCTGCAACTTAACGGGAGGACGGGAAAAAGGGAAAATGGGCAAAAGGGCAAAAGGGAAGGACTGCTTTACAGTTTTTCCTCTTCCCCTTTTCCCCTTTTATCCCCATATTTATCGGCCATCCATTTAAGGAGTAAACATGGCCAAAGCATTATCGCCCTTAAGGCTCCATCGCCGTAATTTCGGCAAGATCGAACGGATTGTGGACATCTCCAATCTCATTGAGATGCAGAAGGAGTCCTACCGCCGTTTCTTGCAGAAGGATGCGCCCCCCCAGGCTCGCTCGCGCCACGGCCTCCAGGGAGTCTTTAAAAGCGTCTTCCCCATCCGGGATTTCAGCGGCGGCTGTTCCCTGGAGTTTGTGGATTACGCGTTGGGGGATTCCAAGTACGAAGTGGAAGAATGCCTGCAGCGGGGCATGACCTATGAAGTTCCGGTGAAGATCAGGGTGCGCCTGGCGGTCTATGAGACGGGCCCCGAGGCCCGGTCCCAGGCCATCCGGGATATCAAAGAGCAGGAGATCTATTTCGGCACCCTGCCCTTGATGACGGAAAACGGCACCTTTATCATCAACGGCACCGAGCGGGTGGTGGTGAGCCAGTTGCACCGCTCGCCGGGGCTGTTCATTGACCATGACCGGGCCAAAATTCACTCCAGCGGCAAGATCATCTATTCGGCGCGCCTGATTCCGCTTCGGGGCTCTTGGATTGATTTCGAGTTCGACCCCAAAGACATTCTTTACGTGCGCATCGACCGGCGGCGCAAGTTTCCGGCCACCATCCTGCTCAAGGCCCTGGGCTATACCACGGAACAACTGCTGAACTTCTTCTATAAAACGGAAAAAATTTATCTGGATGAAACCACCGTGCGTCGGAAGTTCGTCCCGGAGCTCATGCTGGACAAAACCACCACGGATGACATTCCGGACCCCAGGACCGGCGATGTGCTGGTGAAAAAGCTCAAACGGCTGACTCCCGGGTTGATCCAAAAGCTGAAGAAGGCCGGGGTGGAATTCATTGTGGGCCATCCCGGGGAACTGGTGGGCAAGGTGGCGGCCCACGACATTCTGGACCCGACCAACGGCGAAGTCCTGGTCCAGGTGAATGAAGCCTTGTCCCAGGATAAGATTGAACAGCTCCAGGCCAAGGGCGTCAAGGAACTGGACCTCCTGTACATTGACGGGGTCAATGTCAGCCACTGTTTGAGAAATACTCTGACGGCCGACAAATCCGCCAACATGGGCGAGGCCATCTTAGAGATTTACCGGCGGCTGCGGCCTTCCAACCGGCCCAACCCCGAGGTGGCCCAGACCTTCTTCCAGAACCTGTTCTTCAATCCCGAGTACTACGATCTGTCCCCGGTGGGGCGGCTGAAACTGGATTTGAAGCTTAGGGCCCCGGAAGAGCGCCTGCCCCTGACCCAAACCATCCTGACTCCTGAGGATATCCTGCTGGCGGTGAAGGAACTCATCTCCGTCAAAGACCGGGAAGGCCAGGTGGACGATATCGACCACCTGGGAAATCGTCGGGTGCGGGCCGTGGGGGAACTCCTGGAGAACCAGTTCCGGGTGGGCTTAGTGCGCATGGAGCGGGCCATCAAGGAACGCATGGCCATTCAGGACCTGGATACCCTGATGCCCCACGACCTGATCAACGCCAAGCCGGTGCAGGCGGTAATCAAGGAATTCTTCGGCACCTCCCAGTTGTCCCAGTTCATGGACCAGACCAACCCCTTATCGGAGATCACCCACAAGCGGCGGCTTTCCGCCCTGGGACCCGGCGGCCTCACCCGGGAGCGGGCCGGGTTTGAGGTGCGGGACGTGCACCCTACGCATTACGGCCGCATCTGTCCCATTGAGACCCCGGAAGGTCCAAACATCGGTCTCATTGTGTCCCTGAGCACCTTCGCCAGGGTCAATGAGCTGGGCTTCATCGAGACCCCTTACCGGGTGGTGAAGAATGGCCGGGTCACCCGGGAGGTCAAGTACCTCACCGCCCTGGAAGAAGGGGATAAAGTCATTGCCCAGGCCAACGCGCCGGTTGACGAGAAAGGGAAGTTCACGGTCCAGATGATCGAGGCCCGCAGAAGCGGGGAATTCATCATCGCCAGCCCCTCCCAGGTGGAATATATGGATGTGTCCCCCAACCAGTTGGTGTCCGTGGCCGCGTCCCTGATTCCTTTTCTGGAACACGACGACGCTAACCGGGCCTTGATGGGTTCCAACATGCAGCGCCAGGCGGTGCCGCTCTTGACCAGCAGCACCCCTTTAGTGGGCACCGGCATGGAAGGGGTGGTGGCCCGGGATTCCGGGGTCACCAGGGTGGCCCGCCGGGCCGGGGTGGTGGAGGATGTGGACTCCACCCGTATCGTCATCCGGGCCTCGGAACCCTCCACGGAAGGGGACAGCTCCCCGGTGGACATTTATAAGCTGATCAAATTTCAGCGCACCAATCAGAATACCTGCTTCAACCAGCGCCCCATCGTGCGCGTCGGCGATAATGTGGCCAAGGGCCAGATCATCGCGGACGGTCCGGCCACCGACCTGGGGGAACTGGCCCTGGGCAAGAATGTCATGGTGGCCTTCATGCCCTGGGGGGGCTACAATTTTGAGGACTCCATCCTGGTGAGCGAGCGCCTCATCAAGGACGATGTCTTCACCTCCATCCATATTGAAGAATTCGAGGTAATGGCCCGGGACACCAAACTGGGCAAAGAGGAAATCACCCGGGACATTCCCAATGTGGGGGAAGAAGCCCTGAGCAACCTGGATGACAGCGGCATTATCCGCCTGGGCGCGGAAGTGCGCCCCGGAGACATCCTGGTGGGCAAGATCACCCCCAAGGGCGAAACCCAACTGACTCCGGAAGAAAAGCTGCTTCGGGCCATTTTCGGAGAAAAGGCCGGGGACGTCAAAGACACCTCCCTAAGGGTGCCCCCGGGCATCGAAGGAGTGGTCATCGACGCCCGGGTCTTCTCCCGCAAGGGGGTGGATAAGGACGAACGCAGCCGCTCCATCGAAGATGAGGCGGTGGCCAAACTTCAAAAAGACCAGGCCGATGAGCTGGCCATCATCACCCAGAGCTACCGTCAAAAGCTGGCGGAGTTGGCGGTGGGCAAGAAGTTGGAAGAGGCCCTGGAGGATAACCGCACCGGCGTCATCATTCTGGACAAAGGCACCACCGTGACCGGGGACATGGTCTCCCGCCATTCCTTAGAGTTCTGGCGCCACGTCTCCTTTGAAGAGCCCGGCCTGGAAGACCAGATCGATCAGCTCCTGGATCACTACCAGGAGCAGCTCCACCTGGTTAATATGGTATTCGAGGCCAAGTTGGGCCGCCTCCGGAAGGTGGACGAGCTGCCTCCCGGGGTCATTAAAAAGGTCAAGGTCTTCGTGGCCATGAAGCGCAAGCTGGCCGTGGGGGACAAGATGGCGGGCCGCCACGGCAATAAAGGGGTGGTCTCCCGCATCATGCCGGAAGAAGACATGCCCATGTTTGCCGACGGCACTTCCGTGGACCTGGTGCTCAATCCCCTGGGCGTCCCCTCCCGCATGAACGTGGGCCAGGTGATGGAGACCCATCTGGGCTGGGCTTCCCAGGCCCTGGGAAAACAGATCGGCGAAATGATCGACCGGTTCTACAGCCTGGATGCCATCAAGGCCCGGCTCAAACGGGTGTTCGGCGAATCCGCCCTGGCCAAAGAAATTGATGATCTCAGCTTTGACGAGATCCGGGAGATCTGGAAAAAGAACTATCGCGACGGCATTCATATGGCTTCCCCCGTATTTGACGGGGCCGCGGAAGAAGAGGTGCGGGCTTTCCTGGAGGAAGCCGGCATCCCCGTGAGCGGGCAGGCCCGGCTGCGGGACGGCCGCAGCGGGGAAGAATTCGACCGGCAGGTTACCGTGGGGATGATGTACATCATGAAGCTGCATCATCTGGTAGCCGATAAAATTCATGCCCGGTCCATCGGACCTTACTCCCTGGTGACCCAACAGCCCCTGGGAGGCAAGGCCCAGTTCGGCGGCCAGCGTCTGGGGGAAATGGAAGTCTGGGCCCTGGAGGCCTACGGGGCCGCCTATACCCTCCAGGAATTCTTGACGGTCAAATCCGACGATGTGGCCGGCCGCACCCGCATGTACGAAAAGATCTTCAAGGGCGAATACGACCTGGAGGCCGGCTTGCCGGAATCTTTCAACGTCCTGGTGCGGGAACTCAAAAGTCTGGCCCTCAATGTGGAACTCCTGAAAAAGGACAAGTCCAAGGAATAACGCCATATGGAAAAAATGCGCGAAGTCGCTTTAGAGGATTTGAACAGCCTCTTCGCCCGGCCGGAAGACCCCCTCACTGTTGAGGCGGTGCGTCTGGCTCTGGCTTCGCCGGATATGATCCGGTCCTGGTCCCATGGGGAAGTGAAGAAGCCGGAGACCATCAATTACCGCACCTTCAAGCCGGAACGGGATGGACTGTTTTGCGCCCGCATCTTCGGCCCCGCCAAAGATTACGAGTGTAATTGCGGCAAATACAAGCGCATGAAGCATCGGGGGATCACCTGCGAAAAATGCGGTGTGGAGGTGATCCAATCCAAGGTGCGCCGGGAACGCATGGGCCATATCGAACTGGCCTGTCCCGTGGTGCACATCTGGTTCTTGAAGAGCCTGCCCAGCAAAATCGGCAATCTCCTGGACCTCACCCTCAAGGAACTGGAGAAGATCCTGTATTTTGAGGCCTTCGTGGTGGTGGACGGGAAGGAGACCCCCTTGGTGAAGGGGACCTTGCTGTCGGAGGAAAAATACCGGCAGCACCGGGAAGAATACGGCGACCGCTTCAAGGCGGGCATGGGCGCGGAATCCATCCGGGATATGCTGAAGGCCGTGAACCTGGATCCCCTGTCCCAGGAAGTCCGGGCCGAGATGGCCAAGACCAACTCCGACGCCAAGCGCAAGAAGCTGGGGAAACGCCTGAAGATCATTGACGCGTTCCGGGAATCCCGCCAGCGCCCTGAATGGATGGTCATGGAGGTGATTCCGGTGCTGCCTCCGGATTTGCGCCCCCTGGTGCACTTGGACGGCGGCCGCTTCGCCACCTCGGATTTGAACGACCTCTACCGCCGGGTGATCAACCGCAACAACCGGTTGAAGCGTCTCTTGGAACTCAACGCTCCGGACATCATCATCAGAAATGAAAAACGCATGCTCCAGGAGGCGGTGGATGTCCTGTTCGAGAACGGCCGCCGGGGCCGCACCATCACCGGACCCAACAAGCGGGCCTTGAAATCCTTGAGCGACATGCTCAAAGGCAAACAAGGGCGCTTCCGCCAGAATCTCTTGGGCAAACGGGTGGATTACTCCGGGCGCTCCGTTATCGTTATCGGCCCGGAACTGCGACTGCATCAATGCGGCCTGCCCAAACAGATGGCCCTGGAACTCTTCAAGCCGTTCATCTTTCAGAAACTGGTGGCCCGGGGCTACGCCACCACCATCAAGGTGGCCAAGCGCCTGGTGGACCGGGTGACCCCCGAGGTCTGGGATATCCTGGATGAGGTGGTGAAGGAACACCCGGTGATGCTGAACCGGGCCCCCACCCTGCACCGTTTGGGGATCCAGGCGTTTGAACCGATTCTCATCGAAGGCAAGGCCATCCAGCTCCATCCCCTGGTATGCACCGCGTTCAACGCGGACTTCGACGGTGACCAGATGGCGGTACACGTGCCGCTGTCCTTCGAGGCCCAGATCGAGGCCCGGACCCTGATGATGTCCACCAACAATATCCTGTCCCCGGCCAATGGCGACCCCATCATCGTGCCCACCCAGGATATCGTGTTGGGGCTGTACTACCTGACCCGGGAACGCCCCTTTGCCAAAGGCGAGCGGGTTCCGAAAAACGGCCATAAGCCCTTGCCCTTTTCCTCTCCGGAAGAGGTGCGGGTGGCCTTCGATCAGGGCATGGTGCATCTCCAGGCCCGCATCCCGGTGCGCATTGAGGGCAAAATCCATCAGACCACGGTGGGCCGCGTGCTCCTGGGAGAGATTCTGCCTTCGGACCTGCCCTTTGAACTCATCAACAACACCATGACCAAGAAAGAGGTCCGCAAGCTCATCGCCGCGTGTTACCGCAAAAGCGGCATCAAGGCCACAGTGCTCCTGGCGGACCGTCTCAAAGACATGGGTTACAAGTACGCCACCCAGGCGGGTATCTCCATCAGCATCATGGACATGATGGTGCCCCATCGCAAACCGGAGATATTGCGGGAATCCCAGGCTGAGGTGGTCCAGGTGGAGGAGCAGTACCAGGAAGGTCTCATCACCGAAGGGGAAAAATACAACAAGGTGGTGGATATCTGGGCCAAGGCCACGGATGAAATCGCCGCGGAGATGATGGCCGAGATGGCCCGGGAAGTGATCTCCGTGGAGGAGCCGGACCCCGCCAACCCCGACGGGCCTCCGATAGTGCACCAGGAAGAGATTGCCTCCTTCAACCCCATTTTCATGATGGCCGACTCCGGCGCCCGGGGCAGCAAAGACCAGATGCGGCAGTTGGCCGGGATGCGGGGTCTGATGGCCAAACCTTCGGGGGAAATCATCGAAACCCCCATCACCGCCAACTTCCGGGAAGGCCTGACGGTGTTGCAGTACTTCATCTCCACTCACGGCGCCCGGAAAGGTCTGGCGGATACCGCGCTGAAAACCGCCAACTCCGGGTATCTCACCCGGCGGCTGGTGGACGTGGCCCAGGACGCGGTGATCACCGAGGAAGACTGCGGCACCATCGACGGCATCTTCGTCACGCCCCTGGTGGAAGGCGGCGAGATCATCGAGCGGGTGGGAGACCGGGTCTTAGGGCGCACCGCCCTGGAGGACATCGTGGATCCCCACACCGGCGAGTTGCTGGTGGAGGCCAACGAAGAGATCGAGGAAGTCGCGGCGCTCCGCATCGAGGACGCCGGGCTGGAGAAGGTCCAGATCCGCTCGGTGCTCACCTGCCAGACCCGCCGTGGGGTGTGCGCCAAGTGCTACGGCCGGGACCTGGGCCACGGCACTTCCGTGAGCATCGGCGAGGCCATCGGCATCCTGGCGGCCCAATCCATCGGCGAGCCCGGCACCCAGCTCACCATGCGCACCTTCCACATCGGCGGCACCGCCTCCCGGCGGGTGGAGCAGAGCTTACATACCTCCCGGGCTAGGGGCAAGGTGCGCTTCGAAAATATGAAGTCCGTGGTGGACCGCTACGGCGAATTGGTTAACTTAAGCCGCCGGGAGGCGGAGTTGGTCATAGTGAGCGACAAGGGCATCGAACGGGAACGCTATCCCATGACCTACGGCGCCCATCTCAAGGTCCTGGAAGGCCAACAGGTAGAACCGGGCCAGGTGCTGGCGGAATGGGACCCCTTCACCAACCCCATGCTCACGGAAGTTGGCGGCCGCATCAAGTTCGGCGACATCATCGATAATGTCACCATGCAGGAGAGGGTGGACCCGGTGACCGGCAAGGCCTCCAGGCTCATCATCGAAAGCCGGGACTCAGAGATGCGGCCCCGGATTTCCGTGAAAGACGACGGTGGCCAGACCGTCCGCATCCCCGACTCCCCGGCCTTCGCCCGCTACTTCATGCCCGTGGGCGCCATCCTCATGATCACCGAAGGAGACCCGGTTTTCCCCGGCGACGTCATCGCCAAGATTCCCCGGGAAACCACCAAGACCAAGGACATCACCGGCGGCCTGCCCCGGGTGGCGGAGCTCTTTGAGGTGCGCAAACCCAAGGAAACCGCCATCATCAGCGAAATCAGCGGGATAGTCACCTTCGGGCGCCATATCAAGGGGAAACGTAAGGTCGTAGTGACCCCGGAAGTGGGCAAACCCAAGGAATACCTGATCCCCAAAGGCAAGCACGTGGCAGTGCAGGAAGGCGACTATGTGCTGGCCGGGGAACGCTTGATGGACGGCTCCGCCAACCCCCATGACATCCTGAACATCAGCGGGATCAAGGAGTTGGCCCGCTACCTGGTGGACGAGGTCCAGGAAGTCTATCGCCTCCAGGGCGTCAAGATCAACGACAAGCACATCGAAGTCATCGTCCGCCAGATGCTCAGGCGCATCAAAGTGGTGGACCCCGGGGAGACCGACTTCCTCATCGGCGAGCAGGTGGAAAAGTGGGTTTTTGAAGAGAGGAATGACGCCATGCTGGCCCTGGGCAAGCGTCCGGCCACCGGCGAACCCCTGCTCTTGGGCATCACCAAGGCCTCCCTGACCACCGAAAGCTGGATTTCCGCCGCGTCCTTCCAGGAAACCACCAAGGTCCTGGCCGACGCCGCGGTGCAGGGCAAGGTGGACCACCTGCGGGGTCTCAAAGAAAACGTCATCATGGGCCGCCTCATCCCCGCGGGCACGGGCCTGGCCATGTACCGGAACCTGGACATCAAACTGGCGGAAGACTTGGAGCTGATGGAACTTCCGGAGCCGGAGGCCCTGGACGCGGTGGAAGCCGCGCCCGAGTTGCCGGAACCGGAAATGGCCCAATAAATACCTTGACAAACGGGCCTCAAAAAGAGTAAAATATCAATTTTTAGTAGGCCTTAATATTCGGCGAATAAATGCAAATCCCCCTCCGGAACCGGGGGATGGGATGAAAGAAATGCAGCCGCAGGCTTTAGCCTGCGTCCAGTCGTCCCTGGGGAACCGGGGATTTATAGGGATTCATAACGGAGAGGCTATGCCTACCATCAACCAGTTGGTCCGTAAGGGCCGGGAAAAAATCAAGAAACGCACCGCGTCCCCGGCTCTCCAGAGCTGTCCCCAGAAGCGGGGGGTGTGCGTCCGGGTATATACCACCACCCCCAAGAAGCCCAATTCGGCTCTCCGGAAAGTGGCCCGGGTGCGGCTCACCAACGGCATCGAAGTCACCACCTATATCCCCGGTGTGGGCCATAATCTCCAGGAACATTCGGTGGTCCTCATCCGGGGCGGCCGGGTGAAGGATTTGCCCGGGGTGCGCTACCATGTAGTCCGGGGCACCCTGGACGCCTCCGGGGTCCAGGATCGGCGGCAGGGACGCTCCAAGTACGGGGCCAAACGGCCCAAGTAACGGTTTTCGGTTTTCTGTTTTCGGTTTTCTGTAAGGGCCTGATTCAATGAGGCTCTTGGGGAATTGAAGCCTAAGAGAAACAGAAGACAGATGATGTAGCCAAGCACAAGTTTAAAGGGGTTTTCGGTTTTTGGTAAGAAATAAAGCGGGCCTGAAGTTAAGTAGCGTAACGCCCCTTGCCGAAAGTTTTTTAACAGAAAACAGAAAACCGAAAACAGAAAACAGAGGAAAAGATGCCCAGAAAAGGCGGAGTGGATAAGCGGCCTACTCGTCCGGATTTGAAATACCAGGATCCTCTGGTAAGCCGGTTCATCAACGGGTTGATGCGCAAGGGGAAGAAGAGCACGGCCCAGCGCCTCTTCTACCGGGCCCTGGACATTATCGGGCAGCGGGCCGGGGATGAACCCATCAAGGTGTTTCACCAGGCCATGGACAACGTCAAGCCCATGATCGAAGTGAAGTCCCGCCGGGTGGGGGGCGCCACCTATCAGGTGCCCGTGGAAGTGCGGGGCGACCGCCGCATCTCCCTGGCCATCCGGTGGATCATCAAATTTTCCACGGCCCGGGGCGAGAAATCCATGGAAGCCAAATTGGCGGGAGAGTTGCTGGAAGCGGCCCAAAGTCGCGGCACCTCCATCAAGAAACGGGAAGATACCCATAAGATGGCCGAGGCCAACAAAGCCTTTGCCCATTATCGCTGGTAGTCGGAAGAGAAAAATTTGCCTCGACAGACCCCGTTAAGCCGGGTCCGGAATATTGGGTTTATGGCCCACATTGACGCCGGTAAAACCACCACCACGGAGCGCATCCTGTACTACACGGGGGTGACGCACCGCATGGGCGAAGTGCACGAAGGCCAGGCCGTGATGGACTGGATGGCGCAGGAACAGGAACGCGGCATCACCATCACTTCCGCGGCCACCACCTGCTATTGGAAGGATTATCGCATCAACATCATCGACACTCCGGGGCATGTGGACTTCACCATTGAGGTGGAGCGGTCTCTTCGAGTCCTGGACGGGGTGGTGGCGGTGTTCGACGCGGTGGCCGGGGTGGAGCCTCAGACCGAGACGGTATGGCGCCAGGCGGACCGCTACGGCGTGCCCCGGCTGGCCTTTGTCAACAAGATGGACCGGGTGGGGGCCGATTTATTCCGCACCATCCAGATGATGCGGGAGCGCCTCAGCGCCACCCCGGTGCTGGTGCAACTTCCCGTAGGGGAAGAGGATCGGTTTCAGGGGGTCATCGACTTAATCGCCATGAATGCCCTGGTCTATGACGACGCCGCGGGCGCCAGCTTTTCCCTGGGCGAGATTCCCGTGGATTACCGGGAACTGGCCGAGGAGCACCGCAGCCGAATCGTGGAAGCCCTGGCGGACGTGGATGAAGATATTATGAGGCGGTATCTGGCCGATGAGCCGGTATCCGCCGGGGAGATCAAGGCCGCCCTGCGCCGGGGGACCCTGAAGCTCCAATTGGTGCCGGTTTTGTGCGGCACCGCCTTTAAGAACAAAGGCATTCAACCCCTGCTGGACGCAGTGGTGGATTATCTTCCAGCGCCGTCGGATGTCCCGCCGGTACAAGGTCTGGATCCCCGGGGGAACCTGGCGGACCGGCCCGCCGCGGACGACGCGCCGTTGGCGGCCCTGGCCTTCAAGCTGTTTTCCGACCCGCATATCGGGCATCTGACCTTCCTGCGGATCTATTCCGGGGCGCTGAAATCCGGCGACTCGGTGTTGAACGCCACCAAGGGCGGGAAAGAGCGCATCGGCCGGTTGCTGAAGATGCACGCCAACAAACGAGAAGATCTGGATACGGCCTACGCCGGGGATATCGTGGCCGCGGTGGGTTTGAAGAACACCACCACCGGGGACACCCTGGCCGATGACCGGGACCCCGTAGTCCTGGAGAGCCTGTGGATTCCCCAGCCGGTGATCGATATCGCTATTGAGCCCCAGACCAAGGCGGATCAGGATAAATTGGGACACTCCCTGGCCAAGATCGCCGCGGAGGACCCCTCCTTCCGGGTGCACACGGACACCGAAACGGGCCAAACCATCATCTCCGGCATGGGGGAACTCCACCTGGAGATCATTGTGGACCGGCTCATGCGGGAGTTCAAGGTGGACGCCCGGGTGGGCAAACCCGAGGTGGCCTACCGGGAGACCATCACCGTCCCGGTCAAGGCGGAAGGCAAGTTCATCCGCCAGTCGGGCGGGCGGGGCCAATACGGTCATGTGGTATTGGAACTTAAGCCCCTGCCCGCGGGAACCGGCATGGTCTTTGAGAACAAGATCGTGGGCGGCGCGGTGCCCCGGGAATTCATCGCCCCGGTGGAAAAAGGGGTGAAGGAAGCCGCGGCTACCGGCATCCTGGGCTATCCCATGGTGGACGTGGAAGTGGTCCTGGTGGACGGCTCCTATCATGAAGTGGACTCCTCGGAGCGGGCTTTTTTTATCGCCGGGTCCATGGGCCTCAAAGAAGGGGCCAGGAAAGCCAAACCCATCTTGCTGGAACCCGTCATGTCCCTGGAAGTGGTGACCCCGGAAGAGTTCGTGGGCGAGGTCATGGGAGAATTAAACGCCCGGCGGGGACGGATCACCGGCATGGAAAGCCGGGGCTCCATCCAGACGGTCCAGGCCATGGTGCCGCTGGCCACCATGTTCGGCTATGCCACCGTGGTCAGGAGCGCCACCCAGGGCCGGGCCACTTTTTCCATGCAGTTTGATCACTATGAACCTGTCGCCACTTCCCTGGCGGAGGAAATATTAGGCCGGCGTCAAGCCAAAAGCGCATGACCCTTTGAGTTCAGGAGGAAGGACTGATGGCCAAGAAGAAATTTGAGCGCAAGAAGCCGCACGTGAATGTGGGAACCATC